>NZ_CP047951.1:2254002-2576003 GCF_014279755.1 Synechococcus sp. PROS-U-1
CAGTGGCGCCGTGAATGGCGCAGAGCAGTGCACCGCCGAGGATGCCGGCGACGCCCATCATGTGGAAGGGGTTCAGGGTCCAGTTGTGGAAGCCCTGGAGGAAGAGGAGGAAGCGGAAGATCGCTGCCACACCAAAGGAGGGGGCGAAGAACCAGCTGCTCTGGCCGAGGGGGTACATCAGGAAGACACTGACGAACACCGCGATCGGACCGGAGAAGGCGATGGCGTTGTAGGGGCGAATGCCGACCAGACGAGCGATCTCGAACTGGCGGAGCATGAAGCCGATCAGAGCGAAGGCGCCGTGCAGGGCAACGAAGGCCCAGAGGCCGCCGAGCTGACACCAGCGAACGAAATCACCCTGGGCTTCAGGACCCCAGAGAAGGAGCAAGCTGTGACCCATCGCATCAGCGGGGGTGGAAACAGCTGCGGTGAGGAAGTTGCAACCTTCCAGGTACGAGGAGGCAATGCCGTGGGTGTACCAGGAGGTGACAAAGGTGGTGCCTGTCAGCCAGCCACCGATGGCCAGGTAGGCCGTTGGAAGGAGAAGGATGCCGGACCAGCCGACAAAAACGAAGCGGTCGCGCTTGAGCCAGTCATCGAGGACGTCGAACCATCCCCGCTGTGGCGCACGTCCTACAGCGATCGTCATGAGAAGTGCTTCATGATCCGTTACACGAAGGAGCCTAGGGGCTGATCACGGAAATGGGGCGGCTCCCCGCACCCATTTCGAAGGGATGAGTAGAAATGCGCATTTCTGGACCGACGGGATGCCGCCCCCTCCGCGAAGATGGCGCATCGATCTCTTTTAAAGCTTTGTACGTCATCGAACTGGCCCTGCGCATGAGTCCTCTCCCGGTGTCTGTTCAGCGCAAAGAACTTGCGGATGCTGATGCGCTGTATCAGCAGATCCGCCAGGCCATCGACCACGGCCAACCCCGCCTTCTGGAGCTCACCTGCGAGAAAGTGGACGGCAAGAAAGTGACGCTGCTGGTCAGTGAAGTTCTCGCCGTTCAGCTTTATGAAAAGGCTTCGGCAACGGGTGGCAGCAAGCGTCCCGGCTTTTCCTTTGATTCCTGACACCGCCACCGCTGAACTCAGTGTTGAGGGCGTCAGCCATCGATGGCCGAACGGCAATCAAGCCCTCGACCACTGCAACCTTGTGATCCCAGGCCCTGGTCTGTGGATGCTGGTGGGGAGCAACGGCAGCGGCAAAAGCACCCTGTTCCGCCTGATGTCCGGACTCTTGGAACCTCAGAGCGGGCGCATTCACTGCCGGACCAAAACAGCTCTGGTGTTTCAAAACCCAGACCATCAACTGTTGCTCCCCAGTTGCGGCAGTGATCTGATGCTTGGCATGGACCCCCAAGAACCAGGGAAGCAACGCCAAAGCACGGTGCGAGACCTACTGAAACAGTTCGGCCTGGTTCAGATGGAGCAGCGACCCATTCACAGCCTCAGCGGCGGCCAGAAACAACGTCTGGCCATCGCCGGAGCCCTGGCGAGTGATGCCGGACTGCTGCTGCTGGATGAGCCGACCGCCCTGTTGGACCCCGACAGTCAGACCACGGTGCTGCACACCGTGCAACGCCTGTGCAAAGACCCCGTCAAACCGATCACGGCCCTGTGGATCACCCACAGATTGGGGGAGTTGGCCTTCGCCGATGGTGCGGCCCGTATGCACGATGGCCGCATCGGCCCATGGACCAGCGGCATGGAACTGCAACGACGCTTGCAGGGCGGCGCATTCGAGAGGTAAGGTCTCCGGGAGCCATTCCTCGGTAGCTCAGCGGTAGAGCGGTCGACTGTTAATCGATTGGTCGCAGGTTCGAATCCCGCCCGGGGAGCTTTAAAGCCACAGCATTTGCTGTGGCTTTTTTATTGACAAAAAAAGGAATTTCGTGACGGGTGATTGCCCGAAGCGGAAGACTTCCTAAACAGCCGATCGAGAAACAAAACTAAAAAAGCCTTCACATCGCTGTCACTGCAGACGATCTCCTGCAAACAAGCCCATCACTGACTCGCCACCCAAAATCTGCAGACACTTGAAAAGCTTGAGAGAATCTGCTCAGCGTTACTCCCGACAGACAAGCGCTCCTTTTTCTCCAGCCGCATTGCCGCTAAACCATGAAGCCTTGCATCCTGCTAATCGAAGATGACCAGGACATGCGCGACCTGGTGAGCGGTCACCTGGAGCACAGTGGTTTCGACGTGCAGCGCGCCGACGACGGCATTAAAGGTCAGGCCCTTGCTCTCCAGTACACCCCTGATCTGATCCTGCTGGATCTAATGCTGCCGAAGGTTGACGGCCTCACCCTCTGTCAGCGCCTGCGGCGTGACGACCGCACAGCGGGCATTCCGATCCTGATGCTTACAGCTCTAGGAGGCACAAAGGACAAAGTCAGCGGTTTCAACTCCGGTGCAGATGACTACCTGACCAAACCCTTTGATCTGGAAGAGCTTCAGGTCAGGATCAAGGCTTTGTTGCGTCGCAGTGATCGTGCACCTGTCGGGTCCACGAATCACAACGAAATCCTCAGCTATGGGCCCCTCACCCTGGTGCCCGAACGCTTTGAGGCCATCTGGTTCGATCAACCGGTGAGGCTCACACACCTGGAGTTCGAACTGCTCCACTGCCTGCTCCAACGTCACGGACAGACCGTGGCGCCATCGTTGATCCTCAAAGAGGTTTGGGGCTACGAACCGGATGACGACATTGAGACCATTCGGGTGCATGTCAGGCACCTGCGTACCAAGCTGGAACCCGATCCCCGCAAGCCGCGGTTCATCAAAACGGTGTACGGAGCGGGCTATTGCCTGGAGCTCCCCACCAGCGCTCAGATGGATGGCCTTGAGGACGTGGTGGCCATGGCCCGCGAGGAACGCAAGCAGCAAGGCGATCGGGCCTCGGCCTGATCGCCGCTCTAGGCGGCCTTTGTGACGGATGGGGTGAGGTCCAGCAGCGCCACCTCCCAGGCCAATCGAGGCTGAACGAAGCAGAGCAGCTGGCTACGCAGCGTCTCTAGGCGCTTGAGCATGACGGCAGAGCTGCCATTGCGCCAGAGCCGGTGCTGCCACCAGCTGATCAACCACAGCTGCTGCTCGCCATCCAGGGCTTCGCAGAGATCGCGGGCCAGCGCCAGCGCCTCCATCGGAATGGCGGGGAGGGCATCGAGGCGCTGAACCAACTCCGCAGGAACACTCGCCAGACTGCGGCGATGGTCGATCAGGGCACCTGGAGAACCTGCGGCCAACGCCAACAGTTCTGGAGCGTCCTGAGCTTGTGCACCGGCGCGCTCAAGAACCTGTTCCATGGCGTCGGGGTTGAGGCGGAGGAAACGAATCAACTGACAACGGGAACGAATCGTGCTGAGCAGCCGCTCTGGGGCTGACGTCAACAGGATCAGCACCCCATGGCCTGGTTCCTCAAGCGTTTTGAGCAGGGCATTGGCCGCTGACTCCGCCATTGCTTCAGCGGCTTCAATCACCACCATCCCTCGCTTCGCCTCCACCGGCTGGCGTGCCAGACAGCGGCCGATGTCTCGGATCTGCTCCAACCGCAACTGTGGCGGAGTGCGGCGGCTGAGTCCCGCCTCCTCAGCTTCAGCACGGGTCAACAGACGGCCCTGGTGCTGATAGGTGGGCTCCACCCAGAGCAGGTCAGGGTGATTGCGCTCCAGCAAGCGTCGACGCTGCCGAGCCGAAGGCTGAGCATCGGCCAGCAGCCCCTCCAGAAAACGCACCGCCGCCAGTTGACGTCCCACCCCCTCCGGACCGGCGAAGAGGTAGGCCGGGGCCACGCGTCCCTGGGCCAGGGCTGCCGACAGCAGATCAACGGCGAGGTGCTGGCCGATCAGATCCTCAAACAGCGCGCTCAAGCCAGATGCTCCCGAATCTGATGTTCCAGAGCCGCACGGACAGCTCCGGCTGACTGGTCCGCAGCGACGGAGCACCAGGAGCGCTGCTGGGCCAACTGCGCAAACCCCTGCGCAACCCGTTCGAGAAACGCAGCTCCCTCCGCTTCGATGCGGTCCTGCTTGTCCCCGAGGCGCCTCTGGAGACTGTCTTCAATAGAAAGGCTCAGCCAGAGGGTGAGATCGGGCTGCAGGCCCGTAGTGGCGATTTGTTCCAGGCGCTGAATCAAGTCGCCATTCAAACCACGGCCATAGCCCTGATACGCCAGGGTTGATCCCGAAAAGCGATCGCTGATCACCCAGTCGCCGCGCTCCAGAGCCGGTCGGATCAACGTTTCAACATGCTGAGCTCGATCGGCGGCATACAGCAGAAGTTCGGCGGTGGGAGCTGGCGCCTCCTGGTCTGCCGTATGCAGCAGCAGTTCACGAATTGAGCGCCCGAGGAGAGTCCCTCCGGGCTCACGGGTGCACACAAGAGCAGCACCCTTGGGCATCAGACCGCTGTTGGGCAACCACTCGACCAGATGCCGGATCTGCGTGGTCTTGCCGCAACCATCAATGCCCTCCAAAACAATGAAGCGTCCGGTCATGGCAAGCGAAGAGCCAGGGCATTCATCACCACGGTGATCGAACTCAAGGCCATCAGCAGCGCCGCCAGAGGAGGCGAGAGCAGCACCCCATGGCTGGGGAGAAGGGCACCCGCGGCAACCGGGAGAACGATGAGGTTGTAACCGAAGGCCCAGAAAAGGTTCTGCCGCACCTTCACCAGAGTGCGGCGGGCCAGGCTGAGGGCTTCGGGAAGGTTGTCGAGCCGATCTCCCAGCAGCACCAGACCAGCAGAGTCCTGAGCGATCTGCGTGCCCGTACCGATGGCAATCCCAAGATCAGCCGCGGCCAAAGCCGGCGCATCATTGATGCCGTCACCCACCATGGCCACCCTCTGCCCATGACGCAGCTGCTCGAGGCGTTGCAGCTTCTGCTCCGGAAGCATTTGCCAGCCCAGATCCTGAGCAGCGAAACCCAACTGCTGACCAAGGCGCTGAACGGCTGCCTCCCGATCTCCACTGAACACCGAAAGGGCCAGACCGTGAGAGCGCAGGCGTTGCAGCGCAGGAGCGACATCCGGGCGCATCTGATCCTCGATCTGAACCAGTCCCAACAGGTGATCACCCACAGCAACCGCCACCACCGAGCCTTCGGCGGCAGCGAGCCAGCCCTGGGCGGCGGCGGCAATGCCAACTCCCTGCGCCAGCAACCAGTCCGGCTTGCCCACACGAACTCGGTCCGGTGCACCCTCCACATGGCCCTCCAGCCCCTGGCCAGACACCGTGCGCACGTCGTGGCACTCCAGAAGAGGGAGCTCCCGGCCCTGGGCCTCTTGGAGCAGGGCGTAGGCCAAGGGGTGCCTGCTGCTTTGCTCCAGGCTGGCTGCGAGCTGCAACAGACGATCCGGGTCGTCCCCATGCACATCGGTCACGAGGGGGCGACCCAAGGTGAGGGTGCCGGTCTTGTCGAACACCACATGGTCCAAACCTGCAGCGGTCTCGATCACATCGCCACCGCGGAACAGCCAGCCGCGCCGTGCCGCCAGGCCGGTGGCCACGGTGATCACCGTTGGAGTGGCCAGACCGAGGGCGCAGGGGCAAGCGACCACAAGGACCGCAATTGACAGTTGCAGGGCCAGACCAACCGGCGTGCTGGCTCCACTGCCCAATCCCCCGTGATGCATCCCATGGGCAGGATCCATCGCATGGGTCATCGCATGGTCATGGGGCATCCCTGGCGCTGAAGCCTGGAGGACCTGGGGCCAATAACCGGCACCAAACAACCACCAGAAGAGAAACGTGGCGACAGCCAGGCCGATGACGCCGTAGCAAAAGCGGCCCGCCACACGATCGGCCAGGCCCTGGATGGGCGCCCGACGGGCCTGCGCCTGCTCCACCAAGCGGATGATGCGGGCCAGGGCGGTTTCGGCACCAACCCGAGTGACCTCAAACACCAGGGTTGCCTCCAGATTGAGGCTGCCGGAGGCCAACTCAGTGCCGGATTCCGCCTGCAACGGCAAAGGCTCACCGGTGAGGCTTGAGACGTCAACAGCCGAGGCCCCCTCAAGCACCACGCCATCCACCGGGACGCGATCACCGGCCAGCAGCTGCACTGTTTCACCGGGCCGGAGAGCGCCAACGCGCACCTCACGAATCGCTCCGTCGGGCAACAGCAGGCGGGCGGTGTCGGGCTGGAGCCGAGCAAGTTGCTGCAACGCCTGCCCTGTCCGAAAACGGGCCCGTTCCTCGAGAAAACGCCCCAGCAGGACGAACCCCAGCAGCATCACCGGTTCATTGAAGAAACAGGGCCAACCCACCTGGGGCCAAACCAAGGCAACCAGGCTGGCCACATAGGCACTGCTCACGCCAAGGCCAACAAGGGAATCCATGCTGGGAGCCCCTGCACGGGCCGCCACAACACCACCCATCAAAATCGGACGGCCCGGTCCCAGCAGAGCCACCGTTGCGAGCGTGGCGTGAAAGGGCAGGGTGCCGATCAGGGGAAGCGACAGATGCCCTGCCTCGCTGAGATGGCCAAGCACGGACAGCAACAGCAGCACCAGGGCAACCATCAGCTGTCGCCATTGCTGCCACCAGCCCGGCAACGCTTGCCCGGAAGCCGCCGTACCGATCGGGTCATCCAAAGGGCGCTCTTTGGCCGGGAACCCCCTGTCTGCGAGGGCTTTCAACACCCCAGCTACATCGTTTTCACCCGCGGTGAGATCGAGCCAAGCCGAGCGGCTGACCAGATTCACATCGGCACGCTGGACCCCAGGCTGATCCAGCAGGGTGGTTTCAACAGCGCGAACGCAACCGCCGCATTTCATCCCTTCAACATCCAGGACGACGGTCTGAACCGCAGGGCTCACAGGTGTTTACGCAACAGGGATCATTACGAGCAGGCTAGGTCGGGCTCCGGTCCCGTCAGGATGGGGGCCCGTCCGCCGGAGCGCCGTGCCCCGCAGCAACCGCAACGACAACTTCATTGACAAGAGCTTCACGGTGATGGCGGACCTGATCGTCAAGCTGTTGCCGATCAATGCCCGCTCGAAGGAGGCCTACGTCTATTACCGCGACGGCCTCTCGGCCCAGAACGACGGTGATTACGCCGAGGCGCTGGAGAACTACGAGGAAGCCCTGAAGCTTGAGGAGAACTCCACAGACCGGAGTGAAACCCTCAAGAACATGGCCATCATCTACATGTCCAACGGCGAGGAGGAGCGGGCGATCGAGACCTACCAGCAGGCTCTCGAAGAAAACCCAAAGCAACCCTCCTGCCTTAAGAACATGGGGCTGATCTACGAGAAACGGGGGCGAATCGCCGAGGAAGGCGGTCGGCAAGACGAAGCCGATCGCTGGTTTGACCAGGCGGCCGACGTCTGGACCCAGGCGGTGCGCCTCAATCCCGGCGGGTATCTCGATATCGAGAACTGGTTGAAGTCAACGGGCCGCAGCAACGTCGACGTCTACTTCTGAATCAGGCCTGATCAGGCTGCACAGCGTCACCAAGCGCCAGCACCAAGGCCTCGGTGACGCTATCGGCCTCCAGAAGAGCCAAATCCAAACCCGACGCCAGATCTCCGAGGCCGCTGCCCCGGGGCACGACAGCCCTTCGGAATCCCAGCCGTGCCGCTTCCTGGAGCCGCAGCTCCAGCTGGCCCACAGGACGCAGCTGCCCCCCCAGGCCCAGCTCGCCGATCAACACCGTCCCCGCGGGCAGGGTGAGGTCTCTGAAGCTGGCGACCACCGCCGCAGCAACCCCCAGATCCGCCGCCGGCTCCTCCACCTCCAGACCACCGGCGACGGCGAGGTAGCAATCAAAGCGGGACAGCGGCAGCCCCATGTGCTTCTCCAGCACCGCAAGGATCTGGTGCAAGCGGTTTGTGCCAATCCCTGTGGCCGTACGACGGGGGCTGGCATAGCTGGTGACATTCACCAGGGCCTGCAGATCCACCACCAGTGATCGTGTGCCCTCACAGGCCACGATCGTGGCAACACCGGAGGCACGGGCATCGCTCAGGAACAGCTCACTGGGGTTGCCCACCTCGGCCAAGCCACCGCTCTGCATCTCGAACAAGCCCAACTCATGGGTGGCGCCGAAGCGGTTCTTGACGGCGCGCAGCAGGCGGTGACTGGCGAAGCGGTCTCCTTCGAAGGTGAGCACCGCATCCACAAGGTGTTCCAACACCTTCGGGCCCGCCAGCATGCCTTCCTTGGTGACGTGACCCACCAACAGCAGGGAGATGTTCTGGCGTTTGGCCAGCCGTTGCAGCGCGGCCGCACATTCACGAACCTGGCCGACCGACCCCGGAGCACTGGTGAGGTTGGCGTCATGCAACGCCTGAATGCTGTCGATGATCGCCACAGCGGGACGCAGCGCCTCCAGCTCCTCCAGCACCAGCTCCAGATCGGTTTCGGCAAGCAACTGCAGCTCCGAAGCCCCTCCGGCAAGCCGCTGCCACCGCAGCTTCACCTGCTGCGCCGATTCCTCAGCACTCACATAAAGCACCGATGCACCGGCCGCCATTGCCGAGGCGCTCTGCAGCAACAATGTGCTCTTCCCGATCCCCGGATCGCCGCCCACGAGCACCAGCGAACCCGGCACAAGGCCGCCACCCAGAACACGGTCAAATTCAGCGGAGCCGGTTGCCAGGCGCCGCAGCGGTTGATCCTCCAGCGAGGCCATGGCCGTGGAACGTCTCGGTGCAGCAGCCACCTCTGGATCCGGGGCACTGCGGCGGCGACGGCCATCGGCTGGAGGCTGGGATTGCTCCACCAGGGAATTCCAGCTGCCGCACTCGGGGCAACGGCCAAAAAACTGTCGAGCACGGGCTCCGCAGACCTGACAGATGAAAACAGCGGTGGACTTGGGCACTGCGAACTGTGAAGAAAGTTGCCGTTGAATGAACGAAACAGGGGGATGCCCTTTTATTTGTGGCGAGAAGTGACTAATGCCTCGGTGCCCATGACGGCCACGGCTCCTACCAAGGAAACGATCCTCGTGGTCGACGACGAGGCATCGATCCGACGGATCTTGGAAACCCGGTTATCCATGATCGGGTACAACGTGGTGACCGCCTGCGACGGCACCGAAGCCCTGGAATTGTTCCCCACCTGCGCGCCAGACCTCGTGGTGCTGGACGTGATGATGCCGAAGCTGGACGGCTACGGCGTCTGCCAGGAGCTGCGCAAGGAATCGGACGTTCCCATCGTGATGCTGACAGCCCTCGGTGACGTCGCCGACAGGATCACGGGGCTTGAGCTCGGGGCCGATGACTATGTGGTGAAGCCCTTCAGCCCCAAGGAGCTGGAAGCCCGCATCCGCTGCGTGCTGCGACGGGTTGAGAAGGAGCAGGTTGCAGGCATCCCCAACTCCGGCGTCATTCAGGTGATCGACCTGCGGATCGACACCAACAAACGCCAGGTGTTCCGTGGCGATGAACGGATCCGGCTGACAGGGATGGAATTCAGCCTGCTGGAACTGCTGGTGAGCCGTTCCGGTGAACCGTTCAACCGCGGCGAGATCCTCAAAGAGGTTTGGGGGTACACCCCTGAACGCCACGTGGATACCCGGGTGGTGGATGTTCATATCTCCCGCCTGCGCTCCAAGCTGGAGGATGATCCAGCAAATCCCGAGTTGATCCTCACAGCTCGGGGAACCGGCTACCTGTTCCAGCGCATCGTCGATTCCGTTGCCTCCGAAGGTCCCTGATCCCACCCCGGCCCCTCAGCCGCGGAACAAGACCAACCGTCCTCGGGCGATCCGTCGCCTGGTGATCTGGTATCGGCGTAACGCCGCCGTCACAACCATCGTTGATGGTGCTGCCAATTCAGCAACGGCAGCTGGATCGATGGCGGGAAACGTGGCGGAAACCGTGGTGTCTGGAGCCGGCACGGTGGCCAGCAGTGTTCTCCAACCTCTGGTGTTCGACCCCCTGCGCTGGCTGCAGGGGGGCACCGACACCGACGGAATTGACGATGCGGAGCGTCTCTGGGTCGCCGTCGACGGCATGGGCGGTGACCATGCGCCAGGGCCGATTCTCGAGGGATGTCTGGACGCCATTGACCGGCTGCCCCTGAAGATCCGCTTCGTGGGGGAAATCGAGCGGGTGATGGCCGCCGCCAACAGCCTCGGCCTACGCGAATCCCTGGAAAGTGCACGGGCAGCAGGGCATCTGGACCTGGTGGCCAGTGGCCCCTCCATCGGCATGGATGACGAGGCCACGGCGGTGCGGCGCAAACGGGACGCCAGCATCAATGTGGCGATGGACCTCGTGAAGAAAGGAGAGGCCCTGGCGGTGTATTCAGCCGGGAATTCCGGCGCCGTGATGGCCTCGGCGATATTTCGTCTGGGACGGCTGAAGGGGATCGACCGACCAGCCATCGGTGCGTTGTTCCCGACCAAGGATCCCGGCCAGCCCGTTTTGGTGCTGGACGTCGGCGCCAACATGGATTGCAAACCCACCTATCTGCATCAATTCGCCCTGCTCGGGAACATCTACAGCCGGGATGTTCTTCAAGTGAGCAAGCCTCGGATCGGCCTGCTCAACATCGGTGAGGAGGAATGCAAAGGAAACGATCTTTCCTTGAAAACCCACGAACTGCTGCGGGACGAATCGAGGCTGCACTTCGCTGGCAACTGCGAAGGGCGCGATGTGCTTTCAGGAGACTTCGATGTGGTGGTCTGCGATGGATTCACCGGCAATGTGCTGCTGAAGTTCCTCGAATCCGTTGGCAGCGTTCTGCTGGGGGTGCTGCGGGCTGAATTGCCCCGGGGCCGTCGCGGCAAGGTGGGTTCGGCCTTCCTGCGGAGCAACCTCAAGCGCATCAAGAAGCGGCTGGACCATGCCGAACACGGTGGAGCCTTGCTTCTGGGCGTCAACGGCATTTCCGTGATCGGCCACGGCAGCAGCCGTGCCCTCTCGGTGGTCAGTGCCCTGCGCATTGCCCACTCCGCTGCGAGCCATGGCGTGATGGACGATCTCGCAACACTGCATCAGGGTTGTGATTGACTGACGCGACACGTCCTTCAACCTCCGCCTTGGTCGAGCCGCTCAGCACAACCAGGGGGGTGTTGTTCCGGGGGTCTGGCAGCGCGACGCCCAGCCGCTCGATTAGCAACGCTGAACTCGGCCAGCGGGTTGAAACCAGCGATTCATGGATACGGAGTCGCACCGGGATTGCGGCGCGTCGGGTGATCGATGCGGATGAATCCCTCACCGAACTGAGCGGATTGGCAGCGGAACGGGCTCTGGCCATGGCCGGTTGGTCGGCCGACAGCCTGGACCTGATTTTGTTGGCCACCTCCACCCCAGACGACCTGTTCGGCTCGGCACCACGGCTGCAGGCTCGCCTCGGTGCCACCAATGCCGTGGCCTTTGATCTCACAGCTGCCTGCAGCGGCTTTTTGTTTGCCACGGTGACCGCCGCCCAATACCTGCGCAGTGGGGCAATGCGCCGCATCCTCGTGGTGGGAGCCGATCAACTGAGCCGCTGGGTGAACTGGGACGACCGACGCTCCTGTGTTCTGTTCGGTGATGCGGCCGGCGCCGTGGTGCTGGAGGCATCAAAAAATGGCCAAGACAATCTGGAGGGATTCCTGCTGCGCTCTGATGGCAGCCGAGGCGAGGTGCTCCAGCTTCCCCAGGTCAGCGAGCGCAAGTCCCTTGTGGGGGACGCCAGCCATCAGTGCGGCGGCTTCGAACCCATTCAGATGAACGGGCAGGAGGTCTACAAATTCGCGGTGCGCGAAGTGCCAGCCATTCTCGAGCAACTGCTCGAACAGAAAAGCGTCGCCGCAGATGCCGTGGACTGGCTGCTGCTGCATCAGGCCAACCAGCGAATCCTTGATGCAGTGGCAGATCGCTTCTCTGTCCCATCCGAGAAAGTGCTCAGCAACCTGGCGCACTACGGCAACACATCAGCGGCCACCATTCCCTTGATGCTGGACGAAGCCGTGCGCGATGGGCGCATCCAACCCGGACACCGCATCGCCAGCAGTGGCTTCGGAGCGGGATTGAGCTGGGGTGCAGCACTCTTCCGCTGGAGCGGGCCCGCCTAATCTCCGGCACGGTCAGCAGAAAACAGCAATGGCGATCGCCTGGGTCTTTCCCGGTCAGGGCTCTCAAAAAGTGGGCATGGCAGAAGTGCTGCTCAGCATCGATGGCACCCGCGAGCGTTTCGCCATGGCTTCCGAGCTGCTAGGGCGCGATCTGCTGGCGATCTGCCAGGGCGACAACGGCGGCGGTGAGGGACCGGATGATCTCAACGACACCCGCAACACCCAGCCGGCCCTGTTCGTGATCGAATCGCTGCTGGCCGACAACCTTCATCAGCAGGGCCGCGAGCCTGCGCTGGTGGCTGGCCACAGCCTGGGCGAGCTGGTCGCCCTCTACAGCGCTGGAGTGTTTGGGCTGGAAACAGGTCTTCAGCTGATGAAAACCCGCTCAGAACTGATGGCGAGCGCTGGAGGCGGTGCCATGACGGCCGTGATCGGCTTTGATCGCGGTCAGCTGGATGAGCTGGTAGCCGCCACGGACGGCGTCAACATTGCCAACGACAACAGCGATGCCCAGGTGGTCATCTCCGGCTCTCCAGAGGCCGTGCAGACCGTAAGTGGGGCCCTGAAATGCAAGCGCGCGATCCCTCTGGCCGTCTCCGGAGCCTTCCACTCCCCATTCATGGCGAAAGCTGCTGAGCGCTTCGCCGCTGTACTGGACAACGTGCCGTTTCAGGATGGCCGCGTTCCGGTGCTCAGCAACAGCGCCGCCAGTGCCAGCACCAGCGCGAACGAGCTTAAAGAGCGTCTAAAGCAGCAGATGACGACTGGGGTTCGCTGGCGCGAAACCATGGCTGCCATGACCGACAGCGGTGTGGACACCCTGGTGGAAATCGGACCGGGCAATGTGCTTAGTGGCCTGGCGAAACGCAGCATGAGCGGCGTGACCACCGCTCAGATCGCCGGGGCAGGAGATCTCGGACAGTGAGTCAATCCAGCCTCGTCCGCACCCCCAAGCCGAGCTTCACCTATCGGCTGGTCAGCAACCTGCTGGTTTTCCCGGTGTTTCGATTGCTGTTCCGCGGCTCGACCGCTGGCAACAACCGTGTGCCGATGCAAGGGCCTCTCGTGGTGGTAGCCAACCACGGCTCCCATCTGGACCCCCCCCTGTTGGGCCATGCCCTGGGCCGCCCCGTTGCCTTCATGGCCAAGGCGGAATTGTTCAGCATCCCGCTGCTGGGACCAATCATTCGGGCCTGCGGTGCCTACCCCGTTCGGCGGGGCGCCAGCGATCGCGAAGCGATCCGCACCGCAACAGCACGGCTCGAGGAGGGTTGGGCCACCGGTGTTTTTCTGGACGGCACGCGACAAAGCGACGGTCGGATCAACAACCCACTCCCAGGTGCAGCCCTTCTGGCAGCTCGCACTGGAGCCCCCCTGCTGCCTGTCGCCATCCATAACAGCCACCGCGCCTTGGGAACAGGTCGCAACTGGCCGCGCCTGGTGCCCATCCAACTGCGGATCGGTGATCCCATCCCAGCACCAGCCAGCCGCCGCAGGCCCGATCTGGATGCCACCACAGCCCTGCTGCAGGAACGCATCAATGCTTTGTTGGACCAGGGTCCGCAGCATCCCTGAGGTCTCGGCCCGTCAGCACCCAGGCCACAGCGCGCAACCAGTCACTCCACTGCTTCACGCGACCCTCCTGTGTGCAATCCGTTCGACAGGCCACGGGAACTCCCGTGAGCTGAATTCCACGGCTGCCAGCCACCACCTGCCCTACCGCCATCGATCGGGGCAGGTGGTCCTCGCTGGTCACCAGCAACACGTGACGGACGCCATCCGCCTGCAGCTCATCCACGACGGACGTGAAGTTGCTGAGGGTGTCGCGGGCCCGGTAATCAAGGGTGACGCGGTCTGGATTGAAGCGCTCCTCACTGAGCATCCATTCGGCGTACTCAGGATTGCTACCGCCGCTGACCAGGAGCGGCAGATCAAGCTGACGCGCCAAACGGGCTCCCATCCGTTCCCGGTCAACATCCCCTCCGAGCACCAACACCAATTGCGGGGGGCTGCGGTCCAGAAGAGCCTGTCGATAGGGCGACAGCGGTCCGGGCCCAAGCAACCAGGCCATGAGACCAGCACCCAGCAGCAGACCTGCACGCAGTCCCGCCATCAGACCGTCCCAACCGGAGAGGTGGGATAGATCGGCAACACGGTGGGCCAGGGCAGCGCTGCACCAGCCGCATGGCTGCGCTGCAACAACTGCAGCAATCGCGCCACATCCTCAGCCACATCAAGTTCAGCCACAAGAGCTGGTTGGGGAGACGAGCCCTCCGGCAACAACGCCGGCAAGCTGAGTTCGTGAACCCGCCCTGAACTGATCTGGTACTGGCCACCGACCACCCCGCGGCGGGGCAACTCCTGGGTGATCCAGAACGGTTGCTCCTGCATCGATCCCGGCAGTTGCTTCACCAGGCGGGGCGCCATCAAGGCATAACTGCTCACCCCGAGCAGGGGGCAACCCAGCTGTTGCGCCAGGGTGCGCGCCATCACCACCGTCAGTCGGGTACCGGTGAACCCCCCCGGTCCCGTTGCCACGGCAAGGCCCTGCAACTGGGGCCAACGCTCAGGGGGGAGGAGCGCCTGAACACGCGAAATCAGACTGTTGGAGAGTCCCCGTCCATCCGGATGGACCTGCACTACAGACCCTGCTTGAGGCTGCTCAGGGTCCTGCAGCGCCATGCCGAAACGATCCGAGCAGCTGTGCAGAGCGAGCAGCAGCGGCAAGGCCGTCATCGGGGAAGCTCCTGCCCAGGACAGCAACGCTGCCATCGACCAGGGTCAGCCTTGAAGCTGGAGCACGAACGAACATCCCACTCAATTCCGGCCTTGCCGTCGGGGAGATCCATCACCGAAATATGAATCTTCGGTGCATCTGGCTCAAAATCGGGGGTCTCCGCTAGATGCGGAACGCCATGCTGACGCTCAACTGCGTGATAGGCCTGACAACGGTCGACCCAGCTGCAATCCACGCAGATGCACATGCCGCCAAAGGCAGTTCGCTCTCCCATTCTGATGGCCCAAGGTTCTGGCGACGCACTGCTTGACCAGCTTCGAGCGCGACTGGCACCAGCCGAGTGGCCGCTTCCCCTGGAACGGCTCCCCAAAGGGACGGCGCTGGTTGGCGGAGCGGTGCGGGATGGATTGCTCGACCGGCTCCAGGATCAACCCGATCTTGACCTCGTGGTCCCGACGGATGCCATCGCCCTGACCCGATCCTTGGCCCAGGACCTGCGTGGCACGTGTGTGGTGCTGGATGCGGAGCGGAGCATTGCCCGGCTGGTGGTTGGTGGCTGGACAGTCGACATCGCCCGACAGGACGGTGCCGATATCGAAGATGACCTCTGGCGCCGCGACTTCCGACTGAATGCCATCGCTGTTTCTCTCCAACCCTGGGGGCAGCTGTGGGACCCCACTGGTGGTCTGACGGACATCCAGAAGGGGTCCCTGACAGCTGTCTCGGAAGCCAACCTCACCGACGATCCCTTGCGGCTGCTGCGGGGCTTGCGGCTGGTGGCGGAGATCCCGCTCATGATCTCCAGCCAGACGATGGGCTGGATTGAACGTCATGCCGCACGGTTGCCGGAGGCAGCACCGGAGCGCATCTTGACGGAACTGCAGCGGTTGGTGCGGGGCGAACACGCCGATGCAGCGATCGCAACCCTGAAGAACGTGCCGTTGCTGCGCCCCTGGGCCGCCGAGGGGCAACCACCAGCGCCAGCAGACACCGAAGGACTGAGCAAGGAGGAAGCCGCCGTCGCTCTGCCCTTGGCGCGGCTGACAGCCCTGATCAGTGATGACGGGATGGTTCAACTTCGAGCGAGTCGCGCCCTACGCCAGCGCTGCGAACGCCTGCGGTTCTGGCAGCTGCGTACCGGCCAAACACCTGAGTCGCTGCAAGAGCACGAACGGATGCGGTTGCATGACGAGCTGGGACAGGATCTCCCCGCCATAGCGCTTCAATTGCCGATGGCTGAGAAAGGGATCTGGCTGCGTCGGTGGCGCGACGCTGATGACCCCCTGTTCCACCCCAGAGCACCCATCGATGGCAACAGCATCCTCAAGACCCTAGAGATCGAACCCGGGCCCCTTCTCGGACGACTGCTGCATCATCTAAAGCTTGAACATGCCTTCGGGCGACTCAAGACCCCATCAGAGGCTGTTGAGGAAGCCAAACGTTTCTTGACACGTGAAAGCGACGCTCTGTGATTAACTTTGCAGGTGTCAATGATGACGGTCAGACACCGACAGATCGCATTTTCTTTCTTTCATGAGCATCCGCCTGTACATCGGCAACCTGCCGCAGACCTTTGAAGAACAGGAGCTGGTGGCTCTGCTCAAGTCAGTGGGAGAGGGGATTCGGTTCAAGTCGGTTCTCGACCGCGAAACCGGCAGCTGCCGGGGATTCGGCTTTGCCAATGTCGACGACCCCAAGCTCGCCGATGCAGTGATCGAACAGCTGAACGGGAAGGAGTTCGGTGGCAGCTCCCTGCGGATCGAGCGTTCCGAACGACGGGACAACAACGCTGGTGGCAACCGTCGTGGGGCCCCCAACGCAGCAGGCCAGCCTCAGGTGGCCCGCAAAGCGGTCAACAAGGTGGTTCACAGTGACGAGAAGAGCGAAGGTGCTCCTGATCCCCGCTGGGCCGGTGAGCTGTCCAAGCTCAAGGATCTGCTTGCCGACCAGAAGACTGCGGTCTGATCGATCAGCGATCTGGTTGAGCGAAACGCCTCTTGCCCCCTGCCCGTTTCACCGGCAGGGGGCTTTTTGATGACTCAAACCTCAGCGTGCCTGGGCCAGGAGGAAGGACCGCGGCAGATCCAGCAGCTTGTTGACCTTGGCCACGTAGGCACGGTGATTGAACACGTCGTAGTCGACCCGTTCAATTTCATCCAGGATGCCCCGATAGAGCCGCAACGATGTCCACACCGGCCAGCGCGCATCGGCAGACAGCCAGCGGACCCCGGCTTCAGAACGCGCGAACCAATCACGAGCCCGCTCCAACTGGAATCGCATCAATGCCCGCCAGGAATTATTGAGGGTTCCCGCCATCAGCTCATCCTCTGAATAGCCGAAGCGCTCAAGATCTTCCTGGGGCAAATAGATGCGGCCGCGTCCACGATCTTCACCAACATCCCGAAGGATGTTGGTGAGCTGATTGGCAATTCCGAGGGCAACGGCCGCATCAGATGTGTCTGGACAGTCACTCCAGGGGGCTGAGGTGTAAGCCTGATCCACACCCATGACCCCCTGGGTCATCAAGCCAACGGTCCCCGCAACGCGATAGCAGTAGAGCTTGAGGTCCTCAAAGCGGGGGTAGCGGGTCCAGGTGAGGTCCATCCGCTGGCCTTCAATCATGTCGAGATAAGGCTGGATGCCCTGAGGGAACCGCTCCAGGGTGTCGACCATCACCGCATCCAGGTCGTCCTCCACCCGTCCAGCGAACAAGGCACGGGTCTTTTCCTCCCAGCGGTCGAGCCGCTCAGCCAGCTCCTCTACCGGACGCGCCTGGGCCTCCGGGCTATCCATCAACTCATCTGTACGACGGCACCAGACATAAATCGCCCAGATGGCACGCCGCTTCTCTGGGGGCAAAAGCAACGTACCGATATAGAACGTCTTGGCCCACTCAGCGGTCTCGCGACGGCAGGCCTCGAAGGCTGCGTCGAGATCCGGGGAGGCGAGGGGCATGGTTCAGGCCGTCACGGGCTCACTGGAAGAGGTCGATGATGCCAGCTGACCTGTCTTGCGGTCCACTGCACCGGCGCAGAGCTTGCCACTGAGGACAGCACCTTCCATCGAAGCGAGATAGCGCTGCATCGTGTAGTCCCCTGCCAGGAAGAAGTTCTTGATTGGGGTGGTCTGATCTGGACGCAACTGCTGACAACCGGGGGTCGTTTTGTAGACGGACAAGGGTGTCTTCACGACCTTGTATTTACGCAGGGTGGCGGGGCTATCACCACCAAAATGCATCGGGAACAGCTTCGTGAGCTCGCCCATGGTGGCCTCGATGATCTCTTCATCGGGACGACCGATCCAGTCCTTGGCTGGCGCGAACACCAACTCGAGCATCGACTTGTCGGGGTCTTCGTACTCCCTGCACGTGATGCTCATATCGGCGTAGACGCTGAGCAGGGGCGACCGGCTGAACAAGAGGTGGTCAATATCGGTGAGCTTGCGATCGAACCAGAGGTGCAGGTTGATCACGGGCACACCGCGGAGTCCATCCAGCTTGCTGAAGACCTCCATCTGCTTCCAGGGCTCAGGCAGCAGCAGCTTGAAGGGATCCACCGGCAAGGCACTGACATAAGCATCGGCCGTGAGATCAAAGCTCTCCTTGCCCTTCACACCTCCGATATGGAAGGCCGCCACCGAACCATCGTCATTGAGCTTGATCTCGCGCAGGGGGCTGTCGAGGTGCACTTCACCTCCAAGTGATTCGATGTGCTCGACCACCGGCTGGCAAAGCCGCTCCGGGGGCGCCCCATCGAGGAAAGCCATCTTGGAACCGTTCTTCTCCTGCAGGAAACGATTGAGCGCTGTAAGCACAACCGTGGCAGAGATTTCATCGGGATCGATGAAATTCAGCGCCTTGCTCATCGCTAAGAACACTTCATCGTTCACCCGTTCGGGAATGTTGTGGACCCGCAGCCACTCGGTCCAGGAATATTTGTCGCACTCTTCGACATATCCCTGACCCCGGAGCATCGCAGGCACAAGGCCCAGGCCGAAGCTGATTTTCTCAGGCCAGCTCAGCATGTCGTTATTTCCCAGGATCGCGGCCACTCCATTCACAGGTGCTGGCAGATCAGGAAAATCAAAGCGGCTGTAGGTGCCTGGTTCATCCTGCTGATTGAAGATCATCGAATGGCTCTTCCACTGCAGCCGGTCTTCGATGTTCAGCTCTTTGAACAGCTGCAACATGTTCGGGTAAGCACCAAAAAAGATGTGGAGGCCGGTCTCGTACCAGTCGCCGTCCTCGTCTTTCCAGGCTGCGACCTTGCCGCCGAGAACATCCCTGGCTTCGACAACGATCGGCGTGTGGCCGGCATCCGCCAGATATTTGGCACAGGAGAGTCCTGCAAGACCAGCTCCGGCAATAGCGACGCGCATGCGGCCGTCTCGAAAGTGAAAGCAACCTTAAAAGAGCTTGCCCCCCGTTCGCTTCTTAAAGTCGTGACAGCTTTCCCGTGGGCGCGTCTTGGCTGACACCCTTCTCAAGTGCACCACCCGCCACGTGCGCCTGTTCACAGCAGCCCTCCAGGAGGAGGATCTCGTCCCTTCGGACGACCAGCTCACCTTGGATCTGGATCCCGACAACGAATTCCTGTGGGACGACGCCAGCCTCGCCAAGGTGCAAGGACGCTTCAAGGAGCTGGTGGATGGCGCTGCCGGCGGTGAGCTGAGTGACTACACCCTGCGCCGGATCGGCACCGACCTTGAGGGATTCATCCGACAGCTGCTCCAGGCCGGAGAACTCAGCTACAACCCGGATGGCCGTGTGCAGAACTTCTCCATGGGCCTGCCCCGCACCCCTGAACTGTTGTGACCGGCTCGCGCTACGACCGCGGCGGCGGCCGCCGACCTCGGGATGGCCGCTATGACCGCGGTGAGCGTGATCGTTACGACGCTCCGCCCCGTGGCGGATACGGCCGTCCTCCCGGCCCACCGCCAGGCGGTGGAGGAGGCCAAGGCCCCTTTCAATTCAGCACCCTCACCGTTGCCGTCTTGGCGGGCGTTCTTGTGGTGGGGATCGGCATTGGAAGCGCTGTCACCAGCACCACCCAGGGCGATCAGGGCAACATCGCCAGTTCCCAGCAACTGGACATGGCCGTTCCCGACCCGGAATTCTGCCGGCAATGGGGGGCGAGCGCCTTCGTCATGGACATCGAGATGTACACCACGCTCAACCCCTCCAGCAGCTTTGTAACCCAGCCAACGCTGCAACCGGGCTGCGTGATCCGTCGGGAAAACTGGTCGGTGCTGCGCAAGGAAGGGGCGATCACCTCCGAACAGGAGCGGGAATGCAAACAACGGATGAACACCTTTGCCTACATCGGCTCCGTTCGGGACAAACCCGTCGTTCGCTGCGTGTACCAAACCGATATCAGCCAGAACAAATTCCTGACCCGCGGCGTGGCTGACGACTCGGTCGGCTTGACGCCAGAGGCCGATCAGTTCTGAAGCAATTGCTCCGCCATCGCCTCAGGCACTGCTTTCGGTGCCTGGCGAATGGGGCTATCGGCACTGGCAAAAACCGGCAAGACGTCATTGCGAAACGCCACTGAGGCGCGCGAGCAGTAGCGGGCTGGATGGGTGATCAGCTTGAGCTGACGGCGCACCTGCAGATCGGCCACCTGAGGGCGGTGAATCGTTCCCGCAGATAACTCCCGCTCAATCGACACCACGGGAACAAAGGCGGCACCGAGACCCGCCTGAACTGCGTTTTTAATCGCTTCCAGCGAATTCAGCTCCATGTCAATGCGCAGGCGTTGCACATCCAGGCCGGAACGGGCCAGAAGCTGGTCGACCATCTTCCGGGTGGTCGATTGCGCATCGAGGCAGACAAAGCCCAGGCGATACAGGTCTTCCTTAGTGAGTTCAGCCAGTCGAGCCAACGGGTGCTTCACCGGCAACACCAGCGCCAACTCGTCACTGGCATAGGGAACCACCTGCAGCAGCTCATTGAGTTCCGCCGGCAATTCACCGCCGATGATGGCCAGGTCGATTTGGCCATTGGCCACACTCCAGCCCGTGCGTCGGGTGCTGTGGACCTGGAGCTGCACCGACACCTCCGGATACTTCTGGCGGAACAAGCCGATCATCCGGGGCATCAAGTAAGTGCCGGTGGTCTGACTCGCACCGACAATCAGGGAGCCACCTTTGAGGTTGTGGAGATCATCCAGAGCCCGGCAGGCTTCATGGCATTGGCTGAGGATCCTGTCGCAATAACTCAGCAGCAGATGGCCTGCTTCGGTGAGCTGAGCCTTCCGCCCGCCGCGATCGAACAGCGACACCTCCAGTTGCTTCTCCAAGTTCTGGATCTGAAGGCTGACGGCGGGCTGGGTGACGTAAAGGCTGTCGGCGGCTTTCTTGAAGCTGCCCTCACTCACAATCGCGCGAAGAATCCGCAGCTGGTCGAGGGTGAACGGCAGATCAGCCACCGCGGAACACCCGGGGGAACGCCTGAAATCTAGGACTGCCGGGTCCACCAGCCAGAATCACGCCCTCCCAACCCAGCGGCCATGGCCTCGACTCACCACAGCAGCATCGTGATGCTGCTGCTGCTGATCCTGTTTGCGGTGATTCACAGCGGTGGGGCAGCCCTGCGCACCCGCGCTGAGGCCGTGATCGGAGCACGGGCTTGGCGGCTGATCTTCGCGGCAGCCAGCATTCCCTCGGCCGTGGTAGTGATCGGATGGTTTCTGGCCCATCGCTACGACGGGGTGCGGCTTTGGAATCTGCAGGGCGTCCCGGGCGTGATTCCGCTCGTGTGGATTGGAACAGCCATCAGCTTTCTGTTCCTCTATCCAGCCACTTACAACCTGCTGGAAATCCCGGCAGTGCTGAAACCACAAGTGCGTCTTTACGCCACAGGGATCATCCGCATCAGCCGGCATCCTCAGGCCATCGGACAAATTCTGTGGTGCCTCACCCACGCCCTCTGGATCGGCAGCAGCTTCATGCTCCTGACCTGCGTGGGATTGATCGGCCATCACCTCTTCGCCGTCTGGCATGGCGATCGGCGTTTGAAGGTTCGCTTTGGCGAGGCCTTTGACGAGCTCAAGGCCAGCACCTCCATCGTGCCCTTCGCCGCAGTTCTGGATGGACGGCAGCAGCTGCAGTGGCAGGAATTCATCCGGCCCGCGCAACTCGGCATCGCCATCGCCGTCGGCGTCTTCTGGTGGGCGCATCGCTTCATTCCGACTGCTGCAGGGTTGATGCGCAATTCAGCACTCGAGAACCTGCTGGGCTGAGCTGCCTACACTCGCTTCAACCTGCTGCTTGCGGATGCCCTCGGCCGAGGAACTCGCCTGGCTCATTCCAGTTCTGCCCCTGTTCGGAGCCGTGCTGACCGGGTTGGGGTTGATCAGTTTCAACCGAACCATCAACCGATTGCGCAAACCTGTTGCGCTGCTGTTGATTTCCTGTGTCGGGGCAGCTGCGGTACTGAGCTACAGCATCCTGTTCAACCAACTCAGCGGCGCCCCACCGGTCGAGCATCTGTTCGTCTGGGCCAGTGCTGGCAGCTTCATTCTGCCGATGGGTTATGTGGTGGATCCACTTGGGGCAGTGATGCTCGCACTGGTCACCACCATCGCCTTGCTGGTGCTCGTGTATTCCCATGGCTACATGGCCCATGACAAGGGCTATGTGCGCTTCTTCACCTACCTCGCTCTATTCAGCAGCTCGATGTTGGGGCTGATCATCAGTCCCAATCTCCTTGAGATCTACGTCTTCTGGGAGCTGGTTGGCATGTGCTCCTACCTACTGGTGGGTTTCTGGTACGACCGCGATGGTGCCGCCCATGCCGCCCAGAAAGCCTTTGTGGTGAACCGGGTCGGTGACTTCGGCCTGCTGCTGGGCATCCTTGGTCTCTTCTGGGCCACCGGCAGTTTCGATTTTCAGGGGATCGCCGATGGTCTGCAGAACGGCCTGGCCACCGGAACCGTGGCTCCATGGGCAGCGCTGCTGCTCTGCCTGCTGGTGTTCATGGGTCCCATGGCCAAGTCGGCCCAGTTCCCTCTTCACGTCTGGCTGCCGGATGCCATGGAAGGGCCGACACCCATTTCAGCCCTGATTCACGCCGCAACGATGGTGGCAGCAGGGGTGTTCCTGGTGGCACGCCTTGATCCCCTGTATGCCCAGTTCCCGGTCGTTCAGACCGTGATCGCCGTTGTCGGCACGATCACCTGCTTCCTTGGGGCCTCCATCGCCCTCACCCAGATGGATCTCAAAAAGGGGCTGGCCTACAGCACTGTCTCCCAGCTCGGCTACATGATGCTGGCCATGGGTTGTGGCGCCCCGGTCGCCGGCATCTTTCACCTGGTGACGCATGCCTTCTTCAAAGCCATGCTGTTCCTGGGCTCCGGCTCCGTCATCCACGCCATGGAAGAGGTCGTGGGTCACGAGCCGGTGCTCGCCCAAGACATGCGTCTGATGGGCGGCCTACGCAAAAAGATGCCCGTCACCTCAATCACCTTCTTCATCGGCTGCATTGCCATCAGTGGCATTCCGCCCTTAGCGGGCTTCTGGAGCAAAGACGAAATTCTTGGTCAGGCCTTCAACAGTTACCCCCTGCTCTGGGTGGTGGGCTTCCTGACGGCGGGCATGACGGCCTTTTACATGTTCCGCCTTTACTTCCTCACCTTCGAAGGTGAATTCCGCGGCAACGACACCGCCATGCAGACCCAACTTCTCACCGCAGCCGGCAAGGATCCTTCGGAGCACCACCCCCATGGCGGCAGCGTGCACGAGTCCGCCTGGCCCATGGCGGCACCCTTGGCGGTGCTGGCAGTGCCGTCGGTGCTAATTGGTCTTCTTGGAACGCCCTGGAACAGCCGCTTCGCAGGACTGCTGAACCCTGAGGAAGCTCTCGAGATGGCAGAACAGTTCAGCTGGGGGGACTTCCTCCCACTGGCGGGCGCATCGGTGGCCATCTCTGTCACGGGCATCACCATCGCTGTTCTGGCCTATGCACTGCACCGGATCGATCTGGGGGAGATGGTCGCCGCCCGCTTCCCAACGGTGAATGCCTTCCTTGCCAACAAGTGGTATCTCGATGTGGTCAACGAGAAGTTGTTTGTGCGAGGCAGCCGCAAACTGGCGCGGGAGGTTCTCGAAGTGGACGCGAAAGTGGTTGATGGTGTTGTCAACCTCACCGGACTGCTCACCCTCGGAAGCGGTGAGGGACTGAAGTATCTCGAGACCGGACGCGCGCAGTTCTATGCCCTGATCGTGTTCGCTGGCGTGATCGGTCTGGTGGTGTTGTTCGGTGTGATTGGCGGACCGATCTCTTAAGCCCTGATCAGACATGTGTGTCATCGCCTATCGAGGTGATGACACAGCGGCCATGATTTCTACGATCCAACCAGTAAAGGTCGGATTCACAGCGTGTTCGAATTCGCAGTCGCCGGACTTGGCGAGCCGGTGCAGGCCACGGTGCCATGGCTGAGCCTATCGATCCTGGTGCCGATCGTGGGTGCTCTTCTGGTTCCCCTCGTTCCCGACGAAGGGGACGGGAAGAAGGTGCGCTGGTATGCCCTGATCGTGACGTTGATCACCTTTCTGATCACCGTTGCGGCCTACCTGACCGGCTATGACCCCAGCCTGAGTGGCCTGCAGCTGTCCGAACGGGTGAGCTGGCTTCCCGATCTGGGGCTCACCTGGGCGGTGGGAGCGGATGGGCTTTCGATGCCGCTGATTCTGCTCACCAGCTTCATCACAACCCTGGCGTGCCTAGCTGCGTGGCCGGTGAGTTTCAAGCCGCGCTTGTTTTATTTCCTGCTCCTGGCCATGGATGGCGGCCAGATCGCCGTCTTCGCGGTGCAAGACATGCTGCTGTTCTTCCTGGCCTGGGAGTTGGAACTGATCCCGGTGTATCTGCTGTTGGCTATCTGGGGAGGAAAGAAACGCCAGTACGCAGCGACCAAATTCATTCTCTACACAGCTGGCAGCTCTCTCTTCATCCTCTTGGCTGCCCTGGCCATGGGCTTTTTCGGAGGAGGCGCCCCCAGTTTTGAATACACCGCTCTTGCAGCCAAAGACTTCGGCACGGGCTTTCAACTGCTCTGCTACGCCGGGCTCTTGATCGCCTTTGGTGTGAAACTGCCAATCGTGCCCCTGCACACCTGGCTGCCGGACGCCCATGGCGAAGCCACAGCACCGGTGCACATGCTCTTGGCCGGCATCCTGCTGAAGATGGGGGGCTATGCCCTGCTGCGCTTCAACTGTGAACTGCTGCCAGCGGCTCACTCCCAGTTCGCACCGCTCCTGATTGTTCTGGGGGTCGTGAACATCATCTATGCCGCCCTTACATCCTTTGCCCAGCGCAACCTGAAGCGGAAGATCGCCTACAGCTCGATCAGCCACATGGGTTTTGTGCTGATCGGTGTGGGCAGTTTCAGCGCACTCGGCACCAGTGGCGCCATGCTGCAGATGATCAGCCACGGCTTGATCGGGGCCAGTCTGTTCTTCCTCGTGGGTGCCACCTACGACCGCACCCACACCCTTCAGCTGGATGAGATGGGGGGCATTGGCCAGAAGATGCGGATCATGTTCGCGCTCTGGACCGTGTGTGCCCTGGCCTCCCTAGCCCTTCCGGGCATGAGCGGATTCGTCAGTGAATTGATGGTGTTTGCCGGATTCGCCACGGATGAGGCCTACACCCTTCCTTTCCGGGTGGTGATCTGCGGTCTGGCCGCTGTTGGCGTGATTCTCACGCCGATCTATCTGCTCTCGATGCTGCGGGAGATCTTCTTCGGCAAGGAAAAGGAGGAGCTGGTGTCCCACACCAACCTTGTGGATGCGGAACCGCGGGAGGTTTACATCATTGGTTGCCTGCTGGTGCCGATCATCGGGATCGGGCTCTACCCCAAGTTGATGACCGACAGCTACCGCAGCTCGATTGAAGCCCTTGTAAATCGAAACCTGGGCGCCATGGAGCAGGTCATGTCTCCAACGGCCCCCTTGATTCGAGGCCAGGCCCCGGTTCCTGCCGTGATCCAGGCCCCAGCCGTGGGCGCGTCATAAATCACGTATCGATTCTTGTTCGGGAGCGACCAACTGTCCGTAAGTTCAAGTATCGCTCCCCCAGACCATGCGCCAGATCAACTTCGGCCTGATCTTCAGCTTCGGACTGATCACCGTGTTCTTCACGCTGGCGAACACCAACGCCACCACCGTGCATGTGTTGCCAGGCATGGAATACACCCTGCCCCTTGCAGGTTTGTTGCTTCTTGTGGCTGGATTCGGTGCAGTAGCAGCCTGGTTTTTTGCCGCCTGGACGGGGATGCTCAACAACGTTGAACAGTTCAGCAAGGCGAACGAATACGAAGCACAGCAAGTGCGCATCCAGGAACTGGAAACCGACCTCAACCGGTATCGCTCCACCGTTGAAACCCAGTTGGGTCTGCTTCCCGCCACCACCGTCAGCGCGAGCAGTGCAGAGGGCGACGATAGCGACGATTCAGAGGCCACCGATAGCAGCAGTGCAGCCTGAGACAGCACTGGCGGCAACGGTTGGGGCCCGATACCTTGCCGGAAGAGGGTGAATTGACTTGCTCCAGGTGGCCCCCAACGACGGCGCTGACGCTGGAGCCCGCCTTGCGATCCGGCTTTTGCAAGATGCAGCGGAACGAGGGGATCTCGATCCCTGGGATGTGGATGTGATCGCTGTCATCGACGGCTTTCTGGATCAACTCAGGCAACGCATTGAGGTTCCCGGTCGGGTAGCAGCCGTCTTGGCCGGACGGGGCGGCAGTTACGAACGGGACCTTGCCGAAAGCAGCGAAGCCTTCCTTGCCGCCTCCGTGCTGGTGGGGCTCAAGGCTGAGATGCTCGAAACCAGCATGCTGCCCCCCCCACCTGAAGTCGAAGACCACTTCGATGCGGACTTCGATGAGCAGGGCTGGCTCGATCCCGCCTTCGATCTGCCCCGACGGCCGGAACGTCATCTGCAGAGGCGGCCCGTGGCTCCACCCCCATTAAGACGCCCCGTCACCCTTGGGGAGCTGATCGAACAACTGGAATCGATCGCTGAGCAACTGGAATCGGACGAACTGGAAGCGCGACGCCGAAAACGGCAAAAGCGCTACAGCAATCGCGAAGCCATTGCCCAGGTCGCCGGACTGGCCCACCGCGAAAAACTCCCGGAAACCACCGCAGCCCTGGGTGTGTTTCTCAACGGTTGGGAGACTGCACTGGAGTGGGTGGGCTTCGATCAGCTCGTGGAGAGATGGGAGGTCGCCGCAGCCGCTGACCTTGACCGGGACCGCGTCGGGGTGTTCTGGGCTCTGCTGTTTCTCTCTTCCCAGGGCAGGGTGGAACTGGAGCAAGAGGGCTGGCTTCACGGCCCACTGCGGTTGAAGTTCATCCCTGCAAGTGGCACCGCGACACAACTGCCGATCCGCAGCCTTCAGGTGCCAGATCCATCGCCGACCCGGACAGTCGTGGCGGCTTAAGACCGGGTCTATGGTCACTACCCTGTAATGACCCCCGTGAAACGCCAATGAAGGCGATGATTCTGGCGGCTGGCAAGGGGACGCGGGTTCAACCGATCACGCATGTGATCCCCAAGCCGATGATTCCAATCCTGCAGAAGCCGGTGATGGAATTTCTGCTGGAACTGCTCAAGGAGCACGGTTTCACCGAGGTGATGGTGAACGTCTCTCACCTCGCCGAAGAGATTGAAAATTACTTTCGGGATGGTCAGCGTTTCGGGGTTGAAATTGCGTACAGCTTTGAAGGGCGGATTGAAGACGGCGAACTGATCGGCAATGCGATGGGATCCGCCGGCGGACTTAAAAAAATCCAGGATTTCCAACACTTCTTCGACGACACCTTCGTGGTGCTCTGCGGAGATGCCTTGATCGATCTCGATCTCAGCGAAGCTCTGCGTCTGCACCGTGAGAAGGGTGCCATTGCAAGCCTGGTCACCAAGCGGGTCCCCAAGGACCAGGTGAGCAGCTACGGCGTTGTGGTCACAGATGACCAGAACAGAATTTCAAGCTTTCAGGAAAAGCCCAGCGTCGACGAAGCCCTCAGCGACACAATCAACACCGGTATTTACATCTTCGAACCGGAGATTTTCGACCACATCCCCTCGGGGCAATCGTTTGACATCGGGTCTGACCTGTTCCCGAAACTGGCCGAGCTGGGTGCACCCTTCTATGCCATTCCGATGGATTTCGAATGGGTGGATATCGGCAAGGTTCCCGACTACTGGCAAGCCATCCGCAGTGTGTTGATGGGTGATGTGCGCCAGGTGGGAATTCCCGGTAAAGAGGTTCGCCCAGGGGTTTATACCGGCCTAAATGTGGCCGCCAACTGGGACAAAATCAACGTTACCGGTCCCGTTTACGTGGGCGGGATGACCAAGATCGAAGACGGTGCAACGATCATCGGCCCCACCATGATCGGGCCGAGTTGCCACATCTGCGAGGGCGCCACGGTGGATAACTCGATCATTTTTGACTACTCGCGCATCGGTGCAGGCGTGCAGCTGCTGGAGAAACTGGTGTTCGGGCGCTACTGCGTGGGCAAGGACGGTGACCACTTCGACCTGCAGGAAGCATCCCTTGACTGGCTGATCACCGACGCCCGGCGTCAGGACCTGGTGGAACCGTCCCCCCAGCAGAAAGCCATGGCTGAGCTTCTGGGCACGGATCTCACCCAGGCAGCGAGCTGAGTCCTGCCCGCTCCAAGATCATCGGAATTCGCTCCTCAGCCTTAATCGCCATTAAGTGCACCCCGCGCACGATGCCGAGGTAACGCTTCACCTGTTCAGCGGCGATCTCCACGCCCTCCATCGCTGGGTTCTCCGAGGACTCAAGCCGTTCGATCAACGCATCGGGGATGCAGGCTCCCGGAACAACACGATTGATGAACCGGGCATTTTTGGCTGACTTCAGCAAAAACACACCAGCCAGCACAGGAAGGTCCAGGGGACCGGCCAACTCATGCTGAAAGCGCTCAAGCGCTGAAGGATCCATCACCATCTGGGTTTGAACGAAGCGGGCTCCCGCGGCTTGCTTGCGCTGCAACCGGCGCTGTAAGCCGCTCCAGCTCCTGGATTGTGGATCTGCGGCACAGCCAGCGAACAGCGTGGTCTCCCCATCTGGAAGGGTGCCCTGAACGGGATCGACACCCCGGTTGAGAGCCTGCACCTGCTGCAACAGCTTCACAGACTCAAATTCATTCACCGGCCGCGCATCCGCCTGATCTCCAGCCCGCACCGGATCTCCGGTGAGACACAACAGGTTGCCGATCCCCAATGCATGAGCCCCAAGGAGATCAGCCTGCAGGGCAATGCGATTGCGATCCCGACAGGCCATCTGCAAGACGGGCTCCAAACCGGCTTCAAGCAGCAACTTGCAGGACGCCAGACTGCTCATCCGCATCACGGCCCGGCTGCCATCGGTCACGTTCACCGCATGAACGCAGCCCCGCAGGATTTCTGCCATGGCCAGCATGTGCGATGGATCGCCACCGCGGGGAGGCATCACCTCGGCCGTGACCACATGATCCCCGGTCTCAATCGCGCGCTGCAGCGCCGTCCTCAAATCTCAATCCGTTTCACCGGCCCACTATGCAGGATCAGAGCAACGGTCCGGACTAGCATGACTCCAACGGTGGTCAGTCATGTCCTCCCTCGATGGAATTGATCCTCTCGGGATCTCCCTCTCTGCCAGGGAGATCGAGATCATCGAGCTCGTGGCAGAGGGACTGACCAATCAGGAAATTGCTGATCGTCTCACCATCAGCAAACGAACGGTCGACAACCATGTGAGCAACGTGTTCACCAAAACCGGTTCAAAGAACAGGGTGGCTCTGCTCAACTGGGCGATGGACAACGGCAAGATCTGCCGCGATGGCTTCAACTGTTGCGTCCTTCCAGAAAACGATGCCCCTTCACCCTGATGGTTGAGGAGACAGGTTCCGGCAGGCTTTGCAAGGAGCTGGGACCAACGGGAATCTGAAACAGCATTGCGTATTCGAGGCAAGCCTCCAAGCTGGATCCCGCAAAGCGCAGCATTCCAGTTGTGTCGTAGAGACCCACCACTGGAAACGACCACCAATAAGGATCTCTCAAAGCTAAAGGAAATCTGAAGATAAATCCAGTCCGCCCTTAAGCCCAACCAAAACGACGCCGAGCTTCCACCGGCCAAGCCTGAACCGGATGCTGCGCCAGCACCGCATTGCTCCAGCGGGACTCTCCGGTGATCTCCTCTCCACACCAGGGTGGAATCGTCAAATCGACCTGGGCCGACGCCAGCTCCACCTCCGCCAGCACCAATGGGGCGTTTTCTCCCTGAAAGAAATCCACCACCCAGTCACCACCAGGCCAATCCAACGCGTAGCGGACTTTGTCCAGGCGGTGCGGTGCCAGATCCCAAAGGGCCTCAGCATCCGCCACCGGAATCGGATACTCGAACTCGTGTCGCACCAGGCCAACGGCATCAGCAGCCGCCTTGAGGGTGAGCCAGGCCTGATCCGTGCCGCGCAGGCGGATCCGCACTGTCATCCCCTCTGCACTTGCGGCCAGGTACCCCTGTCGTAGGGCCTGTCCGGGGCCGGCACTGCTGCGCCAGGCGTCAGAGCGCACCAGAAAACGTCGTTCAATCTCCAGAGCCATGGATCAATTCTGGGACGGCTGCGCCGCCTGCAGGCTTCCCGCCCAGTGAAGCTTGTGCGACAGCGTTCTGTAATACGAGGGACTTTGATTCAGCAACACCATCAGGGCATGGTGACGCGCCTGCTGAACGACACAGCACTCACCTGGTTCCAGAACTGTGCAGCCCACACCGTCCTTCCAGAGCTTGATCCGGTGATCGCCGGCACCCAAGGGCCAGATCGCCAACCTGGCCCGCGGCGGCACCACCAGCGTTCGGCTGGAAAGACTCATCGGGCAGATCGGGGCGACGATGATGGCATCAATGCCGGGATGCAGGATCGGCCCCCCCGCCGCCAGGGCGTAACCGGTGGATCCGGTGGGCGTGGAGAGAATCAGGCCATCTCCACGCACCTGGTCGACCACTTCTCCATCAATCTCCAACTCCAGGGTGCAGGTGGGCGAAATCTCATCGCGATAGGCCCTCAGATAGAAGTCGTTGAAGGCCCAGTGGTGCTCTTCGTCATCTTCCAGATCCGGCTGTTGCAACAGGCCAGGGGATGCCGTTCGTTCTTCAGCGGAGCGGCGATCGACCATGGCCTGAAGCATCATGCGCCGTTCGATCGCGAACTGATCGTCCTGAAGTCGCTGCCAGATCTGATCGCCACGCAACACCCGGCGATCGTGGGTGAGAAAGCCCAGATGGCCTCCCACATTGATGCTCAGGATCGGGATGTCATGCACCGCAAGATGGCGGGCAGCCCCAAGAACCGTGCCATCCCCCCCCAGCACCAGAGCGAGGTCGGGCAAGGCGTCTTCAACAGCCAGCAAGCCTGGGAAAGGGTTCACCCTCGGCCCTGACATCGCAGTCACAACATGCGTTCCAAGGGCTTTCAGCTCCTTGGCGCATTGGCGAGCTTCCCTCTGAGCAGGCTGACTATCGGCCCGATAGATCACCCAGACCCGATCGAGACGCATGATCCAGGTGTGCGGGAATTACCAGCGCAGCAGGTTGAACTGCTCCATGTCGACGGTAACGCGATTGCGATAAAGCGACAGCAGGATGGCCAGACCGACTGCTGCCTCAGCGGCAGCCACCGTGATCACAAACACAGCGAACACCTGGCCGCGGATCAGATCGCCATCCACAAAGGAGGAGAAGGCCATCAGATTGATGTTCACCGCATTCAGCATCAGCTCGATGCTCATCAGCACCCGCACCGCATTGCGGCTGTTGATCAGTCCCCAGACGCCGATGCAAAACAGCATGGCGGCCACCAGGAGGTAGGCCTGAAGGGAGGGAAGCGTGGCTAGTAAATCGCTCATCAGTCCGCTCGGTTCATCAGCAGGGGGGTACGGGCCTTCTCGATCAGGCCCTGGTCAGCCACTTCACCGGTGACCACATCGGTGGCCAGCACGTCGCGACGGGCAAGAACGATGGCGCCGATCATGGCCATTAGCAGCAGCACTGAAGCCACCTCGAACGGCAAGAGGTAATCAGTGAACAGGTGTTCACCAATGCGCGCGGTGGCCTCCTCACCCACGGCGGCGGGACCTGGAAGCGACCAGGGGGTGGTGACCACAACGCGAACCAAGAGAGCCAGGAGGCCGGCGCAGACGCCGGCCGATACCACCCGTCGGGTGGTGAGGTTGGCGATGGCCTTCAAATCCTCCCGTTTGTTCACGAGCATGATCGCGAACAGGATCAGCACATTGATTGCGCCGACGTACACCAGGATCTGGGCCGCAGCCACGAAGCTCGCATTCAGCAATAGATAGAGACCTGCAACGGCTGTGAACACACCGCCCAGCAGAAAGGCGGAATAGACGATGTTGCTGAGCAGCACCACACCTAGGGCGCCAACCACCACAACGGCAGACAGCACCAGAAAACAGATCAGCTCGGTGGTGGTCGCGATGGTCATGCGTCGCCCTCCTTGTCCTCACTGGAGGATTGTCCCTCATTCTTGGCAGCAGGCTTCGCCGGCGGGGGCAACGTCTCGAGGACCTCGGAAGGAAGCTTGCCTGCCCGAGGCCGATCGGCAGGCACGGTATGGGGATCAAACTCTCCTGCAGGGAGATACACCAGCTCGCGCAACGGCACGACGGAAGGATCGGTGGTGACGCTGGTGGGAAGCCGTCCAAGGGCGACGTTGTCGTAATTGAGGCTGTGGCGATCAAACGCCGCCAGCTCGTACTCCTCCGTCATCGAAAGGCAGTTGGTGGGGCAGTACTCCACGCAGTTGCCACAGAAAATGCAGACACCGAAATCGATGGAGTAGTTGCGAAGCTCCTTCTTCTTGGTGGCCTTGTTCATCACCCAATCCACCACGGGCAGGTTGATCGGGCACACCCTGACGCACACCTCACAGGCGATGCACTTGTCGAATTCGTAGTGAATTCGGCCCCGATAACGCTCGGAAGGAATGAGCTTCTCGTAGGGGTACTGCACCGTGACCGGACGGCGCTGCATGTGGTCAAACGTGACCGCAAAGCCTTGGGCCAGATTCCGAGCTGCATCGACTGCATCCCGGGTGTAATCACCGACCTGTTTGAGGAAGCCGAACATGGTCTGAAGGGGAGAGAACGAAGCGGAGACGGAAACGAGGAAATCCTAGGTAGGAAAACCTAGCCGCCGAATGCAACGGGGAACGCCAGCTTGAGGGCTGCTGTCACCAGAAGATTCACCAGGGACAGGGGCAGCAGGAACTTCCAGCCCAGGTCAAGCAGCTGGTCAATGCGGACGCGGGGGGTGGTCCAGCGCAGCAGGATGGCCACAAACACAAGCAGATAGGCCTTCAACACCGTCATCACGATGCCAACGGTGCCCGTGATCACCTGCACCACAGGTGCATCGATGGGCTGGTTCAACCAGCCGGCCAGCCACTCCACAGGGATCGGGAAGCCCCAGCCACCGAGATACAGAACGCTTACCAGGACGGCCGAGAGCACCAGGTTGATGTAACCCGCCAGGTAGAAGAGGGCGAACTTCATGCCCGCGTACTCGGTCTGGTAGCCAGCGACCAACTCTTCTTCTGCTTCAGGGAGGTCGAACGGGAGCCGCTCGCACTCGGCCAGTGCACAGATCCAGAAAATCAGGAAGCCCACCGGCTGACGCCAGATGTTCCAACTCAAAATGCCGGCACCGGTCTGCTGGCCCACGATGTCGACCGTGCTCAGCGAGTTGCTCATCATCACGATGGCAAGAACCGCCAGAGCCAGGGGAATTTCGTAGCTGATCGATTGAGCAGCGGCCCGCAGTCCCCCGAGCAGCGAGTACTTGTTGTTAGAGGCATAGCCGCTCATCAACAAGCCGATCGGCTGAATGCTGCTGAAGGAGATCCAAAGAAAGATCCCAACGCCCACGTTGCTGATCAGCAGGTTCTGACCAAAGGGAATGATCAGCCAAGAAATGATCACCGGCACCACCACCAGCACCGGGCCGAGGGTGAAGAGCAGGCTGTCGGCCCGCGCCGGAATGATGTCTTCCTTGACCAGCAGCTTGAGGCCGTCGGCCAAGGGCTGAAGCACACCAAGAGCGCCGGCATATTCCGGACCGATCCGCTGCTGAACGGCGGCGGAAATCTTGCGTTCCAGCCAGACCGAAACCAGCACACCCACAACTGCAGCCACCAGGACCAGCAGCATGGGCAGCGGCAACCAAAGCAGCCTCGCCACTTCTGGAGAGAGGCCTAAGCCTTGCAGCGCCTGGCTAAAGCTCAATTCCAGGTCAAGTCCCGGACTCACCATGGTGTCGACGGAAGTGGGTGCAACTTAGGCGGCCGGAGCCGAAACTCGCTCCTCGATGGGCATCCAGGAGCGTGGCTGTGACCCGGAGTAGATCTGCGAGGGCCGAAAAATCCGGTTCGCCCCCAGCTGCTCACGCCAATGGGCCAGCCAGCCGGCGACCCTGGCGATCGCGAAGACAGGCGTGAACAGATCCCTGGGAATCCCGAGCTTGCGGTAAACGAGCCCGGAATAGAAATCCACGTTGGGATAGATGCCTTTCGGGCCGAGACGGGACTCCGCTTCCTGCTCAATCGCTCGGGCCACGTCGTAGAGGTCGTCATGGCCAAAGCTGTCGAACATTTCCTCAACCAGCGACTGCAGGATCACAGCGCGGGGATCTTTGACCTTGTACTCGCGGTGGCCGAAACCCATAACCTTCCGCTTGGACGCGACGGCATCGTCGAGGAAGGCACCAGCGTTCTCGGGGCTTCCCACTTGCTCCAGCATGGCGAGAACATCTTCATTGGCTCCGCCGTGGAGCGGCCCTGCCAGGGTGCCGACTGCAGAGGCCACCACGGCATAGGGATCCGTCAGGGTGCTGGCGGTGACACGGGCACTGAAGGTGCTCGCATTGAGGCTGTGCTCGGCATGAAGCATCAAACAGCGATCAAAAATGCGCGCCGCCAGGGGATCAGGCTCCCGCTCCGTGAGCATGTACAGGAAGTTGGCGGAGTAGGCCAGATCATCCCGAGGCTGAATCGGATCTTGGCCTTTGCGAATCAGCTGAAACGCCGCCACCATCGTCGGGATCTTGGCAATCAGCCGCACTACCGCGTCATAGATGTATTGCGGGTCGTCAATGGCCCGGCGGGAATAGAACAGGCCGAGGGATGCTGCACTCGATTGCAGGGCATCCATCGGATGGCCGCTGGCCGGGAAGCACTTCATCATGTCCCGCACCCGGAAACTGACACGTCGGTGCATTTGCACAGCGTGTTCAAACTCAACCAACTCTTCGCGATTGGGGAGCTCTCCCCAGATCAGCAGGAAAGCCGTCTCAAGGAAGCTGCTGTTCGCCGCCAAATCCTGCATCGGATAGCCGCGATAGGTGAGCAAGCCCTGGTCTCCATCGATATCGCAAATGGCTGACTGGGTCGCAGGAACACCATCGAGGCCTGGCCGCAGCTCGATCCCGGTCCGCGCATGACGCAGGTCTCCTGTCTGCTGCTGGGCCACCGCCTGATTGCCTCTAACAGCAACCTAAATCGTCAATCAACAGTGCCGGTCGGAGCAAGGCCTGCAACTGCCACTTTCCCGCAGAACGACGCAGCTGAATCACGCCAGCTTTCTTCAACACCAGGCCACCAGGGGGACACCCCAGAAGCGTGCAGGCCAGATCCCCCAGATCCGGCTCATGGCCCACCAGGCCGACCCGTCCATCGAAGGAGGTCACCAACGTTTCGAGGGCTCCTCCTGGCTTGAGGCGTTCGTCAAGAGCAAGGCCTGAGGCGAGCCCAGCCCCCAGGGCCAGTTCAGCCGTTTGCCGTGCTCGGAGGTAAGGACTGGAGAGCAGGCGATCCAGCCTCAGCCCCCGTCGCACCAGGGACGCCATCACCAGCTGCGTACGCTGACGCCCGGCTGCGGTGAGGCGACGATCCGGATGATCCAGCCCCGCCAGGCGGGGTTCAGCGATGCCATGCCGCAGCAGGACCAGTTCAGCCGAGTTCGAGGCGGGCATGCAAAGGAATCTCGGTGCCGCCCTGCTCCTGGCGATCAGCATCGACGGCGACTGCCAGGCCCCGGACCTGGTCCTGCAGGGGCCGTCCAGCCATCACCTGAAGCAGCCCCCATGGCCGCCATTGCCCCAACAGTGATCGAGCCGGGGCATCCGCCAGAAGAAGAGCCTCCACGGGTTGGGAGGCCGATGCGAGCTCCTGCCACTGGTTCACGAGAGGCTGAAGGGCACGTCCGTTCTGACGCTGCGCCAGAGCCATCAACGACTCACCCCACCAGTTCAGAGAAGAGGAGCCGACCTGGGCCACGGCCAACTGGGCATCCACTCCAGGCTGGCGTCCCCGCTGACGCACCAGACGCGTCCACACACTCAAGACCTCGCCATCGCCATCCAGCTCAGAGCGGGTTAGGCCCTGAGTTTGAAGACGCTCATCCACAACATCCCTGGAAGGACTTTGCGGGCGGGTGGCCAAAAGCCAGCCCTCGGGCTGGTCCTGCCAGAGAAGAGGTCCGTCATCCGACTGAACAACAGCATCTGCAGCAGGCTGGCCCCGTAACTGCTGCGCCAGAACCGGGCCGAACCACTGGGCCAGTGGATGGCTTTCGTCGGGATCCAGCAGGCGTGCTGGACTCTGCAGCTGGGCCAGCCAGCGGCCATGTCCACCAGCCGAAGCGGTGAGATCCCTCAGTTCAGTCCATGGGGCCGAGGCAATCGCTTGCTGAAACCCAAGTCGCCCATCCACCGCCAGGGTCGAGCCCTCCGGCCGAAGCGAAGCCACCAGTCCACTCAGATCGTCGCGCTGGGCCAACACCTCAGGGAGCTGCAACCAATGCTGAAGGGCATGGGGAGACGCCGTCAGCACAGCCACTCCCTCCCCGAGGTCAGCCACCTGACGGAGCAAACGTTCATCCCCCAGTTGATGCTGATCCGGGAGCTGGGAAACATCGAGGGCTTGCTCCAGCACGCCTCGCCCAGAGGCCACCAGGAGCAGATCGTCATCAATTAAGGCGGTGGCCAGGGGGTGGGGTTCACGCCCCACCAAGGCCCCCTGACCGCTAATAACGCCGATGCCTCGGTAACTGCTGATCTGCAGATCGGTACCCGCCAGGCTGCGGGTCTGCCAGAACCGTTGCAAAAAGCGCCTGGCGCCATCGTCATCCCGACTGGTCAAAGCCAAAACCCAGCCAGCATTGGCAGCCCCATCGGTGAGGGTGAGACTGACTTCCTTGCCGAGCCAGGGCTCCAGCTCAAGACCAAACTGCAGGCCCGCCAACGCGAAAACCCCTTCCCGCCACTGCCGTGCACCATCACGGGCATCGCGACGTTCCGACGCAGGCGCGACCGCCTGGACATAAGAGGGCAGACGCCCGGGATCGGTCAGCCAGTGCAGGGACAAATCGGCATCCCTCGGCACAAAGCGGGCCGCCCGGGGCAGATGCAACGGCTGCTCCGCCAGATGCAGGGGGCTCTGGCGATCCATGGTCCAGAGCAGACCACCCGCCAGAAGAATCAGCGTCAGCAGCACAGCGCCGACAGCGCTGAGGAAGGAGCGGGCCTTCATGGGCCGGCGTTCACAGGTCGCCCCATCATCTTTGTCCATCACCGCAGAATGGCGCCATGGGCCAATCCCAACCACAACCAATCCAAGCCTCCGAACTGCAGCAGTGGCTGCAAAGTGAGCGGCTTTCACCCCAGCTGGTGGATGTGCGTGAGGCGGCTGAACTCGCAATCGCACCCTTCCCCAGTGCGGTGCTGCATCGACCCCTGAGCCAATCCAATGAATGGCTCGCAACGCTGCAGTCCGACCTCCAACCGGGTCAAGCGGTGGTTGTGGTTTGCCATGCAGGCGTTCGCAGCTACCACTTCGGCCTGTGGCTGCTGGACCAGCCCTGGGGCCTCGAGGTATGGAACCTTGAAGGAGGAATTGATGCCTGGAGCCTGCAGGTGGATCCCAGCGTTCCCCGCTACTAATGAGCAAGCCCCTGTCCCTTCGGCAAGAACAGGTGCTTCAGGCGACGGTGCACCACTACGTTGACACCATGGAGCCGGTGGGCAGCCGCACCCTGGTCCAACGCTTTGGCATCCCAGCCAGCTCAGCCACCGTTCGATCTGCCATGGGGGTGCTCGAACGTCGTGGTCTGCTGCATCAACCGCACACGTCAGCCGGACGCATTCCCAGTCCGATGGGATATCGGCACTACGTCAATGCTCTGCTGCCGGAACCCGGCGTTGCCGTTCAGCACCTGGAACGGGAGCTCACCGGCCTCAGCCTGCGTTGGGCAGGTCTGGATGACCTGCTGATGCATGTGGCCAGGCGGCTGACGGATTTCACTGGTCTGATGAGCCTGATCACCCAGCCGCAGCAGGAGAACCGCCAACTGGAGACGATCCGTCTGGTGCCGAGTGGTGATCGACTGCTGGTGATGCTGGTGGAAGCCAATGGTTGCGCCAGCCATCTCAATCTGCGCCTCCCGCACGGGGCCGAAGACGAGCTCACCGCAATGGAGCGCTGGGCGTCAGCACAGCTCGATCAAGGCGACCTGAACTGGGATGCCCTACCCAGGCAACTGCAACGCAGCGGCGCTGTGCTGCGCAACGCCCTCGATCAGCCCACTCCCACCAATCCCACGTCGGTGGTGGTCCATGGTCTCTCAAGACTGGTGAGCGAACCAGAATTTGAGAGCACGGCAAGTTTGAAGCCGTTGCTGGAACTGATCGACGACCAACCCAGCACCTTGATCAGTCGCGGCGCATCCGCACGGGTATGGATCGGCGACGAACATCCCCAGCCAGCGTTGGAGGCCTGTGCCGTGGTTCAGGCCCCATACCGCTGCAACGAGGGACTGGGCCATGTGGCCCTGGTAGGCCCGATGCGAATGGCGTACGCCACGGCACGCGCTGCCGTGCAACGCGTGGCCCGACACTTGGAATTGCTACTGGCTTGATGCCTGAGGCTCAGAGCTGATCCCCCAGCTTCTCCGCCACGGTGTTGACGTCCTTGTCCCCGCGGCCCGAGCAGTTGATCACCACTTCCGTGCCATCGCCAAGGGTGGGGCAGAGCTGCTCGAGCCAAGCGAAGGCGTGGGCGGTTTCCAGGGCCGGAATGATTCCCTCGAGTTCACTCACCAGACGCAGAGCATCCAGGGCCTGCTGATCGGTGACGGCGGCATATTCCGCTCGGCCGATTTCGCGCAGATAGCTGTGCTCAGGGCCGACGCCGGGGTAGTCAAGGCCTGCACTGATGGAGTGGGCTTCCTGCACCTGACCGTCGCTGTCCTGAAGCAACAGGCTCATGGCCCCGTGCAGGACGCCGGCACGGCCTTCCGTGATCGTCGCGGCGTGACGGCCGGTCGCCACACCATCGCCGGCGGCCTCAACGCCAATCAAACGAACGGACGTGTCCTGGACGAAGGGATGGAACAGGCCCATGGCATTGGAGCCACCACCCACACAGGCCATCAACACATCGGGCAGTCGGCCGAAGGCCTCCTGACACTGCTGCTTGGACTCTTCGCCGATCACGGCATGAAAATCCCGCACCAGCATCGGATAGGGGTGCGGGCCAGCGACGGATCCAAGGATGTAGTGGGTGGTCTCGACGTTGGTCACCCAGTCGCGGATGGCTTCGCTGGTGGCATCCTTGAGGGTGGCTGTTCCCGCCGTCACCGGTTGCACCTTGGCGCCCAACAAACGCATGCGAAACACATTGAGGGCCTGGCGGCGCATGTCTTCCGCGCCCATGTAGATCACGCAGTCCAGACCGAAGCGGGCACAGACCGTGGCCGTGGCGACGCCGTGCTGCCCCGCACCGGTCTCGGCGATGATCCGCTTCTTGCCCATGCGCAGCGCCAGCAGGGCCTGCCCCAGGGCGTTGTTGATCTTGTGTGCCCCGGTGTGATTGAGATCTTCCCGCTTCAGCCAGATGCGGGGGCCGCCGTCGGCGCGGCGGTAATGGGCGGTGAGACGCTCCGCTTCGTATAGAGGTGTGGCCCTACCGACGTAATTCTTGAGCAGACGATTCAGCTCAGTGGTGAAGGCCGGATCGTTCCAGGCCTGGGCCGCCGCCTGTTCCAGCTCTGCTAGCGCCGGCATCAGGGTCTCGGGAACGTACTGGCCACCGAAGCGACCAAAGCGACCATGGGCGCCGGGACGGACCGCTGGCTGCAGGCTCGAGGGATCCGGGGTGCTGGCGTTGGGCAGGGTGCTGGTCACGGATCCACGTTGGAGCGTCGGCTCAGCGTAAGCAGGCGATCACACGGTGCCGTGGGTCGCAGGCACGGATGCTGGGATTCCGGAACCCGGCCTCCTCCAGCGCTGCGGGCAAATCCAGGGCGAAATACTGCTCGAGGAAGGGCTCTGTGCTCTTGAGCAATGTGGCCACCGGCGCCGGCAAACGCTGCAGCACGGACGAGCCAGGGTCCTGATCCACCATCAGCAGAACACCACCGGGGCGCAGCAGCCGGAACGCTTCGGCCAAAACAGCGCGGGTCGCGGCCTGGGGGAGCTCATGACAGACGAACTGCAGGCTGATCAGATCCACCGAAGCTGTGGCCAGGCCGGTGGATTCCGCGGCGGCATGGCGCCAGTCGTGCACCAGCCCCTGGGGATCGCGCACGCGGGCCACCGACAACATCTCGGGCGACAGATCCAAGCCGATCAACGTCGGAGGGAGAACAGCATTCGCGGCGGCACGGGCGTTCAACCAACGGGCCAAGGCCTGGGTGCTCACCCCCACGGAACAGCCCAGATCCACCACGCAATCGATCGAAGCAGGCAGCAACGGATCCGCCACGGCATGGATGGCATCACGAAGCCGGGTCTGCGCCTCAGCGGGCTGCAGCGGGTCATCTGGCCAGACCCGCAGGGCCATGGCATCCGTGGCTTGCTCGGCTTCAGCAGCAGCCTGCCAACAGAGATTGCCCTGTTCGTAGGCATGAAATCGGGACAGGTAATAGGCCGGCGGGGTGAGACCAACCGTGGTGCTGGCAGCCAGCAGCGGTTCTGCCGCCTGCTGCAGCTCCCGGCGTCGGGCCCGCCAGGGAATGCCGTTGCGCTCTGCCGTGCGAATGATCAGCTGCCGTGCCTGAAAAAACAGTGGACGCCTGAGCAGACCGATGCCGATTAACCCTTCGATAAAGCGACCAAGGCCGCGGCTGGAATCAGCCCAGCGGGGCGTGGAGGCTTCAGGGGGCGTGGCGGTGGTCATCGACAATGCAACTCGGTTGCGAGGGGTGGATGCCGAAGGGAGGCTGGCAGGAATTCAGCAGTGCCGACAGTCTGCAGCGACCGAGCGGGCCTGCGGCGGAGCCCACAGCAAAGTCTCAGCAAATGGTGCGGGTGCAGCCCACCCGCGGCGGCAAGGGGGGGAAGACCGTGACGGTGATCCGTGGCTTGGAACTTGATCCAGCCGGCTTCAAGACCCTGCTGAAGAAGCTCAAAACACGCATCGGCAGTGGCGGCACCGCCAAGGACGGCGTGATCGAACTTCAAGGGGATCAGGTGGATCTGGCGCTCGAGCTGCTCAGCAAGGAGGGGTATCGACCGAAACGGGCTGGGGGTTAGGGGAGAATGGCCGCCAATTCTTGCCTTGGCCATGACCGCCAGCCCCACCTACGGAGAACTCACCAACCAGGGTGCGTCCACCAACATCGCCTGGCACGAAGCCTCCGTCGGCCGAGACGAGCGGTCGAAACAGCGCGGCCACCGCAGCGCCATCCTCTGGTTCACGGGACTTTCCGGTTCCGGCAAGAGCACCCTGGCCAATGCTGTGAACGCAGCTCTGTTTGAACGGGGGCTCGCCACCTATGTGCTGGATGGGGACAACATCCGCCATGGCCTCTGCAAGGACCTGGGCTTCTCCGATGCTGACCGTGAAGAGAACATCCGTCGCATCGGTGAAGTAGCCAAGTTGTTCCTGGATGCCGGCGTCATCGTGCTGACCGCCTTCGTCTCCCCCTTCCGCGCTGATCGCGACAAAGCCCGTGACCTTGTGGAAGACGGTGACTTCCTTGAGGTGTACTGCGCCGCCGATCTCGATGTCTGCGAATCCCGCGATCCCAAAGGCCTCTACGCCAAAGCACGGGCGGGTCAAATCAAGGAATTCACAGGCATCTCCAGCCCCTACGAGGCACCGGAGACGCCCGAGCTGAAGATCGATACCGGCAAACAGGATCTGTCCGACTCCGTAGACCTGGTAATCAAAGCGCTCCAGGAGCGGGGGGTGATTCCGGCAGCCTGAGGTCACCGGCCCTGGCGGCATCGGCCAGGGTTTTGATGCAACTGGCCACAGGGACTGCCAGCAGCAGTCCCAGCAGATCACCCACACCGGTGATGGCTCCCACCCGGGCGCCGATCGGCAAGGCGATCAGCAGCCAGGCCGGTTGCAAGCCCACGATGCTTCCCATCAGCCGCGGCTGGATCACTTGATCCACGATCTGACCGACGACGATCGCCGCGGCGAGTAGCTCGAGGCCCGTGCGGGGATCCTGGACCGCCAGGACTGCACTGACAGAGACGATCGACACGGCACTGGCGTAGGGCACCAGGGTGGTCAAACCGATCAACACGGCGAACAACACGCCGTAGGGAATCTTCAGGGCGGTGAACACCAGGAGCTGTCCGCCACTGAGGATCAAGGCCAGCACCACCTGTCCGGCGAAGTAACCGCGAAAGGTGCGCTCCAAGGTCGTCTGCACCAGATTCCGCCAGCGGTCCGGCAACCATCGGACCAAACCATCAACGATCGGATCCGCCCCGAGCAGCAGGAAGACCGCCAGCACCAGCACGATCACCACATTGATCGTGGTACCGACCGTTGCCCCTAACAGACCCAACAAGCGCTGACTCAGCTGCGTGGCCAGACGACTGAACTGGGACACCAGATCACTGCTGAGATCCGCGAAATCGGCGGGCAGGCCATGGTCCACCGCCCAAAGCTGACCCCGGTCGATCCACTGCTCTGCTGCCGTCAGCAGAGACGGCGATGCACTGATCAATTGGCTGAGCTGTTCAATCAGCAGCGGCACCAGGGCCACGGCCGCCCAAACCAAGAGCCCCAAGGTCAACAGAACCACGCTGACGATGGCCCAGCCGCGGGCAAGACCCCGTTGCGCGAGCCAGCGGCAGGGCAAGTCCAACAAAAAGGCGATCAAAGCCGCGGTGAGGAACAGCCCGGGGAAGGGTGCGAACTGCACCAGCAAACGCTTGATCACAAAGGCGTTCAAACCCAGAACAGGCAGCAGAAGGCCGAGACGCAGCCAGGCCGGCCAGGGAGTCATGGCAACGATGAGGCGTGTCGATCAGTGCGGCTCAAGGGAAGACGGCTTGGAGGCGGCACTGACGTAATGGCACCAAAAACTGAGCCAGGACGCAATCCCGAGGAACTTGAATCCCTCCTCAAAAACCTGCACCGTCTCGTAGGAGTTCGGCCACAGCCCCTGAAGGGCATCGGTCAGAACCGACAGACCCAACAGCACAACGGATATCAAAAAGGTGTCACCACCGAAGCGCCGCAGGGGGCCACGGAAGCGGAACAAGAGCAGTCCTGTAAAGAAGGCGTAGGTGATGTAGAGGAACGCCTCACCGAGATAGCGGTCATGCACCAGGAACATGTCGTCGAGGCAAAGCCACAGTGAGAAACCACCACCGCAGAAGGCGAATTGGCGGTTCAGAACGGAGCCCTGGATCTGCCGGGTGGATGCCGCAAACAAGGCAATGGCAGCTGCCGCCATCCAGAGCAAGTAGCCCACGCTGGAGAGAAAACCCTCTCCCAGAGGCGCCTTGCAGGACTGGGCCAGATCCTTCAGGACCAATTTGGCGCTGATGCCCTCTGAAGCGCTCCAGACCAACGCGACCGCATAGACAACGATCGCCGGCACCACCGCCCAAAGCAGCGTGGAACGAAGCGTGGAGCGAACGAGAACACTCATGAATCCATCTGAGAGAGGTATTCCGTGCTGCCTAGATCAACCAGGCGCGCATCCTTGGCCACCACAGCATCGTGGAGGCTGCTGCGGTAGGCCTCAAGTTTCTGGGCCAGGCCAGAATCCGCTACCGAGAGGATCTGAGCCGCCAGCAAGCCGGCATTGAGGCCCCCACCGATGGCGACGGTGGCCACCGGAATCCCGCCGGGCATCTGCACGATCGAGTGGAGGGAATCGACCCCGGAGAGCGCCCGACTTTTCACCGGCACGCCGATCACCGGCAGCGTGGTAAGGGCAGCCACCATGCCCGGGAGATGGGCCGCCCCGCCGGCACCGGCGACGATCACACCGAAACTCTGATCACGGGCAGCCTTGGCGAAGCTCACCATCTCCAACGGCGTGCGATGGGCCGACAGCACCCGAACCTCCACCTCCACCCCCAGCTCGCGCAGGATGGCGGCAGCGGGTTCCATGGTGGGCAAGTCAGAGTCACTTCCCATCACAACGGCAACTCGGGGGAGCACTGGCGGCACAACGCAGAGGGGCAAGACTGCCATCGTCTCCCCCCATGGCTGCCGAGGCCAGTGTTGCGTTGATGCACCGGATCACCAACGTTCGTTTGCCTGCCCCCCTGCCTGGTGAGGGGGACCAGCGCTATGCCATCGACCTCAACGACCAGGGGCTGATCTGCCGCATCGGCGCGATGGAGGCCGATGAGCGAACAGCGGATGCGGACTGGAACGGCAACTGGCTCAGCCCCCGGGGTGTTGACCTCCAGATCAATGGCGGATTGGGACTGGCCTTTCCGGAACTGACTCCGGCAGATCTGCCCAGGCTGGAGGAGCTCCTCGACCTGCTGTGGCGTGATGGCGTGGAGGCGATCGCGCCGACCCTGGTGACCTGCGGCATCGCGCCGTTGCGCCAGGCCCTGGCCGTGCTGCAGCAGGCGCGGCAACAGCACCCGCCCGGCCGTTGCCGGCTGCTGGGGGCCCATCTGGAGGGACCATTTCTGGCGGAGGCCCGCCGCGGTGCCCATCCCCGTGAGCACCTCGCGAACCCCAGCCTGGAGGCTCTCGAGGAACGAATCGGTGGGTTCGAAACGGAGATTGCCCTGGTCACCCTGGCCCCTGAACTGGAGGGAGCCGCTGCGGTGATCGAACGGCTGCAGGACCTGGGAATCAACGTGGCCCTCGGCCACAGCGCCGCCAATGACGAACAGGCCCGCGCCGGATTCGATCAGGGGGTGGGCATGCTCACCCATGCCTTCAACGCGATGCCGGGCTTGCACCACCGGGCACCGGGCCCCCTCGGAGAGGCCTGCCGTCGCGGCGGGATTGCCCTGGGGCTGATTGCCGATGGTGTGCACGTGCACCCCACGATGGCCGCACTGCTGCAACGGCTGGCGCCGGAGCAGATTGTGCTGGTGAGCGATGCCTTGGCCCCCTACGGCCTAACCGACGGGAAACACCGCTGGGACGAACGGGTGCTGCTGGTGGAAAAGGGCACCTGCCGTCTCAACGACGGCACCCTGGCGGGGGTGACCCTGCCGCAACTGGAGGGGGTGAAACGGCTGGCCCGCTGGAGCAATGCCCCCAGTGCTGCGATCTGGAGCGCGACAGTGGCGCCGAGACGGGTGATTGGCGATGCAACGCAGTGCATGGACGCCCTGATGGGACGACCTCTGACGCAGCTGCTGCGCTGGCGCGAAGAGGAGGATGATCTGCACTGGGCCTGCGCTGCTTAGGATCCCGCCGACGCAAACCCTTCCGCCATGGCCCCCGATCAGCTGCTGGAGCAGAAACAGGCCGAGAAGAAAGAGGTGAAGGGCTATTTCGAAACCACGGGTTTCGACCGCTGGAACCGCATCTACAGCGACAGCGATGACGTGAACAAGGTGCAGCGCAACATCCGCATCGGTCACCAGAAAACCGTTGATGAAGTGCTGGCCTGGATCCAGGAGAGCGGTGAACTGAGCCAGGCGAGCTTCTGCGACGCCGGCTGCGGCGTGGGCAGCCTGAGCCTGCCGCTGGCGGCCATGGGAGCGGGCTCGATCAGCGCCAGCGACATCTCCGAAGCCATGGCCCAGGAAGCAGAGCGCCGGGCCCGCGAAGCTGGCCTCGACATGGCCAAGCTGAACTTCTTCGCCAGCGACCTAGAAAGCCTGAGCGGCTCGTTCCACACCGTGTGCTGCCTGGATGTGTTCATCCATTACCCCCAGCAGCCGGCCGAGGAGATGGTGAAGCACCTCTGCAGCCTCACCGAGCAGCGTCTGATCGTGAGCTTTGCGCCTTACACCCCGCTGCTGGCGCTGTTGAAGGGCATCGGCCAGCTGTTCCCCGGCCCCAGCAAAACCACCCGGGCTTACACCCTCAAGGAAGACGGCATCGTCAAAGCAGCGGAAGCCTGCGGCTTCAAGCTGGTGCGCCGCAGCCTGAACAAGGCTCCCTTTTACTTCTCGCGCTTGATCGAGTTCCGCAAGGCCTGATCTCCCTCACTTGGGGGATCCACCTGCAGTGTTGTCTCCCCCAAGTGAGGGGGACCCGAAAGCCGCCAGGCATGCAACCGATAGCCCCCATCCCCGGGGGTTGCGGTTGCGGCAATCTCGCGATTGCTGAGATATAGCGGATCCCCCAGCAGCGGACTGCCCAGCTGCGCCAGGTGGATGCGGATCTGATGCGGCCGGCCGGTGCTGATCGTCACCTGCAAGCGATCGCCATCGGCCGTGCGCTCCAAAAGCTTCAGTTCGGAATGAGCTGAGAGCCGATTGCGGATTGGCACCTCCTCCAGCGGCTCCGGCCCCCAGATCCAACCCAGAAGCGGATGCGGCCGTTCCACCACATCACTGCTCACCGTCAAACACTGTCCCAACTCCAACCCCGGCACCCGCTGACTCCAGGCCTGGTACACCTTGCGGCACCCCCCATCCGGCCGGAATTGCTTCGACCAAAGGGCGCGGGTCTGCGGCGTGCGGGCACACACCTGCAGGCCGGAGGTGAAGCGCCCCAAGCGGTGCACCGGCCGCGCGCCGGTGGGTTTCAGCAAGGAGGTGAGCGTATGGCGCAGGAAGCCACCACCGGGCATCACCGGCAACCCCGAGGGCTTGTTGATCACCAGCAGGTCGCCGTCGTCGTGGATCGTCTCCCATTGATCAGGGATCGCCTCCTCCCACCAGGGCGGCCGGTGCCAGCAGAGAGTCTCCCCACCCTGCAGCGCTCGGTCCTCTCTGAGAACCACTCCGTTCCAATCCAGCTCACCCGCCACAATTCGCTGGCGCCACATCACCCCATCGGAGTGGCGGTAGCGATCGGCCAGCCAATCACTCACCAACAGACCGGCATCGGAAGTCGGCACCTGATCGCGGTAGGTCCAGCCGTCGTTCAGAGCAGCCGGCTTCAAGTGACCAGGCGATGCTCCAGGGCATAACGCACCAGTTCCGTGCGACTGGAGGTGCCGGTTTTATTGAACAGCCGGCTCACGTATTTCTCGACATTGCGAATTGACGTCTCCAGCTGGCGGGCAATTTCTTTGTTCATCAGGCCTTCGGCCACCAGCTGCAGCACGCTCGCCTCCCGCGGCGTGAAGCTGTGCACCACCGGCTCAGTGGACGGCAGCGCTTCGGCCTGGGCCAGCAGCGAGCGGATCTCAGTGATCTGCTTGGCCATCTGGCCCATATCGGTATCCGCGAAGCGCGCCGCTTCCTGCAACAGCCGTTGCTGACGCTGGGCCACGTTGCGCACCCTGGCGACCAGCTCATCGGGATCGAACGGCTTGGGAATGTAGTCATCCACCCCAGCCAGATAACCCTGGGTGCGATCGGCGGTCATTCCCTTAGCGGTGAGAAAGATCACTGGTGTACCGCCGAGCCGTTCATCCGCCCGCAGTTTCTTCAGCAGCCCATAACCATCCAGCCGCGGCATCATCACGTCGCTGATCACCACATCCGGCAGCATCTGCTGAGCCTTGGCGAACCCTTCTTCCCCATCCACGGCGGTGGTGACGTCGAAGCCCTCGTCCTCGAGGTAAGCCTGCACCGCCGTGCGCAGGCCCGGCTCATCGTCCACCAACAACAGACGCGGGGGCGGCGCCACGGCCTCGGCGGATTCAGCGGTGGGAGTGGGCGCGTCGCTCATGGCCGGAATCGCTCTGGTCGCAATGTATGGAGACCGGGCTCAACGGGCCAGTGCGGGAAACTGCTCCTGCTGTTCGGGAATCAGGGTTGAAAAGCCCAGATCCAGGGCCTTCTGCCGCAGGGTTGCAGGGTCGGTTCCCGCGACCTCGGGCACGCATGCCGCCCACCAAACAAGGTGATCCTCCCGGTTGACGTCAGTAATCGGGCCGCCGGGGTTCAAAGTGCGCACGTACACCACCAACTGTGTGCGTTTCACCCGCACGGGTTTCGCCGTAGAGCAGTTAACGCTCTCGAAATAGACATTTAGGTCCGAAGCCGACTCCTCCCACAGTTGATAACTGCGGGTATCGGGATTTGACGGTGTTGGTTTGACCCCGTAGATCCCGATCGACATGGTGCCAACGGGGGCCGGTCGTTCGATCAGCACCTGAAGATCGGCCGGCCGCGATTGCCGCATCTGCTCCAGCACCTGCTCACGATCGAAGCCGCAGACGGGCTGCGCGCAGACCAGCCACCCCAAGCCGAGCAAAGCCATCGGCAATCGCAGACTCATGCCCGTGCTGTTCGCAATGCAGCACCATGATCGCAACATCTGCATGACTCATCCTGAGCGGCTCCGCTCTCGCCTTTGACTTCCAGGCCACCACCCCCTGTGCGGCTGAGGTGGTGGAGGCAATGGCGCCCTTCTGGAGTGCGGAATGGGGCAATGCGTCCAGCCGTCAGCATCGGCTCGGCCTCAGCGCCTCTGCAGCTGTGAAGTTGGCGCGGCGGCAGCTGGCGGAGGCTCTGGGGGTGACCCCGGAACGGCTGGTGTTCACCAGCGGTGCCACGGAAGCCAACAACCTGGCCCTGCTGGGCCATGCCCGCGCCCTGGGCAGCGGCCATCTGATCAGCGTGGCCACCGAGCACCACGCTGTGCTCGATCCCCTGAAGCAACTACAGCGGGAAGGGTTCAGCGTCACCCTGCTGAACCCAGGTCCCGATGGTCTGATCACCCCTGCGCAACTGGAGGCGGCGATCACCCTCAAGACGCGGCTGGTGAGCGTGATGGCGGCCAACAACGAAATCGGCGTGCTCCAGCCGCTGGAGCAGCTGGGAGCTGTCTGCCGGGCCCATGGCATCACCCTGCACAGCGATGGGGCCCAGGCCTTCGGGACGCTGCCGCTGAACCCCGACGCCCTTGGGGTTGACCTGCTCAGCCTCAGTGCCCACAAGCTCTATGGGCCCAAGGGGATCGGCGCCCTGGTGCTGCGGGAGGGCATCGCCATCGAACCGCTGCAGTGGGGAGGCGGCCAGGAGGCGGGACTGCGTGCCGGCACCCTGCCCACCGCCTTGATCGTGGGCTTTGCCGCAGCAGCCCGCCTGGCAATGCAGGAGCAGGAGCAGCGCAACGACCGGCTTGAGCACTTACGCAATCAGCTTTGGGAGGGCCTGCAGCAGGGCCTCCCCGGCGTGCTGCTCAATGGAGCCCTTCAGCCGCGTCTGCCCCACAACCTCAATATCAGCCTGCCCGGGGTGAACGGCAGCCGCCTGCACCGGGCCCTGCGCCCACAACTGGCCTGCAGCAGTGGCTCCGCTTGCAGCAACGGAGCGCCATCCCACGTACTCCAGGCGATCGGTCGCTCGCGCGCTGAAGCCGAAGCCTCCCTGCGCCTCAGCCTGGGACGCGACACCAGAGACGCCGAGGTGGAACAGGCCATCGGCGTGATCTCCGACGCCGTTGCTGCCGCCAAGGGTTGAGCTCCCTAACGTCCGCGCAGCTGCCTTGATGCCATGGCCACCACCCCCTCACCAACAGGTATCTCCATAGGACAAGCCCTGCAGGACGGCTGGCAGGTGTTTCGGCGCACCCCCTGGCCATTTGTGAGCTTTGTGCTGCTCAGCTTCGGATGCAGCCTGGCGCTGGACTGGCTGCCCACGCCCGCCGACAACCTGGCCAGCGGTTTGGTCAATCTCTGGGTCTCGATCGGCCTGATGCGCGGGGTCTGGCTGGGCTTGCAAGGGAAACAACCGACCTTTGGCGACCTGATCAAGCTCAATCCAGGGGCCACATGGCGCTTGTTCAGCCGTCAATTTGTTTTGGGCCTGCTGCTGACGCTGATCAGCGGCGGAGCGTTCGCCTTAGCGGTGAACGCTGCGCAGGCCAGCCCCATGGTGGAGGAACTGGTCAGCCTGAGCGTGGGACCGGATGGGTCAGACCCCAGCCAACTGCCTGTGTTGCTGGCTGCGCTCCAGGCTTTGGGCTTGCAGCTGCTGAGCAGCCCCATCGCGATGCTGCTCCTGGTGCTGGGCAGTGCCTTAAGCCTGTACGTGCAGGTGAACCAGGCCTTTCTGGGTTACCTGGCGGTGCTGAAAGGCCTTGGCCCCATCCAGGCCCTGCAGGCGGGCTTCACCACGGTGCAACAGCACTGGTGGACGGTGTTTGGCCTGCTGGTGCTGCAACTGGGCATTTTGGTGCTTGGCTTTGTGGCCTGCGGCTTTGGCCTCCTGGCGGCCGTTCCCGTAGTGTCTGGCCTCACCGCTTCCGCCTACCTGCAGTTGTTCGGGGATGACGATGCCGCCGGGTTCCTCAGCGGCCGCTAAGCAGCAGCCAGGCGCTGGGCCACGCGCCATTTGGCACTGCGGCTGCGGGGATTGGCCTCTTCCTCCTGCTCGGTGGCCACCACCGGCTTGCGGGTGATCCGCTGCAGGCGCTCATCCCGCAAAAAAGCCGTTTTGACGCGGCGGTCTTCCAGCGAATGGAAGCTGATGATCCCCAGCAGGCCCTCGGGCTCCAGCCAGTCGGGGGCCTGCTGCAGCAAGCGATCCAGCACGCCCAGCTCATCGTTGACCGCAATCCTCAGGGCCTGAAAGGTGCGGGTGGCGGGGTGGATCCGTCCCCGCCGCGCCTTGGGGGGGTAACAACCGGCCACGGCGTAGGCCAAGGCCGCCGTGCCGTCATAGGCGCCTCTCTCCTTGAGGTCGGCTTTGATCCGTCGGGCGATGCGGCGGGAGAGCCGCTCCTCCCCATAGCCATAGATCAGATCCGCCAGCTCGTTCTCTTCCAGGCGGTCGATCAGCTCAGCAGCGGTCTCTCCCTCACCGCCGGAATTCATGCGCATGTCCAAGGGACCATCCAGACGAAAACTGAAGCCGCGCTCCGCCACATCCAACTGGGGGCTGCTCACCCCAAGATCGGCCAGCACCATCACAGCGGGCTCCGGCGGCACGTAGTCGGCAAAGTTGGTGGCCACGATCGAGATGCGCTCGCCAAAGGGGGCCAAACGCACCGCTGCCGCTGCCCGGGCCGTGGGGTCCTGGTCCAGACCGATCAGGCGCAGGCCGGGATGCTGTTCCAGCAACAGGGCGCTATGGCCGCCGCCACCGAGGGTGGCGTCGATCAACAGGCCCTCCGAACGCGGGATCTGCCGGGCCGCATCCAGCACCGCATCGGCCAGTACCGGCACATGGCTGAAGGGGGACACAAGCCACAGGCGAAGACTCCTTAAGATCTACTCATCGATCGGACCACCGCTCCCATGACGCAGCTGGAAACGCGCACGGAGCCCATGGTGGTGAACTTCGGGCCACACCACCCCTCGATGCACGGGGTGCTGCGGCTTGTGGTCACCCTTGATGGTGAGGATGTGGTCGACTGCGAACCGGTGATCGGTTACCTCCATCGCGGCATGGAGAAGATTGCGGAGAACCGCACGAACGTGATGTTCGTGCCCTACGTGAGCCGCATGGACTACGCGGCGGGGATGTTCTACGAGGCGATCGTGGTCAACGCCCCGGAGAAACTGGCGGACATCCCGGTGCCCAAACGGGCCAGCTACATCCGGGTGCTGATGTTGGAGCTCAACCGCATCGCCAACCATCTGCTCTGGCTTGGACCCTTCCTCGCAGACGTGGGGGCCCAGACACCGTTCTTCTACATCTTCCGCGAACGGGAGATGATTTATGACCTCTGGGAAGCCGCCACCGGCCAGCGGCTGATTAACAACAACTATTTCCGCATCGGAGGAGTTGCCGCTGACCTGCCCTGGGGCTGGCTGGAAAAATGCCGCGATTTCTGCGACTGGTTCGGCCCCAAGATCGATGAATACGAAAAGCTGATTACCAACAACCCGATTTTCCGGCGCCGGATTGAAGGCCTGGGAACGATCGAGAAGCAGGACGCTATCAACTGGAGCCTCTCCGGCCCGATGCTGCGCGCGTCCGGCGTGCCCTGGGATCTGCGTAAGGTCGATCACTACGAGTGCTACGACGACTTCGACTGGCAGGTGGCCTGGGAAAAAGAGGGCGACTGCTTTGCCCGCTACCGCGTGCGCATCGAAGAAATGCGCCAGTCGCTCAAGATCCTGCGCCAGGCCTGCGACATGATTCCAGGAGGCCCCACCGAAAACCTCGAGGCCAAGCGCCTCAACGAAGGCAAGGGAAGCGACGCCGCAGGTTTCGATTTCCAGTACGTGGCCAAGAAGGTGGCCCCCACCTTCAAGATCCCCAACGGCGAGCTCTACACCCGGCTGGAATCAGGCAAGGGCGAGATCGGCGTGTTCATCCAGGGCAACAACGACGTCACTCCCTGGCGCTTCAAGATCCGCGCTGCCGACAGCAATAACCTGCAGATCCTTCCCCACATCCTCAAGGGACACAAGGTGGCCGACATCATGGCCATCCTCGGTTCCATCGACGTGATCATGGGATCGGTCGATCGCTGATCCCTGAACCGTTTTCTGCGGCGGTTGCAACGCACGGGCTTTCTGTTGCCCGTGTCCCTGACCGGTGCGTTGTGGCTCAAGGGAGTGCATCCAGGCCTTCCTGGCCTGAGCTGCCCGCTCCGTGCCCTCACGGGCGTGCCCTGCCCCACCTGCTTTCTGACCCGAGCGACAGGAGCAGCTCTTTCGGGTGATCTGAGCGGATCACTGCAATGGCATCTCTTCGGCCCCATCACTGCCCTGGGGCTGGTGCTCTGGTGCGCTCTAGCCCTCCACCAACGCCGTCTGATCCCGAAGGGGGTGCCCCTCTGGCCCATTCCCTGGATTGGTGGAGGGTTGATCGGCTATTGGCTGTTGCGGCTGGGCACCAACAGCTGGCCCAGCGGCTGAGCCCTCAACGCAACAGACCGCGCTCATAGGCAACGTTCTGCAGGAAAAAACTGGCCATGGGAATCACCACAAAGCCACCCAAACCACAGGTGATCAGGGCCAAAAATGCCACGACGAGGCCCGTCAACACTTCAAGGCCCACAAAGCTCAGGCCGTTCTCAGAGCGGTAGACCACTTGAAACGACTGGGCGAACGCTTCACCAATGCCCATGTCGGTGACGAAGATGCGATTCACAAACACGGGCGTGACCAGAGCAATAGCAATGCCCGGAAGAATGCAAAGCAGAAAACCGATGGTCGTGGCCAGCGAAAAGAACAGTCCAGCCAGGAGATAACGCCACAAACGGCGTGTCAGCAGCTGACAGGCCGCCTCAATCGTCACGACCTCACCACCCTCGTAATACAGAGCAGGTACAGCCACCAGCAACACCGACAACAGGCTGGCGAGGAGTGTGAAGGGCAATTGAACCAGTTGGGCCAGAACAGCCCCGAGCCCCAGCGCCGCATCGCTGCTGCCGATGCCCGCGGACACCACAACGATGATCAGGGCATAAGCAAGAACACCAAGCAGCGACAGAACAATGGAGCCCACCCAGATCACCAACACCACGGGAATGTGGTGCAGAAAGGCCTGCCATGCCTTTTGGATGGACGGGGGCTCGAAGGCGATCGGCGCTGCCATGGTTCAGGCTGAACGTTCTGTCAGGGTGACAGTCGGCACCGGCTTCGACAACACAACGCCATGACCTCTGCCCCCTGGCTGGAGCTGAGCCGGACGGTGCGCTTTAGCGACACCGACGCTGCAGGCGTGATGCACTTCCAGCAGCTGCTGGGCTGGTGCCACCAGGCCTGGGAAGAAAGCCTGGAATGCTTTGGCCTCCCGGCTGGTTCGATCTTCCCCGGCGGCCGCGGGGAGCAACCCAGCGTGGCCTTGCCGGTCGTGCACTGCCATGTCGATTTCCGCGCCCCGGTGCAGGTGGGCGACAAGCTGCTGATCCGCCTGGCACCGGAACGGCTCGATCCCAGCAGTTTTGAGGTAACCAGCCAGGTGCTGCTGGAGGAGCAGCTGGTCGCCTGCGGTTGCCTGCGGCATGTGGCCATCGACGCCAACACGCGTCGCCGCTGTGCCCTCCCCGATGGCGTGGACCGTTGGCTGGAAGCGTCAAGCCTTGGCCGAATCCAACCGCTCTAACCAATTCCGCCAGCGCTGACGCTGCCATTTCCCCAGCACCGAGGGGGCCAAGGCGGGGCACAACACCCAGCGCCGGGGTGTCTCCGCCGGCGACCAGGAGCGCGTCAGGGCCATAAGGCGCGGAAGCACCGCAGCGTCAGCACTGCCCACCAGCGCTACCAGCCGCTGCCCCCACTCGGAATCATCAACACCCAGCAACAGCACGGCGCTCACCGGAACAGATACCGCCTGCGCCGCCGCCATCAAACGCTGCTCGAGCGGCTCAGGAAAAACGGTTTCACCTCCGGAATGAATCGCCCCATCCATTCGGCCCATGATCTGAAGGCCTGGGGTAAAAGCGGCCCGATCCCCGGAGCGCCACCAGCCGTCCGCATCCTTGAGCTGTTCAAACCGATCCGGCTGATCCGCACTCCAACGGCCCAGGGCCAACCGATCGGTGCGCACCTCCAGGGCCCCATCAGCCGCCAGTCGCAGCTCCACATCCACCAGCGGATCCCCACAACCCGGCTCACCTGCCAGGAACCGATCCGGCGGCATGGCCGCCACCATCGCCGCCGTCTCCGTCGACCCATAACAGGGCGCCAGCGGCAGCCGCAAGGCACGAGCCTGCTCCTCCACTGGAGACGGAAGGGCAGCGCCACCGATCCAGATCAGCTCCAACTGCTGCAGGAACGCCACCCCGTCGGGATCGGCCAGCAGACGCGCCAGCTGCGTGGGCACCAACGACAGCAGCACAGGCTTGATTCCCCACGCGGGCATGCTCCGGCAAAACGCGAGCAATTCGGTGGGGGTTTTCATCAACCCCGGCGCCAGTTGCTGATGCCCCGCGCCCCAGCAGCGGGCGCGCCACCAAGGCATCAGACCACTCACATGGGCCAGCGGCAGTGGGTTGAGCAACAGGGTGGCGGCGGGGTCAAGACCGATCCCCGTCAACCAATGGGCGGTGGCTGCTGCCGAACGGTCCAGATGAAGCGACGGCTGGGCGCAGTAACTGCTGCCGCCACTGCTGCCACCACTCCGCACGACAACCCCTGGGCCCGGCGGCAATTGAGCGATGGGGGCCGCTTCCGCCTCGGGCGACAGGGACACCCACTGCCCCGTTGCCAGCCCCTGCCCCAGCCGCTCGAACTCACTCATGCCGCCGCCGCCCAGACCTGCTCTGGATCCGTGGAGAACAAAACCCCCGATGGCGTCCAGCCGGGGGCCAAGCCCGGTGCCGCCGGCGTGGGCCCCTGGGCCTGAAGCCCGGCCAGATGCTCCAGCCAACGCCGACCAATGCCTGTTTCAAACGCTGTGCTCAGCATCCGTTGGGGCACCCCAACCTGCAGCTCCTGCAACAGCAGGCGGGGATCGCCCTCCAGCGCAGGCCGCCTGACCTGCCAGCCGCTCCAGCTGCGGCGAAGCTCCGGGCGCTGGTCGAGGGATTCATCGAGGGCCACCGGACCCAGCGCCGCCAACTGCTCCAAACCAGCTTGATCGTCCACCGCCAATGGCTGCTCCAACCAAGCCAGACGCGGGTCAGCACGCAACCGGTGCATCCAGGCCTGCGCCGTGCTGCGGTCCCAGCCGCCGTTGGCATCCAGACGCAACCGGGCCGTGGGAGGCAGCCGTTGGAGCAGCTGCTCGAGCAGCTGGCGCTCCAGGGGATCCGCCTCCGTTGCCACCTTCCACTTGAACGTGCGCCCCTCAAGGCCACCTGCCGATGCCGCCGCAGCCTCCAGGGCCGTGAGCATGGCCTCACCAGCCGGCAACAACAGTGCCGGCACAGGCGCCTTCAGCCATCCCTGGGTACCAGCAGCCCCCACCACACCCTGCAGCTCCGCCAGCGCCGCACCAAGACCAAAGCCAAGTGCCCCTGGCACATCCCGCAGCAGGGTCTCCAACTGAGCCTTGGAGACCACATCCGACAGCGAGGTGAGGGCGTCTTCACAGGAGAACCACTGCTGTTGCTCGAGTGGGGCCACTTCGCCCCAGCCCACCGCCCCTTGATCGTCGTCCAGACGCAGCAACCAGCCACAGCGCTCAGTCAGCACGCCTGCTGCCGTGCGCAGCGGCTGCAGCAGGGCAAAGCGGAAGCGGCGACGCTGCAACCGGAGCGTCATCCGCCGGTCCAGACGCGAGCCAAAGCCAAGCCCACACTCAGCCCCAGACCATTCCAGCCCTGAAAGCGCAAGGCCAGAAACTTGCTGCCGCTGATCCGCTCCGGCTGGTCGTGGTGGCGCTGGAGCAGACGCATCAACTGCACCCCCGCAGGAAGACCGAGAGCGCTCAATAAAACCGTCGGAGGCCAGTCCCCGTGCAGCACGGGCACCCACTCCAAAGCGAGCGTCAAGGCCACAAACCAGGGCACCAGTGCCGCCGCCCGGCGCGTGCCAAGACGCACCACCGGCGAGCGTTTGCCGTGGGCCGCATCCTCTTCCACCTGATGGAAATGGGAACAGAACAACACCAGGGTGGTCGCCAGGGCAGGGCCTGCCCCCAACATCCAAGCGGTACCCCATGGGATCGACTCAGCCCCCCTGGGCTGCAACACCAACAGGGCCGCAGCGGTGGCGAACGGACCAAACGCCAGCCAGCACAGGGGCTCACCCAAGCCGCGGTAGCCCAAGCGAAACGGAGGACCCTGGTACACGTAGCCCAGGCCGCAACACACCAACACCAGGCCCAACACCGCCCAGGTGCTGTTCCAGGCCAGCAACGCCATCAACAGCAACCCCACCACCAAGGCGGCGGACGCCCCCTGGGCAACGCGATCCCTGCGGCCGGTGAGGTTCACCACCGAATGGGGCTTACCGGAGGCATCAACACCCGTCGCCGCATCAAAAACATCGTTGCTGAGGTTTTCCCAGAGCAACAACAAGATGGCCGCCAGCCAAAAGCCGCCGAGCTGCAGCCATCTCAGGGACCCTTCAACACCGAAATGCCATCCAGCCGCGACCAGCACTGGCATCACAGCGACGGAATACATCGGCCACTTGATGGCTGCCTTCCACAAACGGCGCCGATCGGCGTAACGGGATGCGACAGCCTGCGGCTCAGACATGGAAAGGTTCGGTTCCCGCAGGGCGAAGACCCATACATTTGAGCAGTAACCCTGGCCAGAAACGCCGCGGATGTCGGCTGATTGTTGTTTCAGCTCCCTCCTCTCCGCAGCCCAGCGGGGATGGATGGCCTGTGACGGCGATGAAGCGCTGCTGAGCCTTGCCCTACCGATCGCAGGGGTCGACCCGCTTCTGGCCTTGCCGCAGCTGGCGGAGCAGGAAAACTTGCAGGTGCTGTGGGACAGCGCCCCTGGCCTCTGCCTGGCTGCAGCAGGGCCCTGCCAGGAACTGGAGCTGGCTGGCAGTCGTCGCTTTGAACAGGCCCAGCGCTTCGCTGACCTCTGCCTCAGCCGCCTGCACGACACCGCACCGGAGAGCCCGGCCCATGCACGCCCCCGGGTGCTGCTGCGCTTCCGCTTCTTCGATCAGGTGAGTGAACGCCGCCGAAGTGAAGCGGTGGTTCCTTCAGTGCATGCGGTGCTGCCCCGCTGGCAGCTCAGCCGTCAGGGACGCCGCGGCTGGCTGCGGCTGAACGGGATCGTGAGCAGTGCAGCGGACTGCAGGGAGCTAGCGGAACAGCTCTGGCTCAAGCAGGAACAGCTGCTCAAGACGCCAACCACGCCAACAGCGCTTAAACCCCAGGCGCTGGTGGCGGCAACGGAACCGGAAACCTGGCGGCAGCGTTACGCCGCAGCACTCACCCACGGGATTGATCTGGTCAACAACGGCGACCTGCACAAACTGGTGCTGGCCGTGCAGCACCGCATCGTTTTGGCCGAAACGTTCGACCCCTTACCGCTGTTGAAACGGCTCCGGCGACAACAGGCCGGCAGCTGCCGGTTCCTCTGGCAGCGCCATGCGGGGGATGCCTTCTTCGGTGCGTCGCCGGAGCGGCTGCTCAGCCTTCGCGCCGGTTGGCTGCGCAGTGATGCCCTGGCCGGTACGGCTGGGCAGGGGGATTCCGGCGCTCAGCTGCTGCGCTCCGACAAGGACCGCCGCGAACACGAACTCGTTGTGGAAACCATCACCGACCAACTGCGCCGCAACGGACTCTCACCACGACGCCGTTGGCAACCCCAACTGGCCCGCCACGGCAACCTGACCCATCTGCACACCCCAATCACGGCGGAAACCCACGGTCAGCCCGTGTTGTCACTTGCCGAACAACTGCACCCCACACCCGCCGTTGCCGGGTTACCCCGCCGAGACGCCATGGCCTGGTTGCGCACCCTGGAACCCTTTGAACGGGGAAGTTATGCGGCACCGATCGGTTGGATCGACAGCGCCGGTGATGCTGAACTGCGGGTGGCCATCCGCTGTGGTCATGCCAGGGGCTGCGACCTGGACCTCACGGCCGGAGCTGGCCTGGTGCGGGGATCCATTGCTGAGCGGGAGCTGCAGGAAGTGGGGCTGAAACTGGCCGTACTGGCCGACCAGCTGGAACTTCAGACCAGCGCGCGCAACCGCTCGATCGTCTGATCGGCCAAGGGCTGGTTCATCAGCCGCTCCACTTCCCGCACCCCGGTTGGGCTGGTGACGTTGATTTCGCTGAGCATGCCGCCGATTACATCGATGCCGACAAAGAAGAGCCCCTCCGCCCGCAGCGCCGGTGCCAGGGCGGCGCAGATCTGACGTTCCCTGTCGGTGAGTTCCGTAGCCTCCGCCTGGCCACCGACGGCCAGATTGCTGCGGAATTCCCCCGCTGAAGGCCGTCGATTGATCGCTCCCAGGGGATCGCCATCCACCAACAGGATGCGCTTATCGCCTTCGCTCACGGATGGAAGAAACGCCTGGGCCATGACCGGCAACCGTTCCTGCTCCGTCACCAGCTCCAGCAGGGCCTTCAAGCCTGGCGACTGCCCATTGACCCGAATCACCCCGAGGCCCGCGCGCCCCCCCAGCGGTTTGAGCACAATTTCCTGCTGTTCCTGGGCAAACGAGAGCAATTCAGACACCCGCCCCGCCACCAGCGTTGGAGCCATCCAGCGGCTGAAGCGCAACGCCCCCAGCTTTTCGTTCCAGCTGCGCAGCGCACTGGGGCGATTGAGCACACGAACCCCAGCCCGCTCGGCCACCTCCAACAGATGGGTGGCGTAGAGATACGCCTCATCCACGGGCGGATCCTTGCGCATCCAGATCACATCAAAGCCATTCAGGGCCTGACGTTCCGCCACCCCAACCGTGATCCAGGGCACTGGCGTCACCGGCAGGGCGAGCGCGAGGGGTTCATCCCCCCGGGCAATCAAATCGGAGGGCGTGCAGGCCCACACTTCATCGCCGGCACGATGGGCGGCCTGCATCAGCGCAGCGGAAGAATCCTTGGCTGGATTGATCTGCCCCAGCGGATCCAGAACAAACAGCTGGCGCATCGATCAGGCCTTCAACAGCGCATCGAGCTCACCGGAGCGATCCAGGGCGTGGAGGTCATCGCACCCGCCGATGTGGCGATCATCGATGTACACCTGCGGAACACTGCGGCGACCATCACCCCGCGCCGCCATGGCATCACGGCCGGGCTCATCCCCATCGACGCTGTGTTCGGTGTAGCTCACCCCCTTGCGATCCAAGAGTCCCTTGGCGCGGACACAGAACGGACAGGTGCGCCAGGTGTAGATCTCAACCTTGGCCATTGCGTTGTACATACCAGTGGTCGGATCCTATGCAGCAACTGCGCTGATAGCGTCAGAAGCTGATCAGGACCGAGTCCTTGCTGGATCTCACCGACTTCAAACGCGATCTCTCCGAGCTCACTGACCGCCTGGGCAATGCCCAGGACTGTCTTTGACGTTCCTGCTCTGAACGCAAGGCAACAGGATCTCGAGCAACTCGCCGCCCAGCCTGATTTCTGGGATGACCAGAAGAACGCCCAGAAGCAGATGCGGCGCCTGGACGAGGTGAAGGCACAGCTGAGTCAGCTGGCCGGATGGAGCGGCGCTGTGGACGATGCCAAGGCCACCCTTGAGCTCTACGAGCTGGAACCCGACGAAGACCTGCTGCAGGAAGCCCAGAACGGCCTGAACCAGCTGCGCCAAGGGCTGGACCGTTGGGAGCTGGAGCGCCTGCTCAGCGGCGAATACGACAAAGAGGGCGCTGTCCTCAGCATCAATGCAGGGGCCGGTGGAACGGATGCCCAGGACTGGGCGCAGATGCTGTTGCGCATGTACACCCGCTGGGCCGAAGACCACGGCATGAAGGTGACCGTGGACGAACTCTCCGAAGGGGAAGAAGCCGGGATCAAGAGCTGCACGATCGAAATCGAAGGGCGCTACGCCTACGGCTACCTGCGCAATGAGAAAGGTACCCATCGCCTGGTGCGCATCTCACCGTTCAACGCCAACGACAAGCGCCAGACCAGCTTTGCCGGTGTGGAGGTGATGCCCAAGATCGAGGAGGACGTCAAGCTCGACATTCCTGAAAAGGACCTGGAGATCACCACCAGCCGCTCGGGCGGCGCGGGTGGCCAGAACGTGAACAAGGTGGAAACGGCTGTGCGCATCCTGCACATCCCCACCGGGCTGTTTGTGCGCTGCACCCAGGAGCGATCCCAGCTTCAGAACAAGGAGAAGGCGATGGCGTTGCTGATGGCCAAATTGCTGGTGATCGCCCAGGAGCAACGGGCGGCCGAAATCGCCGACATCCGCGGCGACATTGTTGAAGCGGCCTGGGGCAACCAGATCCGCAACTATGTGTTTCAGCCATACCAAATGGTGAAAGACCTGCGCACGAATGAAGAAACCAACGATGTGCAAGCGGTGATGGATGGAGCCCTCGACCCGTTCATCGACGCCTCTTTGCGCCAGGGTGTCGACAGCCCCGGCGCCGACGCCGATTCCTGACCCCATGGCCACCGACAGCACCCCACCCCCGAGCTTCGTCAAACAGGCGATGCGCAACATGGTGCGCAAGGGCAGCAAGAGCCTGTTTCACTTCGGCCTCACCGCCATGGGATTCCTCGGCTTCATCACCCTCGTGGCATGGCTGGGGCGTCCGACCCTGCCGGGGTAGGCATGGAGCTCGACCTCGCACTGGATCGGGAGGGGGTGACGCTGCAACACTCCGACAGCACCGATCTGCTTGATGAAACGGCCTGGCTCCAGCAGTTGAAGCATTGGCTGAACAGCATCTGTGGGGATGAGAGCCTCGACTGCCCAACCCTGGTGCGCGCGGCGGAAGAGCTAAGCCTGGGGCTGCGCTTCACCGATGACGCCAACATCGCGGATTTGAACAGCTCCTGGCGCCAGAAAACAGGCCCTACGGATGTGTTGTCTTTTGCGGCTCTCGACGACGCTGGCGACTGGATGGAGGGACCCAGCATCGAACTGGGGGACATCGTGGTTTCTCTTGAAACGGCCCGGCGGCAGGCCCATGAGCAGGGCCACAGCCTGCAGCGCGAATTGGGCTGGCTGGTGAGCCATGGCCTGCTCCACCTGCTGGGCTGGGACCATCCCGATGACGACAGCCTGGCCGCGATGCTCGCTCTACAGGAGAGGCTTCTTGACGAGGAGTGATCTGGACAACCCGGGTAGGCTTCGGTGAGCGGGCATGTGCCCTGCGGATGCCGAATTCCGTTCCGATGACCACCGAATCGCCCCGGAGACCATCCGCAGACGCAGCATCGGAGGAGGTGACGATGATCCCCAACTCGATGCGACGACGGGGTAGCTGGCGCATCGCTGGTGATCTCCCAGCGAGCTTTCGCTATGCCGCCCAGGGCCTTGGCTACGCCTTCCTCACCCAGCGAAACTTCCGCATCCATGTGGTGACGGGGCTGGTGGTGTTTGGTCTCGCCGCCTGGCTTCAACTCGACCTCATCCGCCTGGCCGTGCTGGTGCTTACGGTGGCTGCCGTTCTCGTGTTGGAGCTGCTGAACACAGCGATGGAAGCGGTAGTGGATCTGGCCATTGGCCGTCGCTATCACCCATTGGCCCGCATCGCCAAAGACTGTGCTGCCGCCGCCGTGCTGACAGCGGCCATCAGCTCCTTGTTGATCGCTCTGTTTCTCCTTCTTCCGCCCTTGTTGCTCCGCCTGGGGCTCTGACTCCCGATTCGCAGATGCTGCTGGTCATCGACAACTACGACAGCTTCACCTTCAACCTGGTGCAGTATTTCGGTGAGCTCGCCGCCCAGCATCCGTTGGCGGCAGACCTGGAGGTGCATCGCAATGACGCCATCAGCCTCGAGCAGATCCGTGCCCTAAAGCCCGACGCCATTTTGTTGTCGCCAGGTCCTGGCGACCCCGATCAATCGGGCGTCTGCCTGGACATCCTCAAAGAACTCTCAGCAACGGTGCCCACGCTTGGCGTGTGTTTGGGCCATCAGGCCATCGCCCAGGTGCACGGCGGCCGGGTGGTGCGCGCCCAGCAGCAGATGCATGGCAAGACCTCGCCTGTGCTGCACAAAGGCGACGGCGTGTTTGCAGGCCTGCCCCAACCGCTGACGGCCACCCGCTATCACTCCCTGATCGCCGAACGCGACACCCTGCCGGACTGCCTCGAAGTGACCGCCTGGCTCGACGACGGCACGATCATGGGCCTGCGGCATCGCGAGCATCACCACCTGCAGGGGGTGCAGTTCCACCCTGAAAGCGTGCTCACCGATCAAGGCCATCAACTGCTGGCCAACTTCCTGCGGGAAGCTGAGGGATAACGCTGTTAGCGTCCAGAGCAAGTTCATTCCCGCCCATGTCCGTCCTGCGTTCCGCTGTGACCGCCGCTGCAGGCCTGGCACTGAGCCTGACGTCTCCGGCCTTGGCGGGGGGTGGGGTGTCGATCAGCAGCTACGGGCAACGGGCCCTGCTGATCCAAGGCGGCGGGCAGACGGTCCTGCTCAATCCCTACAAGGCAGTGGGTTGTGCCGCAGGCCTCCCGGAACCTCGGCTGACGGCCGGCGTCGTTCTGGCCAACTCCGAACTCGCCGATGAAGGGGCCCGCGGTGTTGGCGGAGGTCGCTTTCTGGCGCAACCGGGGTCTTATCGCATTGGTGGCCTAAACCTGGAGGGCTTTGCGAGCCCCCACGACCGGATGGGCGGGCGCCGCTTTGGCAACGCCACCCTCTGGCGCTGGCAGCAAGGGGGCCTCAGCTTTGCCCATCTCGGTGCCACAGCTGGAGAACTCACCGCCGCCGACAGGGTGCTGCTGGGCAACCCAGATGTGCTGATCATCGGCGTTGGCGGTGGCAGCAAGATTTACAACGCCGAGGAAGCCGCGGCAGTGGTGAATCAGTTGAATCCCAAACGCGTGATTCCGGTGCAGTACGTCAACGGCGATGCCCCTGAAGGGTGTGATCAAGAGGGTGTACAACCCTTCCTCGATGCCATGGGTGGAACCGCAGTGCGCCGTGTTGGCCGATCGCAAGCCCTGCCGGGCAACCTCGACGACACCACCGTGATCACGGTGATGCAGTGATCAGTGCAACCAGCTGATCTCTGTGCCAGCCGTCCAGCAGAGCCAACAACACCAACACCCGTGCTTTCTGGGGGTTGAGGCTTCCTGCTGGCAGCAGCCCAAGTTGTTCATCTTCAGGATGGAGGTGCACGGGTCCAGACCCACAGCGGTTGGCCCGGAGCATCAACGGCCGCGTTCCTTGGCACGCCTGAAGAGCTGAACGCTCAGCCTCCGACAATTGACCCGCTCCAGTGCCAGTGAACACGAGGCCCTCAACACCAGCGTTGATGCATGCGGTGAGCATGAGCGGCTCGGGCTCCACACACCCGTAAAGGATCGGCACCTGGGGCCATTGCTCCGGTAAAGCGAGCCCAGCGAAGGGCACCTGCCGGGATCCGCTCGCCGTTGGCAGGTGAACGCCGACGTCATCCACCCAGCCCAACGGCCCGCTGCCGGGACTGGCAAAGGCACCGACCCCCTGGGTGGCCACCTTGGTGACCCGCTCGGCGCCATGGATCTGGCCATCCATCACCACCAGCACGCCATGGCCGCGGGCTTCAAGGCTCAAGGCCACCTGCACCGCCTGCAACAGATTCAATGGCCCATCGGCGCTGAGGGCTGTGGCCGGCCGCATTGCTCCCACCAACACCACCGGCCGGGGATCGTCGATCAACAGCTGCAACAACCAGGCGGTTTCCTCCAACGTGTTGGTGCCATGGGTGATCACCACCCCGGCCAGCTCGGGGTCCGCCGCAAAGGCATCACGAATGCGCCCCACCAAAGCGCGCCAGTGCTCAAAGCGCAGGTCGGCACTGTCGACATTGGCGACCTGCTCAACGCTGATCGCCGCCAGGCCCTGCAGCTGCGGCACCGCCGCGAGCAGGGCATCTCCCTCCAGCACGCCCGCGGTGTAGTCGTTCAGCGTTGAACTGTCGTCGGCACAGCCGGCGATGGTGCCGCCGGTGGCCAGCAGCAGCAGGCGGTTCATTGCTCCAGGGGGAGGAACGCTTCCAAGAAGCGCTGCATCTGGCTGGTGGTGCCGATGCTCACCCGAAAACAACCATCAATCAGCGGCTTGCCGGCCATCGAACGCACCAGGATTCCGGCCTGCCGCAGCACCGCATCCACCTCCGCCACCGGGCGTTGGGGCCAGATCAGCAGATAGTTTCCGCCATCGCAGTGGTGGCGCACGCCAGCGTCCCGCAGCCCCTGCAAGGTCCACTCACGAGCCCGGAGCACCTCGGCCACATAGGCGTCCACATACGACTGATCCGCCAGAGCCGCGAACGCCGCGGCCACGGCCACGCTATTGACGTCGTAGGGCCCCGTGACACGGCTCACCCGATCGACCACATCGGCATGGCCAATGGCAAAGCCAATACGCAAGCCCGCCAGACCGGCCGTTTTGGCCAGGGAGCGGAACACCAGCAGGTTCGGTGTGGCCGTGAAATCAGCGCTCGGCAGCACGCTGTCCCCGGTGAAGGCCTCGTAGAGCTCATCCACCACCACCAACGTGCTTGGAGCAGCAGCCGCCAGGGCAATCACCTCTTCTGCCGCCAAGCGCGTGCCGGTGGGATTGTTCGGATTACAGATCAGCAGCAACCGCGGCGCTTGGGCCTCCAACGCTTGCTGAATGGCGGCCAGGGGAAAGTCGAACGTCTCGCCTTGGTAGGGGATCGCCTCGATCGTCATGCCCTGCATCCCAGCGCAGGGGCTGTAGTAACCAAAGGTGGGCGCTGTCGTCAGCAACGTCTCACCGGCATCGCCATAAGCCTGAAACACGGCATGAATGGCAGCATCCACACCGTTGAACAGGCCCACCTGATCAGCCTTCAACTCCGGCCGGCATCCGGTCTCCACCAGGTTCTGGAGCAGCGCCTCCCGGAGGCCGTCGTACTCCGGATAAACAGCAATCTCCTCGGTGCTGAAGTGACGCAGCGCCTGGGCCACCAGAGGGCTGGGGCCGATCGTGTTCTCGTTGAAGTCCAGCCGCAGCATCTTGCGGCGGCCCTCCAACGGAGCGCTGTAGGCCTTGAGCTGCTCAACTGGAGCGCGGGCCGATGGAGCGCCACCGGGCGTGAACGGTTGGATGTTGTCGTTCACATGCGGTCCAGGGTGGCGATGCCCAGCAGTCCGAGCCCCAGTCTGAGGGTGTCAGCTGTCAAACGGCAGAGGGCGAGGCGGGATGCCAAAGCTTCAGGATCGGCCTTAAGCACCGGCACCTGGTCGTAGAAGCGGTTGAACACCTGGCTGAGCTCGAACAGGTAGCTGCACAAACGGTTGGGCAGCAGCTCCTCCTCCACCTCAGCGATCACGGCATCGAACTTGAGCAGCTCCCGCACCAGGGACCATTCCTGAGGCTCACTGAACTGCAGCTGCGCGGTGGTGGCCGCAAGGTCTCCCCCCTTGCGGGCGATGCCGGCAATGCGCACGACGGCATACAGGAGATAGGGCGCCGTGTTGCCCTGCAACGCCAGCATCCGATCGAAGGAGAACTGGTAGTTGGTGATTCGGTTCTGGCTCAGGTCGGCGTATTTCACTGCCGCCAAGCCAACAGTCCCTGCCACATGCTGGATGAACTCCTCCGACTCGCCGCGCTCCTCCTCCTTCAGGCGTGAGCGCAGATCAGTCTCGGCGCGCTCGACGGCTTCGTCGAGCAGATCCCGCAGACGCACCGTGTCGCCCGCGCGGGTTTTGAGTTTTTTGCCATCTTCCCCCTGCACCAGACCGAAGGGCACGTGCTCGAGGCGAGCGTCTTCAGGGATCCAGCCGGCCCGCTCGGCCACCTGGAACACCCCGGCAAAATGATTGGCCTGACCGGCATCGGTGACATACACCACGCGGCGTGCACCATCCCCCTCCGGAGCCGCACCAAAGCGGTAGCGGATCGCCGCCAGATCAGTGGTGGCGTAGTTGAAGCCGCCATCACTCTTCTGCACGATCACCGGGAGGGGCTTGCCGTCCTTGCCCTGAACACCCTCAAGGAACACACACTGAGCACCGTCATCGGTGACCAGCAGCTCAGCGTCCTTCAAGCCATCAATCACCGCAGCCAAAAATGGGTTGTAGAACGATTCGCCGCGCTCGGTCAGGCGAATGTCGAGCCTGTCGTAGATCTTCTGGAACTCACGCCGCGACTGATCGCAGAGCAAGCCCCAGGCCTTGAGCGACACCGGATCGCCCCCCTGCAGCTTCACCACCTCATCGCGGGAGGTGGACTGGAAGGCTTCATCGTCATCGAAGCGCTTCTTGGCCTCTCGGTAGAAGGCCACCAGGTCTCCCAGATCCACCGCATCGGCGGTCTCCAGTGCTTCCGGCGCCACCTGCTTGAGATGGGTAATCAACATGCCGAACTGGGTGCCCCAGTCGCCCACATGATTGAGGCGCAGCACGGGATGGCCACGGAACTCCAGCACCCGCGCCAGCGAATCGCCAATGATCGTGGAGCGCAGATGCCCCACATGCATCTCCTTGGCAATGTTGGGGCTCGAGAAGTCGACCACCACCGGCGCCTTGTTCGTCACCGCCGGTACGCCGAGCCGCTCGTCCCCCAGCCGCGCCGACACCTCCGCCGCCAGCCGCTCCGGGCGAATCGTGAGGTTGATGAAGCCAGGCCCGGCGATCTGAGGCTCCAGGCACAGTTCCGTAAAGGCCGTATCAGCCTGCAGCTGATCCACAATCGCCGTAGCTATCTGCCGTGGGGCCTGCTTCAGCGGCTTGGCCAGGGGCAGCGCACCGTTGGCTTGAAAGTCGCCAAATTCCGGCTTGCTCGCCGGTGCCAGCTGGGGATCCAGCACCGCGTCTGCCTCAGGGAAGGCCCGTTGCATCGCCGCCCGCAACTGGGCATCCAGGGACTGGGACAGGCTGAGCATGGGCGGTGCGTGGCCGGGGGAATCCGGCTCTGATCATCCCTCTTCAGGTGAAACGCATGCTCAGATCCAGCCAGCGGCTGCGGGTGACCGGCGCACTGGTGGAGATCAAATCAATACCGGTGGCGGCGTAGGCCTGCAGCTGTTCGGGCTGAATGCCCGAGGCCTCAAGCACCACCACACGGGTGCTGGAATCCCGCAGGCGCGGCACCAGGGCCGCGAGCTGCTCGGGGGTGAACTCATCAAGGAGCACTCCATTGGCGCCCGCCTGCACCGCTTCCAGCGCCTGGGCCTCCGTCTCCGCTTCCACAATCACAGCCGTGGGCCAGGGAGCCTGCTCACGCACGGCCGCGATGGCCGCCGTGATGCCCCCCGCCCAAGCGATGTGGTTCTCCTTGAGCATGGCCGCGTCATCGAGCCCCATGCGGTGGTTGATGCCACCACCGCAGCGCACGGCGTATTTCTCCAGCACGCGAAGCCCAGGGGTGGTCTTGCGGGTGTCGGCAAGACGCACACCCGTGCCCTGAAGTTGGGCCACCAGCTCAGCGGTGGCCGTGGCAATGCCCGACAACCGCATGGCCAGATTCAAGGCGGTGCGTTCTCCTGCCACCAAAGCCGTTGCAGGCCCCTGCAGCTCGAGCAGGCATTCGCCCTCAGCGACGGCGGCGCCGTCCTCCCGCAGCAAACGCACCCTCACCCCAGGATCAAGGCGCTGGAACAAGCGCTGCACCAACGGGCCACCGCAGAACCGCCCCGCCTGTTTGGCGACCCAATGGGCTTGACCCTGCTGGCCCTTCAACGCAGCAGCCGTCAGATCACCGCGACCGATGTCTTCCTCCAGCCAGGTCTCCAACGCAGCGATGAGTGCCGGGGATTGCCAGTCCAAACGGTTCCTGAAGTCCGATCCGTCTATTTTCCGATGCAGAAGCGCGAAAACACCCGATCCAGCACCGCTTCGGTGAGCTCTTCCCCGGTGATTTCCCCCAGGGATCGGATCGCCTCCCGCAGGTCGATGGTCCAGAAGTCCCAGGGCAGCTGCTGCGCTGCCACCTCTTGGCTGCGGGCCAGGGCCTCAGCCGCCCGCGCTGCCAGATCACGCTGACGTTGGTTCAGCGCCACCAACATGCCGTCGGTTCCTGCAGCACCACAACGATCGAGCAGGGCCTGCACCAGGGCCGCTTCACCCGTGCCCTCCAACGCGGACAGGTGAACATCCACCGGCTGGGGGAACGACCCGGCAGAGAGATCCGCCTTGTTGGCGACAAGAATCCTGGGAATCTGCTCCGGGATGCGCGCCAGCAAGGCTGCATCTTCGGCGGTCCAGCCCGCATGGCCATCCAGCACCAACAGCACCACATCAGCCGTGGCCAACGCTTCCTCGCTGCGGGCAATCCCCAGCTGCTCCACCGCATCATCGGTGCTGCGGATGCCGGCGGTGTCGAGCAGGGTGATCGGCACCCCCTCCAGAACGATCTCGCTCTCCAGCAGATCCCGGGTGGTGCCAGGCAGATCGGTCACGATGGCCCGCTCGCGGCGGCTCAGACGGTTGAGGAGGGAACTCTTGCCCACGTTGGGGCGACCCACCAGCGCCACCCGCAGGCCCTGGCGCAGGGCATCGCCCCGCTCTCCATCGCGCACTAGCTGCTCAAGCTCGACACGCACAGCTTGCAGCTGCTGCAGCAATGCATCGCCATCCAAGGGTGGCAGGTCCTCCTCGAAATCCACCCGAGCCTCCAGCTCGGTGAGCTGGTCCAACAGCCGTTCCCGCAGACCTGTGATCTGGACTTGGATCCCGCCATCAAGGCCAGCCATCGCCAACTCGGCCGCCCGGCGGCTGCGGGCCGCCACCAGCTCACTCACCGCCTCGGCGCGGGTGAGGTCGAGCCGACCGTTGAGCACCGCCCGTTGGCTGAACTCGCCAGGCAAGGCCCGACGGACTCCCGGCTGCCCCAGCACCTGTTCGAGCACCCGCTGAACAGCGATCACCCCGCCGTGGCAATGGATCTCCACCACGTCTTCGCCGGTGAAACTGCGGGGCCCACGCATCAGCACCAGCAGCACTTCATCGAGACGTTGGCCCTCTGCATTAATCACATGGCCGTAAAGCACCCGGTGAGAGCCCCACTCCTGCCGGCCCGGGCAGTGCACAACGTTGCGCCCCGCCGTTTCCGCAGCAGGCCCGGATAGACGAATCACGGCGATGCCGCCCTGGCCTGGAGCCACTGCAGTGGCCACCGCCGCAATCGTGTCGGTGCTGGGCACAGCCATCGCTGCTGGTGATCCATACCTAGGATCCAGCCGTCTTTCGCTGGGTTCATGCGCCGGTTGTTGCGCTTCAGTCGCATCCGGATGCGCCGCGGGGTCCTCTGGTTGTGGAGACAGGAAGGAACCCCGGGGCAAAGGGCCCGTGGCCTTGCCGCCGGCATGTTCTGCGGTTGCTACCCCTTTTTCGGGCTGCAGATCTTTCTCAGCGTGGGCGTTGCAACCCTGGTGCGTGGCAATCACCTGCTCGCCGCAGCTGGCACCTTGGTGAGCAACCCCCTCACCTATCTGCCCCTCTACTGGTTCAACTACCTGGTGGGCTGTCAGCTGCTGGGCCCTGGTCAGGCAGCCACGAACCTGGCGGAGCTCAATCGCAGCACCCTGTGGGCCCAGGGATGGGACTTCACCCAGCGCATCCTGCTCGGCTCCACCGTTGTGGGGATGGTGCTGGCGATCGCCAGCGGCTGGATGGCCTATCGACTGTTTCTGCGGCGTGAGGCACTTGCAGTCGTGAACAGGGGCCGCTAGCTCGTGCCCACCCGGGCAATCCCGATCACATCCGCCATCGAGCGGATCTGGTCCATGGTGCGGCTGAGCTGATCCGCACCATCCAACTCAACCCGCAGATCAATGCGGGCTGGCCGGCCCGATGCCGTGGTCACCCTGGCATCACTGACGTTGATAGCGCCATCGGAGAGGCGCATCAGGATGTCCTTGAGGATGCCAACGCGATCGATCACCTCGATCCGCAGCTGCACCGGGAAGCGCTGTTTCTCCCGTTCGGCGTGGGTGGTGTTCCAGCGCACAGGCAGACGCCGTTCCCGAGGAATCGTCTCCACGTTGGAGCAGTCCTGCCGGTGGATGGTGATGCCGTGATTGCCGAGGGCCACCGTGCCCACGATCAACTCGCCCGGCAGCGGGCTGCAACATCCACCGAGCCGGTAGTCCAAGCCCTCCAGCCCCAGGATCGCGCCTTCGCCTCCGGAACGGTCCTGCTCCACATCCCGCGATGGCACCAGAGCCATCGCCACCTCTTCGTTGCTGGGTGGGGCCTGCTGCTGTTCCGCCAGCAGACGCATCTCCTCCCGCAAACGGTTGAGCGCCTGCTGCAGCGTGACATCACCGAACCCCAGTGATGCCAGCAGATCCTCGGTGGTGGGCACATTGCAGCGTTGCGCCACCCGCTGCATTGCCTCACTGTTCAGCAGGGCATCGAAGCCATCACGCCCTAGCTCCCGCTCCAGCAGATCCTTGCCCCGTTCGATCGTTTCATCGCGGTGGCTGCGCTTGTACCACTGGCGAATACGGTTGCGCGCCGTCGGCGTGGCCACAAAGTTCAGCCAATCCAGGCTCGGGTGAGCTGTCTTGCTGGTGAGCACCTGAACGAAATCACCGTTCTGCAGCGGTGTGGCCAGAGGGCAGAGCCGATCATTGATTCGAGCGCCATGGCAGTGGTCGCCGACCTCGGAGTGGATGCGATAAGCGAAATCGACAGCCGTTGCCCCCTTGCGCAAACCGAGCAGATCACCCTTCGGGGTGAACACAAACACCTCTTCGTCAAACAGGTCTTCCTTGATTGATGAGAGGTAGTCGTTGTGATCGTCATTCCCGCCTTCCTGTTGCCAATCCACCAGCTGACGCAGCCAGTTGAAGCGCTCCGCATCACTGCTGCTGCTGGCCGGCGATCCTCCTTCCTTGTACTTCCAATGGGCCGCAATCCCGAATTCGGCCACATGGTGCATCTCAAGGGTGCGGATCTGCACTTCGATCGGGCGATGCCGACCGATCACCGCCGTATGGAGGGATTGGTAACCGTTGGGTTTCGGCAACCCGATGTAGTCCTTGAACCGGCCTGGAATCGGACGGAACGTGTCGTGAACCACCGCAAGCGCGCGGTAACAGCTCTCGACATTGGTGGTGAGAATCCGCAACGCCGCCACGTCGAAGATCTCGTTAAACTCTTTCTGCTGACGTTGCATCTTGCTCCAGATGCCATAGAGATGCTTGGGGCGACCCGTCACCTCGCAGTGCTCTAGGCCGGCCCGTTCCAGCCGTTCATTCAGCAGCCCCACCGTGACGCCGAGCCGTTCCTCCCTCTCGCTGCGCTTGGTCGCCACCTCCTCTTGAATCTCGCGGAAGGCCTCCGGTTCCAGCAATTTGAACGCCAGGTCCTCCAGCTCCCACTTGAAGCGGCCGATGCCGAGCCGGTTGGCGAGGGATGCATAGATCTCGCGTGTTTCGCGAGCGATCCGCTGGCGCTTCTCCTCCTTCAGGGCACCAAGGGTGCGCATGTTGTGCAACCGGTCCGCCAGCTTTACCAGCACCACGCGGATGTCACTGGCCATCGCCAGGAACATCCGCCGCAGATTCTCCGCCTGGGCTTCCGTGCGGTCGTTGAAATGAATTCCGCCGAGCTTGGTGACACCTTCCACCAGTTCACGCACCTCGGAACCGAAGTACTGCTCGATCTGATCCGGGGTGACGTCGGTGTCCTCGACCACGTCATGGAGGAACCCAGCGGCGATCACGGGGGCACTGGCGCCGATATCCCGCAACAGATCCGCTACGGCCACCGGATGAACGATGTAGGGGTCACCACTGGCCCGGAACTGTCCCTCGTGGAGCTGAAAACCGAAATCGAAGGCCGACACCAACAGTGCCTCGGCATCTCTTGGGCAGCTCTGGCCAATGCCCGGCAGCACATTGGCGATGCACTCCCTCAACCAGTCGGGCAGAGAGATGTCGTAGTCATCGGGATGGCGGATGGGATGGCGCCGGACTTCTGGCAACACACAAGCCACCGCAGCCGAACCAGTGCTGGTTCGAGGCTCGTTGGGTGTTGAGGCGGCGTTGAGCATCCGACCCAGAGGATTAATCCATGGTATTCAGTGCTGGACCCCCCGTCGTTCCTGCCGCACTGTTCATGGGCCGGCCTGTTCTGGAACTCGAACAACTGCGACTGCGCTATCCCGGCAGTGAGCACTGGACGCTGGATGGGCTGAACTTGAGGCTCGAGCCTGGGGAGACGCTGGCCTTGGTGGGGTCCTCAGGCTGCGGCAAAAGCACTGTGGCCCGGGCCGTGATGCAGCTGCTGCCGCGGGGAACCGTCTGTGAAGGACGGCTGGACTTAACCGGCCAGGATCCACGCCAGCTCAGGCGACCGCAGTTACGACAGCTGCGGGGCGAGGCCGTGGGTCTGGTGTTCCAGGACCCGATGACGCGGATGAATCCGCTGATGAGCGTGGGGGGACATCTGATCGACACCCTCAGGGCCCACCGCCCTGACACCAGTAACGCCGCCCACCATGAACGGGCCCGACAACTGCTGGAGCGGGTGGGCATCAGTGCCAACCGCTTCCGGGCCTACCCCCATGAGCTCAGCGGCGGCATGCGACAACGCCTGGCGATTGCTCTGGCGATTGCCCTGGAACCGCCGCTGCTGATCGCCGATGAACCCACCACCAGCCTGGATGTGGCTGTAGCAGGGCAGGTGATGGCCCAGCTCAGCGGTCTCTGCAAAGAGCTGGGCAGTGCCTTGCTGCTGATCAGCCATGACCTGGCCATGGCCGCCCGCTGGTGCGACCGCATGGCGATGCTCGACGGCGGACGCAAGGTGGAGGACGGCCCCAGCCGTCAGCTGCTCACCCGGCCGCAGTCGTCCGTGGGGCAACGCCTGGTCGCCTCAGCTCAGGCCCGAGAAGGTGGGAGGTCGCCGGCACGTCCTGACAACAGCAGCGTGCTGCAGGTGGAGGAACTGCGCTGCTGGCATGCCGTGGGTGGCACGCCCTGGTCTCCCATCTGGCTGAAAGCGGTGGATGGGGTGAGTTTCGAGCTCAGAGCCGGGGAAAGCCTTGGGGTTGTCGGAGCATCCGGCTGTGGCAAAAGCACCCTCTGCCGGGCCCTGATGGGACTCAATCCCATCCGCGGCGGACGGGTCGACTTGCTGGGCCAGGATCTGCTGAACCTGCGCGGAGAAGCGCTGCGGTTCGCCCGTCGAGCCCTCCAGATGGTGTTTCAGGACCCTCTGGCCTGCCTGAATCCCGCTCTACAGGTGGCGGATGCGATCGCCGATCCATTGTTGATCCATCGCCTCTGCTCGAAAGCTGCCGCCCGGGAGGAAGCCAGACGCCTGTTGGAACGGGTCGGGCTCAGCCCGGCAGAGCAGTTTCAGGAGCGCCTGCCGAAGCAGCTCTCCGGCGGTCAACAGCAGCGGGTGGCCATTGCGCGCGCCCTGGCGTTGCAACCCAAGGTGCTGATCTGCGACGAGAGCGTCAGCATGCTCGATGCGGAGGTGCAGGCAGATGTTCTCGCTCTGCTGCGGGAGCTGCAGCAAGAGCTAGGCCTCGCGATCATTTTCATCACCCATGACCTCTCCGTGGCCAGTGGCTTCTGTCACCGGGTGATGGTGCTGGATCAAGGAAAGGTTGTTGAAGAAGGGCCTGGGGACCGCATCTTCAGCGCCCCTCAGGCACAGATCAGCCAAACCCTCGTTGAAGCCTGTCCGCGGCTGCCCCGTTGAGCTCAGACGCCCTTCGGAAGGTCAACCACAATCAGTCTTCGACGCAGGGCATCAGGAAGAACCTCACGGCGCACCGAACGGATCAGTGCGGACAGCCAAGTCCTGCGGCAAAGAACCCGTATGACCATCGATCGGCCCATGGATGATGAGTCATCAAAGGGCGAATTCAGGCCTTGTCCAGCAGGCCACGGATCCGGTGGCCAGAGTTCACGCCGCACACCAACAAGCTTCTCCATCACCGGTCAACGCCGAGCCCTCACATCCGTTTCAATCACTGGCCTCTCAGCGCTGACGCTGATCTCAGCCGCTGAACGACTGCCAGGGAATGCTGACCCGGATCGTTGCCATCAGCCCGATGAAGCGCGCCGCCGCAACACACCCAGCAACTTCTCCATCACGGGGGGAAGGGGTGCCTCAAACACCATCCGCTCGCGGCTGATCGGATGATCCAGCCCCAGCTGCACAGCATGCAGCGCTTGGCCGGGCAATTCGATCGGCAATTTGCGACAGCGGCTGTAAGTGGGATCCCCCACAACGGGGTGATTCATATGGGCGCAGTGGACACGAATCTGATGCGTCCGTCCGGTGTCGAGCTTGAACCGCAACAAGGAGTAGTCCCCGAGACGCTCTACAAGAGTCCAGTGGGTGCAGGCGTAACGACCGTTTTCGGTACTGACCACGGCGTATTTCTTGCGATCCACCGGATGACGACCGATGGCCCCGACGATCGAGCCGGAGTCGCCGTCGGGCACACCATGAACAACGGCGAAGTACTCGCGGGACGCGATCCGTTTCTGGATCTGAACCTGCAGTCGCACCAGGGCCTCCTGGCTCTTGGCGATCACGATGCAGCCGGTGGTGTCTTTGTCGAGACGGTGCACAATCCCCGGGCGCAGCTTGCCGCTGATCCCAGGCAGATCCGGGCAGTGATGCAGCAGACCGTTCACCAGGGTGCCGTCCTTGTTGCCCGGTGCTGGGTGAACCGTCAGACCTGCGGGCTTGTTGAGCACGATCAGATGATCGTCTTCAAACAGCACATCCAGATCCATCGGCTCCGGCTTGAGATAAGGCAGCGGCTCTGGAGGCGGCATCCACAGCTGCACTTCGTCGCCGAGACGCAGGGGTGTTTTGGCCTTGCCGGTCTTGCCGTTCACGCGCACATACCCCGCGTCGATGAACTTCTGAATCCGGGCCCGACTCTGCTCCGTGCGCTGGCTAACCAGCCAACGGTCCAGCCGCATCGGCAGCGGCTTGGGGTACGTCAGATTGACCAGCTCTCCCTCCCCCTGTCCGAAACGGTCGGTGAAGGTCTCTTCCGGCAGCGGAGGACGCTTCCACTGCGGACTCATGCCGGCAGCTCCAGGGCGATGCTGCCGAGGGCCGATTTACGGAAATCGTCCAGCAGACGCTGGGCCATGCGCCCTGTCTCACCGGATGTGTGGCGGGAGGCTGCAGCCTCCAGCCAAAGGGCGGGGTCCGCCGTTTCACCGCTCAGGGGAATGCCATACCGCTCCTGCAGGAGCGGGATCGTCACACCAGCCGCGGCCTGCGATTCGGCATCAATCAACAACTGCAAAAACGCCTGAGCCACCAATTCGCCGTCGTAGGCAGCCTGGCCGATGTCGTCACACAAGGCGAGCCGTAAGGCCGCCTGCTGGTCATCGAGTCGAGGGGGCAGGACTCCAGGTGCATCGAGGAGATCCAGGTCTTGCCCCAGCCGCACCCAGCGCAAGGTTCGCGTCACCCCGGCCCGCCGGGCACTGGCCACCACCTTCTGCCTGACCAAACGATTGATCAATGCGGACTTGCCCACGTTGGGAAATCCCAGCGTGAGAGCCCGCACCGGCCGGGGCCGCATCCCCCGGTTACGCCGTCGTTCGTTGAGCTGATCGCCGGCACGGATCGCTGCCTGCTGCACCTGCTTCACCCCGGTACCGGCCTTGGCATCACACCAAACAGTGCGCTGACCCTGGGCCTTGAACCAGGCCTCCCAGGCCTCCTTGGCGGCCGCTGTGACCATGTCACGCCGATTGATCACCAAAAGGTGCTGCTTGCCCTTCAGCCAGCGGTTGAGATGGGGATGACCTGTGGCGAGGGGAATGCGGGCATCGCGGACCTCGATCACCAGATCCACCTTGTCGAGATGGCGTTTGAGCTGTTGCTCCGCCTTCGCGATGTGGCCGGGATACCACTGAATCGTTGGGGTGCTCACAAACGCAAACGCACAGAACAGGTGGCCCGCTGAAACACATTCAGATTGAACTGGCCGGCGCTATCGCCGTTCACACGGGTTAATCTCACCCCGTTTTCTTACCGCACGAGACAACCCTATGGCGAAGCGTTCCCTGGCCAGCCTCCAAGCCGGCGACCTGAGCGGCAAACGCGTTCTCGTGCGGGTTGACTTCAACGTGCCCCTGAACGATGCCGGTGCGATCACCGACGACACCCGTATCCGTGCTGCCCTGCCCACGATCAACGACCTGATCAGCAAGGGCGCCAAGGTGATCCTCTCTGCTCACTTCGGCCGTCCCAAGGGCCAGGTCAACGACGCCATGCGCCTGACCCCTGTGGCTGCTCGCCTGAGCGAACTGCTGAGCAAGCCCGTGACCAAGACCGACAGCTGCATCGGTCCTGATGCCGAAGCCAAGGTGGGCGCCATGGCCAACGGTGACGTTGTGCTGCTGGAAAACGTTCGCTTCTTCGCTGAGGAAGAGAAGAACGAAGCAGGCTTCGCCGAGAAACTGGCAAGCCTGGCTGACGTGTACGTGAACGACGCCTTCGGCGCCGCCCACCGTGCCCACGCCTCCACCGAAGGCGTGACCAAGTTCCTCAAGCCCTCCGTCGCCGGCTTCCTGATGGAGAAGGAGCTTCAGTACCTGCAGGGTGCTGTGGATGAGCCCAAGCGTCCCTTGGCCGCCATCGTCGGTGGCTCCAAGGTGAGCTCCAAGATCGGCGTGCTCGAGGCCCTGATCGACAAGTGCGACAAGGTGCTGATCGGCGGCGGCATGATCTTCACCTTCTACAAGGCCCGCGGCCTCGCAGTGGGCAAGAGCCTGGTGGAAGAGGACAAGCTGGAACTGGCCAAGGAGCTGGAAGCCAAGGCCAAAGCCAAGGGCGTGCAGCTGCTGCTCCCCACCGATGTGATGCTGGCCGACAACTTCGCCCCCGACGCCAACAGTCAGATCGCTGACATCAACGCCATTCCTGATGGCTGGATGGGCCTCGACATCGGCCCCGACTCGATCAAGGTGTTCCAGGACGCCCTGGCCGACTGTCAAACCGTGATCTGGAACGGCCCCATGGGCGTGTTCGAGTTCGACAAATTCGCGGCCGGCACCAACGCCATCGCCACCACCCTGGCAGACCTGAGCGGCAAGGGCTGCTGCACGATCATCGGCGGCGGTGACTCCGTTGCAGCTGTTGAGAAGGCAGGCCTCGCCGAGAAGATGTCTCACATCTCCACCGGTGGCGGCGCCAGCCTTGAGCTGCTGGAAGGCAAGGTTCTGCCTGGTGTGGCTGCCCTGGACGCCGCCTGATCAACGGTTCAAGCCTGGAGCTTCCGGCGCTTTGCATCGCGCTTCTTGCCGGTGCGTTCCGGAAGCCCCAGCTGATTCCGCACCTTGTTCATGTACGCCCGGTAGTCCTGCTTGAGGGATTTCCGGGTTTTTTTCATCTGCTGACGGCACTGCTTCAGCGCGTCCGCAGATGCTGCTGCATCGATGCAGCGCTGATGGCTCTGCAGCAGATCCAGACGACGCTGGTAATTGTCTTTCGACCAGGTCTTGCGGGCCTGGAACAGAGCGTTGACCTGTTCAGGCGAACGTTCCCCCCGTCCCGCCAGTGCCGATGGGGCCATCGTCATCACCGGTGCCGCCAACACGGCAGCCAAGGCGAGGGTGGTGGTGGAGATGCGCATGGATAAGGCCTTCAAAGTGCATCCAATCTGGCGACATACATCGATCAGGATCTGAATGATTTCCCTTGAGTCATGACCAGATATGACCTGAACCTGGGCTTTGTGGGGCTGGGGGCTCTTGGCTTGCCGATGGCGATTAATTTGCACCGTGCCGGCTTTCGGCTGCGGGTGCACACCCGCAGCCGGAGAGCCGAAACCAGGCCTGAGCTCCGAAATACACAGCGGTGTTCCAGCCCCGCCGACGCCAGCGTCGGCGTTGACGTTCTACTGCTTTGCATCAGCGACGATGCAGCCGTTGAGGACGTGCTGTTCGGACCAAACGGAGCAGCATCACAACTGACCGCCGACAGCGTGGTGCTGGATTGCTCCACCATTGCTCCCGCCACTGCCCAACGTTGTGCTGAGCGCCTGGCACGCCAGAACGTCCACTACCTGGATGCCCCGGTTACCGGCGGCACGGAAGGTGCCAGCCGCGGCAGTCTCACCGTTCTGGTTGGAGGAGCCAAAGAGCCGCTGGAGCGTGTTCGGCCGATCCTCGAGGTGATCGGAACAGCCATCCACCACTTCGGCGCCGTGGGGCGGGGACAGCAGGTCAAAGCGGTGAACCAAGTCCTCGTTGCTGGCAGCTATGCCGCCGTCGCTGAGGCGGTGGCGCTGGGCCAGCGTCTGGATCTTCCGATGGCACGCGTGATCGACGCCCTCAAAAGCGGTGCAGCCGGATCATGGGCCCTCGAACATCGCAGCAACGCCATGCTCGAAGGCACGTATCCCCTCGGGTTCCGCCTCAGCCTGCATCGGAAAGATCTAGGCATCGCCCTCGATGCGGCCCGGGCCGTTCAGCTGGATCTACCCGTCACAACCCTAGTGGAACAGCTGGAACTCGATCTAATCAACGGCGGCCATGGCGATGAAGACGTGTCTGCTCTGCATCGCTGGCACGATCCGAAGGATGCGACTTAATTGCTGCTGGTCAGTTGCTGCTGACCACCCGCACCCGTTTGGTTGCCGTCACCACCCCATCGGGATGCACCAGCATCACAGCCCAAGTCTGTGAACCAGGTTGCTGCGGGGCCTGGACACTCTTGAACAACCCACCGCCACCAAGGGGGGCCAGCGGCACATTCGGCCGAATCTGAGCCGTCAGCTGCTCATCAGTGAGGTCGATCAAGCCGCCAGCGACCAGTGCTTTACCAAGCGGCTCCTCGACCACCAGATCGACGTCATAGCGACTTCCCGTAAGCACGACATCAGGGATGACGAGGTTGACCGCCAGGGGGCGTTCACCGCTGCGCAGCAACGACTGCTGCGCCAACAGCTCCTGTTCAACCAGTTGCCCGCCCTCCAGACGAATGGCGATCTGCTCGGTGGCCTGCAGGTCATAGATCAGTCCCTCTGATTCAGCGGCACCACGCACCCGCAGGGTCAAGGTCGAACGACCATCCGCTGTCGGCGCTGCAGTCTCCACTCGCCAGGTGACCTCGGGAAAATCCTGACGAAATCGCTGATAACGCTGGGCCAAAACAGGCTGCAGGTCGACGCTGGCAACGGTCTCAAAGGCTGATGCACTTCCGCTGTTCAACACCGTTTGCAGACGATGACTGAAGGTGTCCTCAGCACTGCCCACACGTCCAGGCTGCTCGATGGCATGGACCGGCGACAGCGCCAACGCCATGGCCGACACGAGCGTGGCTCCCAGAAAACGACGCACGGGCCGGAACGCAACAACCCAATTAAGTTAGGCCTGGTGATCGGAGATGGCCGACGCGATGACCCGGCTTCTGATCGCTGCCAGCGGCACCGGCGGCCATCTCTTCCCAGCTCTGGCTGTTGCAGAAGCCGTAGAAGACCAATGGCCCGTGCGTTGGGTGGGAGTTCCCGATCGACTCGAAACGCGCCTGGTGCCGGAACGCTTTGGTTTGGTGTGCGTGAACGCCGGCGGACTGCAGGGACGTGGACTCACCAAGCTGCTGCAGCTGCTGCGCCTGTTGGTCGCCAGCGTCAGCGTTCGGCGGGTGATCCGCCGGAGCGCGATCAATATCGTTTTCACCACCGGCGGCTACATCGCCGCTCCCGCGATCCTTGGGGCGCGCTGGTGCGGCATTCCTGTGGTGCTGCATGAATCCAATGCCATCCCTGGTCGCGTCACCCGATTGCTGGGTCGCTTCTGCAGCGCTGTGGCCGTTGGTCTCCCGGCTGCTGCCGCACGGATCCCCGGCAGCCAGCCAGTGCTGACGGGCACGCCGGTGCGTTCGAGCTTCCTCGCGGAGCAACCCCTGCCAACTTGGGTGCCCTCCGGCGAAGGCCCGCTGCTGGTGGTGATGGGCGGCAGTCAGGGCGCCGTCGGTCTCAACCGCATGGTGCGAGCCGTTCTACCGACCCTGCTGGGACAGGGCTGCCGGGTGGTGCACCTCACCGGCGACAACGATCCCGACATCCAGCAGCTGCAGCACCCACAGCTGGTGGAACGCTGCTTCAGCGATGAAATTCCCGGGCTGTTGCAACATGCCGACCTGGCCATCAGCCGCGCAGGAGCCGGCAGCCTCAGTGAATTGGCGGTTTGCGGAACTCCCAGCGTGCTGGTGCCGTTTCCGCAGGCGGCAGACCGGCACCAGGAGGCCAATGCCGCCTGTGCCGCATCCCTCGGTGCTGCCGTAATCGTGCATCAGCACGATCCTGATCAGCCCATGTTGTTGAACACCGTTCAACGGCTCCTGGGAGCAAAGCTGGGGCACACGACTGCTGAATCCGATCCACTCATCCAGATGCGTGAGGGCATGAATGCCTTGGCGGAGCGTGATGCAGAGGGTCAACTGGCCGCGTTGCTTCAGACCTTGGTGGACTGAAGCCGCTGCAGAGCTCCAACGATCCGACGGTTGTTGGCGCGGGTCTGCAGACCGATTCGCAACCAGGACTCACCCAGCCCCTCAAAGCTGCGGCAGTCGCGCAGCAGGATGCGATAGCTCCTTTCCAGGGCTTCCCGCAGCGGAACCAGCGAACCCACACCGGAGATCAGCAGGAAATTGGCGCTGGAGGGCATGGGGCACAGGCCGGGGACGCTGGCCAGGTGGCGTTGCATCCAGGCCCCTTCGGTCGCCGTCCAATGCTGCACCCGGCGGCACCAACGCTGATACCGCCGCCGTGGCACCAACAGCTGCTCAGTCAGCGCTGCAGCGATGCCATTCACCGGCCAGGGGTCGCGCCACCCCGACCAGCGCTTCAGGCGATCCGGGTGCGCAACGGCGTACCCAATGCGTAAACCCGCCACCCCAAACAACTTGGTAAGACTGCGAATCACCACCAGGTTGGGGTGGTGCTCAACCAGCGGAATCATCGATTGCTGCTCCCCCTCAGACACCAAAGGCAGGAAGGCCTCATCGCAGATGACCAAGTCATGGGAGGCCAGCAGAGGCTCCAACGACGCACGGCTCCACAGTTGTCCTGTGGGGTTGTGGGGATTGCAGATCCAGGCCACCGACGCCTGCAAGGGGGGATGCGCCAGAGGGCCGGGGTGATCCCAACGCAAGACCAAAGGAACGTCGATCCAGGGGGCGTTCCAGCACGCCAGAGCCCTCCTGTAGTCAGCAAACCCAGGCGCCAGCAGTCCACTGACGCCCGCAGTCGCAGCGTCGCGCGCCGCCCAAGTGAACAACTCTGCCGCCCCGTTCCCAGGCAACACCGCTTCAGGGTCGAGGCCGTGCAGGCCGGCCATCACTCGGCGCAGGGAGATCTGACCCCGATCGGGATAGTCGCGGATGGCAGAGAGGGAGATGCGGGAGCAGCGCGGACTCCAGGGGGCCAGAGAGGCACTGGCATCCAGCAGCTGGGATGGCCGACAGTTCAACCTTGCCGCGACTGCTTCGCGGTTGCCGCCATGGCGCAGGTCGACGCCCATCCCGACTCCAGATAAAACGCAGAGACATCACCAGCGTGGCCCACTGCCGATGCCAGCCCGAGTGCTGCTACTCACACTGCTCCTCGCCTCGCCTCTGGCAGCACGGGCAGACGACTTGATCTTGTTGCTGCAGCAACGGAATTGCCCGGACTGTCGCCTTGCGGATGTGGATCTTGTCCACGCCGACCTGCGGGACGCCGATCTACAGCGAGCCCAACTGCAACGCGCCAACCTCGGACAGGCGAGGCTCGATGGCGCTGACCTGCGAAAGAGCAACCTTCAATTCACCAACCTGCGGGGGGCCTCCCTGCGCGGCGCCGATCTGCGCGGCAGCACGCTCTACGGCACCGACCTGCGCCAGGCCGATCTCAGTGGCGCACGGCTCGACGACGGAGCTCTCGAACAGGCGCACTGGCAAGGAGCCCACGGCATCAACCAAGGCGTCCGCAGCCATGCTGCACTGCACAACGCCGGAGTGACAGCAGCCGAAAACGGCCAATGGAAACAGGCTGAGACCTTGTTCAGTGCCGCCATTACGGCGGAACCAAGCGAACCGCTGAGCTGGGTGGCGCGGGGGTTATGTCGGGGTGAACTGGGGAACATCAACGGCGCCTCACGGGATCTGGCCCACGCCGGAGAACTGTTCGGCAATCAGGGCGACGAAGAGAAAGCCCAACAACTTCAGGAAGCCAGCCAAAAAGCCACAGCAACCATTGACAACCCAGCATCGAAGGGTGGAAATGGTGTCGGATCACGGCTCCTCAGCGGGGCGCTCTCTACCGCTCACGCCCTGGCACCCATCGCTCTGCGGGCTTTGTCTCCGATGCTGCCCTGACCTAAAACCCGTTCTGCATCAGCTGGGTCGCTTGCTGGGTTGAGGGGCGATAGCCATAGCCAAAGACACCCCCCTGGTCGTCGTCGAGAACCCGAGGGGTGACCAGAATCACCAGCTCATCCTTGGATCGCGTCGATTCACTGCTGCGGAACATGCTGCCAATCAGAGGCAGATCGCCCAGGATCGGCCACTTCTTCACCTCCTCAATCTGCTGCTCAGAGACCACACCTGTGAGGATCAATGTCTGACCATCTCTTAGGCGGATAGATCCAGATTGCAGATCACGCTTATTGAGATTGAAGATCTGCGCACCACCAGTTTCGGTGCCAGGGGCCTGCTGGGCTGGCACAGGAACTGAGACAGAAGGATTCACATTCATAGTGATGAATCCGTTGTCGTCAATTTTATCGACATCCACCTCAAGCGTAAGCCCAGCCGTTTCCTTTTCGTAGGTATACGTCGTCGTACCGGTATCACCATTTTCATCCCTCTCAACATTCACCACCACATCTGTGCCCGTCTCTACAGTGGCCTTCTCACCCTCTTGAACCAGCAACGTTGGCTGAGCCAATGTTTTTGCATTTCTTGCAATTATTTGTGCCTCAATGTAGGCATAGAACGAATTGCCGGGTTGACGGTACTGCTCTGAACTGGGGACATACTTAACGCGCCCTTTGTTGTCATACACAGGCTTCAATGTTTGCTCCGCAGCCGGATTGGCATCAGGCACATAAATCGGCTGACCATTGCTGTCGTAGACGGGCTTAAGCGTTTGGGATGCGGCGGGATCGGAGCTGGGCACATAAATCGGACGACCCATCGAATCCAGCTTCGGCACAAAAATCGGATCCCCGCCGGGCTCTTGCGGTGGAAACACGGCTTGTTCCTGAACCACGGGATTCACGACCGACTGAGACGCAACCATGGGTTGAACGACACGCTGTTGCGGAACCTGCCCGTAGCTTGAGTAGGTTCCAGGAACACCGGAGACACCCTGACCATAGATTCCTGAGCCAGAAGGCCCTCCCGGCTTGTACTGACCGAAGTTGAGATGACCCTTGCCGCTTTCACTAACAATAAAAGTATCGCCCATCCGCGCCGAAAAGCTTGCATCCACGAAACGGTCATTCGCGAGATTCACATTCAGAATCTGCACCTTCACTGCCACCTGACGTCGACGCAGATCGAGCTGCTTGAGATAACTTTCCGCAGAGGAAATCAATTGTGGATCACCAACCAGGGTGACGGTGCCAAGTCGCGTATCGGTTGTTCCCGTTAAACCAAGCAATGGGCCAACAGATGCGCCATAGGTTTCGACCTGCGTTGATTTCTGAGTGGTCTGACTGGTCTGATTGCTGAGCTGATTGGTACCTGCAGATGAAGCCTCGCCCGTCGTCGTCGTGATCGTATTGATGACATTCATTGATGCCCCGAGGCTGGCCAAATAGTTAGCAGCCTTATCAACTTTGACCTGATTCAAACGAAACACCTTCGACATCTGCGGCCCAAATGTCTTCGATGAAATCGCTGTACCTACCATCAGCGTGCGGCCATCCAATTTGGCTTGCAGACCCGACGCCAAAAGCACACTGTTTAGAGCCCGATCAAAACGCTCATTTCGAAACGCCATCGTCACCCCGACGGGAGTCGTCTTGGTCGGGTCCGACTCAGGATCGCCGACATAAACGAAGCCATACCCACCCAATCGAGCCAAAGACATCAGGGCGTCCTTGGCTGGAGCATTGTTCAAGGTCAGGGAGACCGACGGTCCTGTGGCCTGCACATAGCTGCGGTTGTTGAGCAGCATGGAGCCGACAGCGATATCCCCCAGCGGCGGTGCAGCGGCGCGGGCTCGCATGGGGGGAACCATCACAGGCTGCTGAACCCGACCCGGCCGGCTCAGATCCAGCCGCCCGGCTTGAACTGCTGTCGAACGCATCGGCAGCGGGCGGAACGACACGATCAAGCTGGAGCCAGTGCTGTTGAGAACAGGCTGTGGCAAAACCATCCCCTCCACGGTTTTGACCGTCAATTCGAAGGACGCATCCGTTCCGGCCTTGAGTCCAACGGACAACAAGCCAAGGGACGGCATCGCAACTTCCTGCGGAACGGTCGATGCCGATGACGTCGTCCCGCGCAAACGACCGAACCAACCCGATGCCGAACTGCGCTGACTGATCAGACGTGGATTGTCTCCGAGGCCGGAGACCACCAAATCGACGCGGTCTCCTAACCGTCGCAGTTTCAAGGCCACCGTCGATCGGGCCACGGCGGGAGCAGAAGCCATGACAACGACGATCTCGGCACTGAGGCAGCCGAAACCAATCAGGAGAGCGAGGGGAAGCGAATGACGAAAAATTGATCTCCTCACTTCCGTTGTCGCACTCAGAAGACGTCCGGCCTGATGGTATCGATCAGAACAGGCAATCACCAGACTCAACTGGGCGACTCTTCCTTGGAGTTGTCTGAATCCAACTTGCCTTCCGACGGCGGGTCATAAAAGCTCAGTTGAACCGTCAACTGCGTTCGCGATTCAACCGGTGGCGTGGCGCCTTCTTGATCGTTGCCCTGCACTGCTGCCTTGATCTCAAGGTCGCTGCTTTCAACCAACAGTTCCAGAGCTTCCATCCGTTGGAGAAACTCCTGTAAACCGGCGTAGGGACCGCTGACCTCCAACGCAACCGATGACTTCTGATACCCCAACACCAGCAGAGGGTCCGTCGGTTCTGTGGGCTCGTCACCCGGCTTCGACGTCGATCGAGATGATTGCCGTTGCGATGCCGAAGACGGCGTTGGCGTCTTGATCGGCTCATAGCGCTGAATGGTCACACCCGATAACAGGGCTTGTTGGTTCAGAAGAGCCAGGAAGGTTTGCACTTTTTCCCGCCCAGCCAGCAAGCCAATCAACAACGCCTGTTGCCTCTGAGCCTGTTCGAGCGCAGAACTCTCCTTTTTCAACTGCCGCTCAACCTCTGGCAGGTTGGCTTGCAGCGTCAGCAAGGAATCACGTCGTCGCTCAAGCTCCTGGATCTCCTCCCAGGCGGGACGCAACACCAAAAGGAGCAAGGGCAAGCTGAGCAGCAGCCCAAATGCGATGGGCAAACCCACCACCACACGACCACGGGTGATCCATTGACGACGACCCGAGGGAATCAGATTGGTCACAACCCAATACCCCGGGTCTTCAACAACTCATACCGTCGTGCCAACCCCTCCGAACCCAGCTCACGAAGCCGCTCCGGTGTGGCCCTGGCCGAAGGATCAATGGCTGATTCGAGGCTGAAATCAATCAGACCAGTGTCATTCGCCGACGCCTTCACGATCAATGTTCCGTCAACGCGCAGTTCAGCCTGGGCCTCGAGATTGAGGGCTAACGCATTAATTCGCTCGAAGGCATCCATGCCTTCTGCTTCTCCTTTGATGATCAGCTTGGACGGAAGCGCTGCAACCGAGAGCAAGCGAACACCCTGCGGCGTCACCTCTCGCATCTGCTCCAACAGAGCTGATCCAGACCGCAAGGCCACCAGCTGGGAAGCAATCCGATTGGTTTGTTGATTCAGAGCAGCGCGCTGTTTAGCCATGGTGTTGAGCCTGGCCTCGGCATCCCCAACACGCGCCTCCACAGGAGCAAGCTCAACCACGTCCGCCTCGAGGCGTCCCTGCTGATTCTCCAAAAAAAGCATCAGCGCAAAGGGCGCCAAAATCAAACCAAGGCCAGGAAGACCCCCTTTCAACAGCAATCGGGGGAGGGACTGATGAACAACAGGCTCTTGAGGCAAACCAAGCTCAAGCCGACGCTCCCGCAGCCAATCCGACAAGCCCAGCTGCCCCGAAGACTTCACCAGGACTCCTCCTCGTGAAGTGCCATCAAAGCAAGATGCGCCAGTGGACACAAAGCATTCTCCTCAGCTGAATCAGCCCAGGGATCAGGAGTCCATGGCAGTGGTTTGTTCACAACCTGCTCACCGGCAGCAGCATCAACAATCTGATTCCAATCACAGTCATGGGCATCGTCCAGGGTTAACCACCAGCCCAGGGGGGTGGGGGCGTCCAGCGTTTGTTGCCACGCCAGAAGACAAGCGCGGGCCTCAGCGCGACAGGCGTCGAAATCAATTGTGGCAAAAGTGTGATCGATCTCTGGAGTGCGATCCCGCATGAGAACCAAACGGACCCTTCTGTCGTGAACCAGAAGCCAGGCAAGGTCACCGCTCCAATCCTGAGTGAGCGTTGCCAATGCCCGTAGAGCATCGGTCAATGACCAACTGATCCGACGCAAAGGCAGGTCCGCGATCTCAGCCACTTCAATCCAAGCCTGCAACGATGAACGCGGTATTCCGGCAACAGCAATGCTGTCTTGAATTGATGTGGTCAACAGATAGCTCTGCTCGAGATCGAACGGGAGATCCACGGAACCAAGGCAGTCGCGACGCAAACCTTCGGTGGTGAAAGCATCTGCACTCAAACCGTCAATGACACGCCAATGGGCCGCTGCAGGAGGAAGGCAAAGCACCAGTTCAGCACCGGGAAGATCCAGATCAAATAGAAGATCAGCGATCAACTCACCAATTGCTTCTCGGTTTTGAGGTGAACCATCACGACAGGCACCATTGGGCCAGGAAGCAGAACGGAAATTCCAACGGCGACCATGTCTCCAACAGAAGGTCGCTCCCGCATCAGAGATCGTCACCAGCACCGGACGGGGATGAATCAAGCGGGACCACGCCAAGCGGCTGGCTTGCCACTGCGGCAGTGTGGAAAACATGAATGGCGGCACTGGACTCGTGACCAGTCACCAAAAACTATCAAAACTTGGTAGTAATTAGTAGGAAAGACAGACAACTAAGCAAACCATGAGGAGCGCATGAGAATCTGCAAAAAAAACGACAGCCTGAACGGCTAACACTAAAGTGAAAGGATCTAAAGGCTAGTCATGGCAGGACTGATCGTTAAGGATATCAACCCCAATGGGAGCTCGTCCCCAAATGAGCTCATTGATATTGAAGGAATTCTATATTTTGTGGCTGATTCTGGATCAGCGGATGACAGCTCTACACCACCCAGTGACGGCGACAACAATGATGAAAGCGAAGAAGGCAACGAAGAAGGCAGCCAAAACACAGGCGCTAACACTGGAATTGGTCTTTGGAAAAGCGATGGGAGTGATGGCGGAACACGGCTGATACGGTCATTTGATGGCATCAGCAATCTGACGGAAGCAAATGGAAAGCTTTATTTCATAGCCCAAGATTCTGATCAATATGAAATCTGGAGCAGTGATGGAACATCAGCCGGAACAACAAAAGTCGACACTCTCTATCCAGGATCAGATAATTTTGCAGCATACAATTTATTTGCAGAAGATGACACACTCTTTTTCAGCTCAAGTGGCCCGCAAGGAAGCCGCAATGGCTATGAGTTATGGCGCTGGGAAGGAGATGATGTAGGGACCAAGCTGTTTAAAAACTTATTTCCTGATCGATACATTACAAATCAATCGATCGAAGTCGACGATACAACAGGCGAACAGACATTAACAATTGAAACAGCTGAATTCAGCACCAATAACCCTGAGTTTTCCACAGATTCTTTCCCAGGAAGTTTCACAAGTGCCGGTGGGGGAAACTTTTTCTTTACCGCTTATTCAACGCAAACTGTTGACGCCGTCATTGACGGCTTTGCCGATACCATTCAACTTGGGGGAATCGAACTCTGGTTCAGCAACGGCACCGAAAATGGCACATATCCCATACCAATCAATAATGAAAGCTACAGAATATACAACCCAATCGATGGCACGGCTTCGCCACCTAACCTCTACGACGAATATTACACTGCAACAGGCAGTTCATTTCCCAAAAGCTTAACGGCATTCAAAAAAAATCTCTACTTCACTGCCAATGACGGGAGCAATGGATTTGAACTCTGGTCGATCAGCAACCAAGGGGTTGGTGAAAAACTTGTCAAGGATATCCATCCAGATGGGAGTTCAACACCAGAAGAGCTCACCGTTGTTGGCAATCGGCTGTTTTTCACAGCAGATGACGGAAGCGGAAGGCAGCTTTGGGTCATAACCGAGAAGAACAAAGTTCAAAAGATTGAAAAGAGTGGAGAAGATCCGCGCCATCTCACAGAAATCGACGGCAAGCTTTACTACTCCGCAAAATCAAGCAAAGGGCGAGAGCCGTGGGTGATCAAGAATGGAAAATCTGCGCAACAATTGCAGGATATCAATCCAGGAATCAGATCTTCCAATCCTCAGAACTTCCAGCTGATTGAAACTAAAACAAAAAAAGGCAATCAAAAATTTCTTTATTTTTCTGCTAACGGCGGAGAACGAGGGATTGAGCTTTGGAGCCAAAATATCAGCAAAAATAATAGTGATGTCGAGCTATTTGCGGATATTTATAGTGGCCCTTCCAGCAGCGATCCTCGTCAACTTATCAATACTGACCAGCAACTTTTATTCACAGCAAATGATGGTAAGCGTGGCCGAGAACTCTGGACAATTGGACCAAGCATTGAAGGACCAAGTGGAAATATCGGCGCAAAAGAGTCGACCATAGAAGTCTATGAAAATCAAACTTTTGTCTACACCTTCTCCAGCACCATTGAAGATCCAGATTCAGTAATTTGGAGCATCAATGGCGGTGTTGACAGCAAGCGGTTCAAGATTGATAAAAAAACAGGCGCACTGAATTTCAAGTCGTCTCCAAATTACGAAAAACCCAACGACTTCAGCCGCGACAACAACTATGAGGTCGTTATCAGAGCTACAGATGATGATTTGGGGCTGAAGGCCGATCAATTCGTCACCGTGACGGTTCTCGATGTAGCCACATCAGCTGGATGCACAGATGATGATCAAGACAATTGCGAGTCAAATCCTCCAGTCACAGTCGAAAGTAGCCTCGTCAAAAACATAAGGGCAAGTGCGCAAAGCTCAAATCCGGAAGAACTCTATAATCATCGCGGACAATTATTTTTTAGTGCAAATAACGGTCGTAATGGTCAGGAGCCTTGGGTCAGCCAGGGATCCACAGAATCGACAAAACTGTTTCTAGATATCAATAAAGGCAAAAAAAATTCTTCCCCAGCATCATTCACAAGCTACAAGCAATCACTTTTCTTTGCGGCAAATGATGGTCGCAACGGCGCCGAACTATGGATCACCGATGGAAAGCAAAAAGGGACAGAATTGGTAGCTGATATCCAGCCTGGAGAAGGCAGCTCGTCTCCATCTGATTTGTTGGTTCAGAACAACAGCCTTTATATGGCAGCCGATGACGGTTTACGCGGACGCGAACTCTGGCGCTACGACTTGAAAACAGACCAAGCTGCATTAGTGCATGACATCCGCTCAGGCTCAAGAATAGGATCCAATCCCAGCGAGCTGACGGCACTGAACGGCAATATCATTTTTGCCGCTGAAGGCAATAGCTATGGCCGTGAATTATGGAGCAGTGATGGTACCAAAAGCGGCACCAAGATGATGCTGGATATTAATCCGGGCACATTGGATTCTGATCCAGAAGATTTTAGCCTTCTCCAAGGCGATCTTTATTTTACTGGAAACACCTACCTCTACGGACGTCAAATCTTAAAACTGGACGGCAGTGGTCTGAACGTCACTGAAATACGAGGAAGCCTGGGAGAGGCAAAAGCAACTGAGCCAGATGATTTGCACGCTTCCCGCGATCAACTTTTCTTTAGTGCCGTCACAAGGATTGATCCTTCGGACGACAGCGACAACACAACACCGTCCACAGGGGGAACATCCGATTCGGGATCAGATCCCGGTGGATTCATGGTTGCTGCTGACGGGATCGAAACAAAAGCACTTGATTATATAGAAGATTACAACAGGAATATTGACTCCTACAGAGAGTTCGACAACCCTGAGTTTCTTAATTTCGCAAGATTTTGGGCAGATGCACTGGCAACCTCAATCCTTGTCGAAAACAATGATGCTTCACTCGCTGAAGACTGGAATCAATACTATCAACCTCTCTCCGATCAATCCTTATCTACATCTCTACCCATTCGGATCCCCGAAGGAATCCCCTCCACTGCTGCATCTCGAAGCACAGACTCCTCCCCTGATGGAAGCACCAGCATTCCCAGCGAGGACGACAACCAAAACAGCCTTGGCCGAGAGCTCTGGATTTCCAATGGCAAAGCAAAAGGCAACACACTGCTGAAAGACATCAATCCAGGGGAAGGCAGCTCAGATCCGAAGGGATTCGTAACGGTGGGCACGAAAACTTACTTCAGTGCCAATGATGGAGAATTTGGAGAAGAGCTGTGGATCAGCGATGGAACCCAGAGCGGAACATATATGCTCAGCGACATCAATAAAGGATCCAAAGATTCATCCCCCAGATCAATCACTGAAGTGGATGGCGTGGTTTATTTCTCCGCCAAAAGCGAAAATCATGGTCGCGAACTCTGGAGAATCGGCACACCGAATCTCAGCACACAGTCATCCAAAAGGTCCAAACAAAATAATCTCAGCGCAAAAGAGCTGAACTTAACAAGATTGGTTAATGACAAACGTGGCAGAGGACGACTTGTCGGCAAAAAAAACACTGCCGATGAATTCATCTTCTCAAAAGACAATCAATTTGGAACCAAGAAGGCAGATCAGATCACGCGATTCTCAAGGAATGAAGGAGACACCATTCAGCTGAACCCGAATTCATTCGCGGGGATCAAAAAGCGACACTTCAAGACCACCAATACATTGCAGAAGTTCAACCGTGAGCTTGAACGCAAGAGCAACATTATCTATTTCGAGCCCACTGGAGAACTCTATTTCGATCAGAACGGACGCAAAGCCGGCTTCGGAGATCCCAACGAGTCAGGGCTGTTTGCCATTCTCAAGGGTGCTCCAGATCTCAACCCGACAGACATTGGCCTGATTTGATCTGATTTCAGTCCTGCCAGGGCAAACCAGTGCCGGACGCCTCAGCAATCGTGCGGAGACCATGGCGATCCAGCTGGAGCAGCAGACCCTCCAAGATCCGCGGCACCAGATCCGGCCCTTGAAAAATCCAACCGGTGTAGAGCTGCACCAGCGATGCACCCGCCGTAATCCGCTCCCAGGCGGCTTCCGCAGAATCAATGCCACCCACTCCGATCAAAGGCAACGCAGGGCCAGCACTGGCCCGTAGCCGACGAATCACCTCCTGAGCCCTGTGGCGCAGCGGCGCACCGCTGAGCCCACCGGCCTCCTCCGCGAGGGTGCGCCCGGTCTGAGTCAGACGCCGTTGCTCCAGGCCAAGCCGATTGAGACTGGTGTTGACCGCGATCACACCGGCCAAGCCCTCCTCAAAGGCCAGACGAGCAATGGCATCGATCGACTCATCGTCCAAATCCGGTGCGATTTTCACGAGCAGTGGCGGGCAGGCCGCCAAGCGTCGCAGCCGCTCCACAAGTCGCCGCAACTGGGTGGTGTCTTGCAGATCCCGCAGTCCGGGTGTGTTGGGAGAGCTGACGTTGATCACTGCGTAGTCCGCCATCGGAGACAACAACTCCAGGGAGGCCGCGTAGTCATCTGGGGCCTGCTCCAGGGCCGTGATTTTGGATTTGCCGACATTGATCCCGAGCACAGCAGACCGCCGGCCCGGTGGATCCAAGCGTTGCCGCTCCAGCGTTTTCAACAGCGCCTGGGCGCCGTCATTGTTGAATCCCATCCGGTTCAACGCTGCCTGTTCTTCCGCCAAACGAAACAGCCGCGGTTTTGGGTTACCCGGCTGGCCATGCCAAGTCACCGTGCCCACTTCGGCAAAGCCAAAGCCGAAGCAATCCCAGATACCAGCCGCTACTCCGTTTTTGTCAAACCCCGCCGCCAAACCCACCGGGTTGGGGAAACGGCAACCAAACAAGACCTGCTCCAGGCGCAGATCACGCCGTTGAAGATCTGCCGCCACGCCACCGAGCACCGTGGTCACCCCTGGCCAACGCCGCCGCAGGCTGGCCTGACCCAGCGCCGTCAGCGCTGTACGCGACAGCTGTTCAGCGTCCAGGCCGTCGTCTCGCGCCAGTGCCGGACCAAGCCAACGTTGATAGAAGGCACCGCTGCTGAGCGGTCCGGCCGAAGAGGACGGCGACATGCTCGGGCTCAGGACTGTCCTGATCCTGCCTCGCGGCGTTGCAGGGTCCAGCGGCCATCCCCCTGGGGTTGCACAGTCCAATCCCTCCAGATCCAGCTCTCCCGCTTGGTTTCCAGCTGTTTGAACGGCTGTTCCACCAACTGCGCCAGCTCCGTCAACGACAGGCTGTATCCGCCCTGCGCCAACCGATCCGCCACCTCCAAACGTGACAACAACAACAGCAGAGGCTTGGGAGCAGCCTCTGGCACGGCCTCCGAAGAAGGCCGCTTGGACGCTCCCTGCTGCAGGACCAAGCCCGGCTGCGCAGCATGGGAGAACGCCACAGCAATGCGGTCCACCCGTTCGTTGTCTGGATCACCGCTGTGGCCTTTGACGTACCGCAGGGGGACGTCGTCCAGGCGGGCGGTATCGAGGGCCTTCCAGAGATCCTGATTGAGCACTGGCTTGCCGGCAGCCGTCTTCCAGCCTTTGCGCTTCCAGCCTTTGATCCAGGACCCCAGACCATCAATCAGGTATTTACTGTCGGTGCGCAGGGTGAGATCGGGATGACGGGGCAGTTGCTCAAGGCGTTGCAACACCTCCAACGCCGCCTGCAATTCCATGCGGTTGTTGGTGGTGTCGGGCGCATGGCCCCCGAATTCCTCAACACTGCCGTCTTCAAAACGCAATAAGGCACCCCAACCTCCCGGACCAGGGTTGCCGCTGCAGGCACCGTCGGTCGCTGCAGCCACAACACGTCCCCGTCCTTCGGCCATTGATCTGTCCCAACACTGTTCGGTACAACACGGTTTCTGGGGTCACCGTGCATGAGCCGAACCTACCTGCGGGCTGCCGGGCTGACTGCCGTGGGGCTGATGGGCGCTGGCCTACCGCAGGAGGGCGCGGCGCGGCCCCTGTTTGAGAGCACAGCAGTTCCTCAGGAGCGCTTCGCTGTCCTCGCACAACCCGTTGGGAGGGCCCAGTGGAAATTGCTGGTTCTGGAACAAATCAAGCCCCAACCGCGCTGCTGGACGCCACGCCAGGACGGACTGGTGGAGCCCAGCCTGAATCGCTTCGACTTCACCAGAATCTGCAAGCGCTACCTGGACAGCAATGGCTACTCGTTGCGCAGCGGTGACCAAGATCTCGGAACCCGCTTCCGCTTCCGTCTCAAACAATCCGGCGCATCACTGAAACTCGAAGCCCTCGACCCCCAGCAAAGGGCACCACTCCTGGTCGGGCAGGCCCCTGTCCACCGTCGTGATCCCAACGGATTCGTCCCCCTGCAACTGGCACCTGGCTGGGCACTGGAACGGCGCGTTTACCAAGGGCGCAAGCTGAACCATCTGTACTTTGCCCACAAGGCACCGGTGAACCTGCTGCTCGCACGGGCCAGCAGCCAAGGCCAACGTTCCGGATTCAGGCGATTGGGAACGCCGATGCCACCGGTCGCACCACCTCCCCTCCCTGCCGCAGGACCAACGCGCAGAAGAGCAGGTCGAACAACAGCCAGCCGCATAGTTAGCAGTGGCCCGATTCGATTGCAGGTGATTCCCTACGGCCGTTGACGGCAAACCGGCACAGTGCCAGTCGAGAGAGCGACCAGACAGGGGCTGACAATCAAATCCTCGCTCTTAGTTTGCATTTGTGTGAGGAGTGCAGAACGCCTCTTCAGGGTCGAAACAAGGACAGACTCCTGAACGTGTTCCTCTCGACGAAAGCTCCGCCTTTGGCGGGGCTTTTTTGTTGGCAGCCGAACAACATAAAAAAAACCGGCCCACGAGGGACCGGTGGCTGGGCAACAACAAGCAGGGAAGAGGGGCATGCCCTCTCCCGAGCCGATCACTTGAGGGTGACCTTGCCGCCTGCTTCTTCGATCTCTTTCTTGAGAGCTTCGGCGTCGGCCTTGGAGATGCCTTCCTTGACGGGCTTGGGGGCAGCTTCCACCAGAGCCTTGGCATCGCCGAGGCCGAGGCCGGTGGCGTTGCGGACGGCCTTGAGGACCTTGATCTTGGCTGCAGCGTCGAAGCTTTCGAGGATGACGTCGAATTCAGACTTCTCCTCAGCGGCTTCGCCACCGCCACCAGCAGCAGCGCCGGGGGCAGCCATCACAACACCAGCAGATGCTGCGGCAGACACACCGAAAGCCTCTTCGATCTGCTTGACAAGCTCGGAAGCTTCAAGCAGGGAGAGGGATTTCAGCGATTCGAGAATTTCGTCGGTTTTTGCAGACATGGTTTTGAAAGGGGAAGCAACAGATCAATGAACAGTGGTCTCGGCAGAGCCGAATCAGCCTTCGCCGCCTTCGGCGTGCTGCTTGAGCGCCCTGGCCATACCAGAGGGAACCTCGTTGATGCCCACAGCGACCTTCGTGGCCACGGCGTTGATGGCACCGGCGATCTGAGCCATGAGCTGCTCCTTGGAGGGGAGATCAGCAATGGCTTTGATCTCGTCCTGCGACAGAAGCTTGCCTTCGAAAAGGCCGCCCTTGGTCTCGGACTTTTTGAGTTCCTTCTGGAAGGTCTGAACGGCCTTCACACCAGCACCAACATCGCCCTTCACCAGGACGAAGGCGTTGGTACCGGTCAGCAGGGAGTCGAGGCTGGCCCAGTTGCTGTCGCCATCAATGGCACGGCGCATCAAGGTGTTTTTGGTCACCTTGCAAACGCTGTCGCTGGCCCGCAGACGATCCCGCAGGTCAGACATCTCCTTGATGGACAGGCCCTTGAAATCAAGGACAAGTGCCAGTTCGGCGTCGGCGAGGAGCTCCTTGAGCTCTCCGACGATCTGCTGCTTGTTCTCCAGCGTGCGGCCCATAGGGATTGGATCGGATCAAAGGAACAAGCCGGGCACACGGCCGATCGAGTCTTCTGAACGAAGACGAGGCCGCGTGCCGATCCAACCCCGAATGGGACAAAACCGTGTCGCGTCTGCCTCGGCAGGGATTACATCAATGGGAATGACTGACGTCATGCCCAGGGACATCCTGCTGTCTCTGGCCGGGCGCGTGCCCGATTTGGCTTTCGCCAAAGGTTGAGTGTAGAGGAGAGCCTGATCAGCTCCCCTGTTCAATGTCCTGCAGGGCAGAGAAATCGACCTCAACGGAGGGCCCCATGGTGGAGGTCACATACAGGGACTTCCAGTAACGGCCTTTGGCACCACTGGGCTTGTTGCGGTCAATGGTCTCTTGCAACGTCTTGAGGTTCTCAAGCAGGGCCTCAGGACTGAAGCTGGCCTTGCCGAAACGGACATGGACGATGCCGGTGCGATCGGCACGGAATTCAAGTTTGCCGGCCTTGAATTCCTTGATCGCAGCCGCAAGATCCGTGGTGACGGTGCCGGCCTTAGGGTTGGGCATCAAGCCGCGGGGGCCGAGGACTCGGCCCAACTTGGCCACCTTGGGCATCATGTCTGGGGTGGCGATCAGCAGGTCGAAATCCATTTCGCCCTTGCTGATGGTTTCCACCAGTTCTTCTTCACCGGCGAGTTCAGCGCCCGCGGCCTTGGCTTCAGCCACCTTCTCACCACGGGTCACCACAGCGATGCGCACGCTCTGGCCGGTGCCATTGGGCAGGGCCACGGTGGTGCGCAGCTGCTGGTCGGTGTACTTCGGATCGATGCCGAGGCGCACATGGGCCTCCATCGTCTCGTCGAATTTCGCGTTGGCGTTGTCCTTCACCAGGGCAATCGCCTCGAGGGGGGCGTAGGCACGGTCCTCGATCTTGCCGGCCAGGCTGGCCAGGCGCTTAGAGATTTTGGGCATGTTCAGAGGTGGGGTTCAGGCGACATCAGCGATGTCTCCCCCGAATGGGTTGGAGAAGAGATGCAGCGACGTCAGTCGCTGATGGAAACGCCCATGTTGCGGGCGGTGCCTTCGATGATCCGCATAGCGGACTCAACGCTGGTGCAGTTGAGGTCAGGGAGCTTGGTCTTAGCGATTTCCTCGAGCTGAGCCCGACTGATCGATCCAACACTGCCCTTGGCAGACTCACCGGATCCCTTTTGGATCTTCGCGGCCTTGGTGATCAACACCGACGCCGGAGGCGTCTTGGTGATGAAGGTGAAGCTGCGGTCTTCAAAGACCGAAATCTCCACCGGAATCACATAACCGGCCTTGTCCTGCGTCCGAGCGTTGTACTCCTTGCAGAACATCATGATGTTCACACCGTGCTGACCGAGGGCAGGGCCCACCGGCGGCGCGGGGTTTGCTTTGCCGGCATCTAGGGCCAGCTTGATCACAGCTACGACTTTCTTGGCCATCGGCTGGGTGGTTTGGACAGCTGCGGATCACCAGACCCTCGGGTCGGGTGCGGCGGAATGGTTGCCCACTCCTGAGGCCGCCCTCCGCAGGGAGACGGCCGCCGCATGGATCAGTTCTGCTTGCTGATCTGAGAAAACTCCAGTTCAACCGGCGTCTCTCGACCAAAGATGGAGAGCAGGGCCTTGAGCTTGTTGCGCTCGCCGGACACCTCGATCACCTCTCCCTGGAAATCCTTGAACGGACCCGCCGTCACCAAAATGTGATCGCCTTCGGTCAGATCCACCTTGACGACGGTCTTCTTCTCAGCCGCCCGCTTGAAGATGCGATCAACCTCAGACCGACTAAGGGGACGTGGCTTGATGTGACCACGGGCCTTACCAGTGGCACGGCGGTCCTCAGCACCCACGAAATTGATCACGTTCGGGGTGCTTCTCACCGCCATCATCGTGTCCTCATCCAGCACCATCCGGACGAGCACATAGCCGGGAAACACCTTTTCCTCAGTGGACTGACGGGTGCCGTCCTTCTTCAACTTGACGGCAGGCGTCTGGGGAATCTCAATTTCAAGAATCCGATTGCTCACCCCCAGGGTGACGGCGCGCTGCTCGAGGGTCGCCTTGACCTTTTTCTCGCAGCTGGAGGCCACCTGAACGGCATACCAGCGGGCAATGGCCGTGTTGGCGACAGCTTCCAAAGGCAAGGTGCCATCTTCCCCCTCATTCGGGGCTGGCAGATCAAGCACCTCAGGGGCGTCCGGTGTGGTCAGGTCGTCGGGCACGGCGAGAAAGGTGATATCGAGTCAGCGGAACACCTGGGACGAAGCCCACCCAAAGAAGCGACTGACAGCCGCAATGGTGGCCGCCGAAAGGCTGACCATCAGGATCACAGCGATGGATTCGCTGAACAATTGCTGGCGGCTGGGCCAAACCACGAGTTTCAGCTCATCAACCGTGTCCGCCAAAAATCCACCGGATTGGGTGGGATCGGCGGCGGCCTTTGAGCCGTCAGATGTGGTGGTGTCCTCAGAGATGGGGCTGGTCACGGTGATGGGACCGGAAGTTGACAACGGTGCCGGCTGGCACTTCGCCAAACAACCACCCTACCGGATGCCCTCAAACTCCTATGGGATCAAACACCAAGGAATCTGCACCGGCCTCGCCCAACCGCACCGTCACACCACTGGCACCGGTAAAGCGTTCCTCGAGCAGCAGCGTGGAGAGCGGATTTTCCAGCTGGCGCCGCAACACCCGTCGCAGTGGCCTCGCCCCGTACTCGGGTTCATAGCCCTGACGGGCCATGGCCTCGGCGACTGCATCATCCACAAGAAGAGCAAGACCCTGCTCGGCCAACAGGGCGGCGAGATCTTGCAGTTGCAACTGAACAATGCGCACCAGATCAGCCACCTCCAAGGGGCGGAAACGAATCACCTCATCGATACGGTTCAGGAATTCAGGCCGGAACTGACTCGACAGCGCTGCATCCACCTGCTGTTGAAGGGCTGACTCGTCCGTGGATCCCGAGCGGGCATGTTCCAGGATCGCCGGGCTGGCCAGGTTGCTCGTCATGACGACCACGGTGTGGCGGAAATCGACGGTGCGGCCCTGGGAATCGGTGAGTCGGCCGTCATCCAGCACCTGGAGCAGCAGGTTGAATACATCGGGATGCGCCTTCTCCACTTCATCGAGGAGCAGCACCGCATAGGGACGACGCCGCACAGCCTCAGTGAGCTGCCCGCCTTCCTCATAGCCGACATAACCGGGAGGAGCACCGATCAGCCGAGCCACGGCGTTGCGCTCCATGAACTCACTCATGTCGAGGCGAACCAGCGCCTCCTCTTCATCGAACAACGACGCTGCAAGCGCCTTGGCCAGCTCGGTCTTGCCCACGCCGGTCGGCCCGAGGAATAGGAACGATCCCACCGGGCGACGCGGATCCTTCATGCCAGCACGGGCACGGCGAATGGCAGCGGCAACGGCGATCACCGCCTCGCCCTGGCCAATCACCCGTTCGGCGAGATGGGCGTCCAGTTGCAGCAGCTTGCGGCGCTCACCCGCCAGCAGCCGCTGCACAGGGATCCCGGTCCAGCGGGCCACAAGATCAGCGATGTCACCGGCCTCCACCTGCTCGCGCAGCAGAGCAGTTCCGGAGGTCTGCGCCTCCGCCTGGGACGCCTCCAGTTCATCCCGACGCTGCTGCACCCGATGCAACTGGTCGTACTGCAACCGGGCCGCCTCCTCGAGGTCGCCATCCCGCTCGGCTTCAGCGATGGCATGGCGCAGGTCTTCATCCTGCTGAAGCAGCTGACCGAGTTCCTCCAGCTGACCGCGCTCCTGCTGCCAGCGACGCCGCAGATCGTCCAATCGCGTCGACACTTCAAGCCGGTTGCGCTGCAACTGAATCCGCTCCGATTCAGGCGCTTGCTCAGCAGCGAGCAATGCCAGTTCAACGCGGCGCAGATCTGCCTCGGCTTCCTCCACCACCTGCGGCTTGGAGGTGACCTCCATCTTCAGTTGAGCTGCCGCTTCATCGATCAAATCAATGGCTTTGTCCGGCAGACAGCGGTCGCTGATGTAGCGATCGGCGAGACGGTTGGCCGCCTGAATGGCTTCATCGGTGATCGTGACACCGTGATGAAGCTCGTAGCGCTCCTTCAAGCCCCGCAGAATCTCGAGGCTCAACTCCAGATCCGGCTCCCGGATCACCACCTGCTGAAAGCGACGGTTGAGGGCCGGATCCTTCTCCACGGTGAGCCTGTAATCCTCCGGAGTTGTGGCGCCGATACAACGCAGATCACCACGGGCGAGAGCTGGTTTCAACAGGCTGCCGGCATCGGTGCTGCTGCGATCGCTGCCGACAACGGTGTGCAACTCATCAATGAACAACACCACGCCGGAATCGGAGCCGCTGACCTCCTCAAGCACCGACCGCAGGCGTTCTTCGAACTGGCCACGGAACTTGGCGCCGGCGATCAGGGCCCCGAGATCGAGCGCCACCAGACGCAGGCCCTGGAGAGATTCCGGCACTTCACCCGCCACGATCCGCTGCGCCAGCAGCTCCGCAATCGCTGTTTTGCCAACGCCGGGTTCACCGATGAGTACCGGGTTGTTTTTGCTCCGGCGTGAGAGCACTTTGATCAGATTGCGAATCTCCGCATCGCGACCGATCACCGGATCAAGGCTGCCTGCTTCAGCCTCTTCCGTGAGGTCACGCCCGTAGGACTCCAACGCCGTGGGGGGCTCCTGTACCTGCAAGGGAGCCTCAGGGGCAGAGGGAGGCTCAAGGGGATCCGTCTGACGAGGCGGGGCTGACGGCGCTGCGGCTGCTGCTTCGCGCCCCCCACGGGAGGAGGACGGAACACGAGCCACCCGTTGACGGAGCGGCTCCTCTTTCGGGGACGTCGGCCTTGGCCGCTCCGGTGGAGGAGATGAAACCCCACCATCAACCCCCTTTTGGAGCAGCAGCTCCAGCTGATCGGCCGACAGCCCCAGCCCAGCGAACAATTCAGCTCCGATCCGCGGGTCGGCACCGATGGCCATCAACAGTTCCGACACATCGATGCAGGCACTGTTCCAGCGCCGACGGATGGCATCAGCCTCATCCAGCAGCTGCTCGAGGTCATCGCCGATGAACAACTCGTCGCCACGCCCGGACGGTTGATCGGCCAGCACATCCTCCAGCCGATCCAGCAAAAGATCACTGGCTAGAGGCAAAGCCTCCACCCAACGCCGAAAGGAGGGGTCGGTGAACAGCACCTGGATCAGATGCTCCACATCCAACTGCTCATGACGCCAGCGTCGGGCGACGTCCTGACCACTTAGCAGCAGATCCCAGGCTGAATCGCTGAAGCGATCCGGCTCATGGGTGAGGCTGCCGTTCAACGCTTGGGATGAGGTCATCCGGTTCAGACGGGGGCTTTGGAGGACAACTCGATCAATTCCACCTTGTAGCCATCCGGATCCTCAACAAAGGCGATGACGGTGGTGCCGTGCTTCATCGGGCCAGGTTCCCGCACCACGCGTCCTCCCTTGTCGGCAATACCGGCACAGGTGCTGCGGATGTCGTCCACCCCAAGGGCGATATGGCCATAGGCATCGCCCAGGGCGTAACTCTCGGTGTCCCAGTTGTGGGTGAGTTCCAGAACCGTGTGGTTCTCCTCTGATCCATAGCCGACAAAAGCCAGGGTGAAGCGCCCGCTGGGGTAATCCTTTCGACGCAGAAGCTGCATGCCCAGGACTTCGGTGTAGAAGCTCAAAGACCGCTCCAGATCAGCGACCCGAAGCATGGTGTGAAGCATCCGCATGGGAGAGCGTCGTGCAGCGAGAACCTGCCGTCATTCTGGCCAGGTATGGCGCGTCACAACAGGGGAGAGAGGGGCGACTCATAAGATCCCCGGGTTAAGCGTGCGTCCCAACGTGATCGATTCCCTCGACCTCGTCATCGACACCATCGTGGCCCGAGAGGTGCTCGATTCCCGCGGCAACCCAACGGTTGAAGCCGAGGTGCTTCTCGAAGGAGGTGCCATGGGACGGGCCATCGTTCCCAGCGGTGCCAGCACCGGCGCGCACGAAGCCCACGAGCTGCGTGATGGCGGCGACCGCTACATGGGCAAGGGTGTGAGCCAGGCCGTGAATCACATCGAGGAGCGGATCGCACCAGCCCTCTGTGGCCTTTCCGCCCTGGATCAGGCGGCCGTGGACGCCGCGATGCTGGAGCTGGACGGAAGCGACAACAAATCCAACCTCGGGGCCAACTCGATCCTGGCGGTGAGCATGGCCACCGCCCGCGCCGCCGCCAACGGTCTGGGAATTCCCCTCTACCGCTATCTCGGCGGCCCGATGGCCAACCTGCTGCCGGTGCCGTTGATGAACGTGATCAACGGTGGCGCCCATGCCGCCAACAGCCTGGATTTCCAGGAATTCATGCTGGTTCCCCATGGTGCTCCGAGCTTCCGCGAAGCGCTGCGCATGGGCACCGAGGTGTTCCACACGCTCAAGAAACTGCTCAGCGACAAGGGCATGAGCACCGCCGTTGGCGATGAAGGCGGTTTCGCCCCCAATCTCGGCAACGTGGAAGCTGGCGAAATCCTGGTGGAAGCCATCAGCAAGGCGGGCTACAAGCCCGGCGATCAGATCTCCCTTGCCCTGGACGTGGCCAGCACCGAATTCTTCGAAAACGGGCGCTATGCCTTCGATGGCGGCAGTTACACCAGCGCCGAGATGGTGGGCCAACTCGAGCAATTGGTGGATAAATTCCCGATCGTTTCGATCGAGGACGGCCTGGCGGAAGACGACTGGGATGGCTGGAAGCTGCTGACCGAACGCCTCGGCCGCAAGGTGCAGCTGGTGGGTGACGACCTGTTCGTCACCAACACCAAGCGTCTGCAGCAGGGCATCGACAGCTCCACAGCTAACTCGATCCTGATCAAGGTGAACCAGATCGGTTCGCTCACCGAAACCCTTCAGGCCATCGATTTGGCGGGCCGCTCCGGCTACACCAGCGTGATCAGCCACCGCAGTGGCGAAACCGAAGACACCACCATCGCCGACCTCTCCGTCGCCACCCGCGCGGGACAGATCAAGACCGGCTCCCTCAGCCGCAGCGAGCGGGTCGCGAAGTACAACCAACTACTCCGCATTGAAGACGAACTGGGAAGCCAGGCCGTCTACGCCGGCGCTGTTGGCCAAGGTCCCCGCGGCAAGGCCTGATCTCAGGCCCCCAAGAGAGATTCAACGGTTGGAACCGGGCAACTGCTCCAACCGTTGATCGCGACGGATCTTGACCTGCATTCGGAACCAGCCCAACCCCACCGGTAAGGAGGCAACAGCCGGAAGAATTGACCAAAGCGGACGGGCACTCGCACCAACAATGGCTGTGGCCAAAGCCAGGCATCCGAGCAACACCGATTGGCCGATCGACTGCTGGGCCAGGGCCATCCGACGGAACTGACGATCCGATTCCCCCAAACGCACCTGGAGCTGCAGATCCCCCTGCTCAAGGCGTTCAAGACTTTCATCAAGACGTCTTGGGAAAGCAGCAGCACGGCTGCTGAGAGCACCGACCTGACGGCCAAGTTCATTGAACAGATCGTTGCTGCCGGAGCCGCTTGAGGTCATGAGTGGAAGGAGGTAAGGCTTGGCAATCGCAACCAAGCTAAAAGCGGGATCCAGGCTGCGGCCAACACCCTCGAAGGTGGACAGCGCTCGCATCACAAAAATGAGTTCGACCGGCAGACGGAAGGGCTGCCCATAGACCAAGTCGTAGAGATCGCCAGAGAGTTTGTCGATCGCATTGGCTGTGAACGGTGGGGTCAGGGCCTCCTGCAGCATCAGCCGCACAAGACGACGGACCGGACCCACATCGATGCCTCCGGAGATCACTCCGGCAGCCTGCATTTCCTCCACCAGAGCTGCTGAATCCCTTGCGGCAGCAGCGCGAACCATGGCCCCGAGGCGTCGACGCAAGCCGTCCGACAACAGGCCCATCATTCCGAAGTCGTAGTAAATGAGAGCGCCATCGCTGGCAACGGCAAGGTTGCCGGGATGGGGGTCGGCGTGAAAGAAACCAAAGCGCACCAACTGCTTGAGATAGCTGGCCGCGCCCACCTCAGCCACTTTGACTGGATCAATACCGGCCTCAATCAACTCCGCACGATCATTGACCTTGATACCTGGCAAATAGTCGAGACAAAGAACACGGCGGGTGCTCAACTCCCAGATCACAGCGGGGATCCTGATCCGCTCATCATCCAGAAATTGTTGACGAAAACGCGCTGCATACTGGGCCTCGACGCGAAAATCGAGCTCACGCAACAGGACACGTCGACATTCCCGTGCCATTGCCGGCCAATCGCGACCACGCCCCCAACTGGGATGGCGTTGCAGCACAGCCGCCACCTGCTGCATGACCTCAAGGTCAAGACGAAAAAGTCGATCCAACCCAGGCCGCTGCACCTTGAGCACCACCTGCCGGCCACTGCGCAGACTGGCGCGGTGCACCTGAGCCAAAGAGGCAGCACCAAGGGGCTCTGGGTCGAGGTCAATGACCTCTGCACAGCGCTGACCAAGCTCTTCTTCGAGCACGGTCTGCACCTGATCAAAACTGAAGGCCGGAACGCTGTCCTGCAGAGCCGCCAGTTCGGCCACCCAGCCCGCCGGGAGAATATCTGGCCTGGCGGACAGCAGCTGCCCAAGCTTGATGAAGGCTGAACCCAGAGACAGCAGCTCGGTCGTCAACCAGCGAGCTCGACCTTGCTGGCGGCGAGCGCGACGCTCCGCAGTAACGCCACCGCGATAGGTCCAGGATTGAGCATCCCACCAAAGCAGCAGCAGCAAGGTCAGGACAGAGCGCCAGATCCGAAGCGCTCGCAGCAGTCCGAGCATCAGGGGCGTGCCTCGATCACTTGGCTCAGATCAGACACCGTGGCCCGGAGACGGTCGATCACCGCTTGAGGCGTCTCCGACGGTTCCGCGGACGACGTCCCATCAGTGCTCCCCATGGCCTGATCACCCCGTTCAATCCGTTCCGCCTCTGCAAGCACCTCGTCCTGAAATAAATCCCATTCCTGACGCAGCCGTTGTGGGGCATCTTGCGCCAACACCGCCAGCTCAGCCGCCGCATCCGCAAAGCCGTGGCCCAGGCGCGCGCTGATGCGATTCACGGTGGCGCGAATCAAGGCCTCCGAGGAACCCATGAACCGAGTGCAGACAGTCTCAACTGTGGCAGATCCGACAGGAGATCAGGGCTGGGGAGGAATCACAGGGTCGATGGATTCAAAAAAGGCTTCGGCGCCAGGGGGAACCACAACAGGTTCCGGATCAGCCACCAACACCGGTGAATCCTCGGCAGGGAAAACAGCTGCAGGGACAACAACCGCAGGAACAACGTCGGTGGCTTCAGGACCAACAACTGGCTCAGCATTCCTGTCGTCCGGCCCCTGCTCTTGAGCTGTGGATGGCTCCGCCTCGTCTGCTTCGGGCACCTCCGGCTGAAGATCTGGCGCGATGGATTGAGGGTCAGACCAGGCCGGAGCCGTCCACACGGGTGGTTGAGGCGTCTGCAGAGCGACATCAGGTTTGATCGCTGTCTTCACCTCTGGTTGGGGCGGTCGGCTCGCAGCCTTGGCAGCTTCGAGGGCAGTGACATCCACTTCCAAAGAAGCGTCGTCACCACCAAACCGGGTGCGGAGCTGCTGCAGGGAATCCCCCGGAAAAGCGAGCTCGGCGAAAGCCTCGGGGCTCGAATCTTCAGCATTGGTCTGAAGCGTCAGCACCCGATGGGTGATGCCATACCCGAGGGCAAAGCAACAACCCGCCACAAGAGGACCCAACCAGGCTGGGGCCTTGGTCGCGACGGGAGCGTCGGGGGAGCTGCTCTGGTCCACACGTGGTTCCAACTCGCAGCCGAATTGTGACAGGGATACAGAACGAACGCTCGACGACCTGGGGGCCTGGACTTATGCAGCAAAACTCCAATGCCTAAGGCAAAACCTTGACCCTGGTAATGTCAAGTAAATAATGAGACCCTGAAAAAGAATTGATTATTTCTAACAGCCATAAGTTTGTTTTCGTCAAAACAAATAAAACAGCTGGCTCCTCTTTCGAAGGATTACTTTCTCACTATTTAAATACTGGCGATTGGGTCACTAGAGCTCAAAAACAAGAAGAGCAGCATCGAGCCGCAGCCATCATCGCAAACAAAATCAATTATTTAAATGGAAAGAACGCCAGACCAGGCATCAAAGTCAAACAACACGCACGCCTCATCGCCGCCCACAAAAAATTTCCCGAATCAAAAGAATATTTTAGCTTTGGCATCTTGCGAAATCCCTTCAATCGACTGATATCATCGTTCCGATGGAGAAAGGGTAAACAAATTCAACAAATCCTGGGGAAAAAGTCTAATCCTTTACGCCAACAAGACCTGTTAAAAGAAAAGTTTCTCGCTCATATCACCAACGACCAGGGAGACCTCAACACTAGAGGGGTCAATCTGCTTTTCGGAATCAACAAGGACGGAACCACATGGGGTGTTGACCATGTCTTCAAATTGGAAGACCTTCAAAGCGCCAAGAAAATCCTCCATGATCAATTAGGAATTGCAATCGATTTAAATAAAATGCCAAGATTCAAGGAAAATACCGTAAAAATACCTTCAGAAATAAATCTTTGGGACCAAGAAACAATCAAAGCCGCAACGAAGATGTTTTCGTGGGAATTTGCAAATTTAGACTATCCAACCACTCCTTCATAAACCCAAAAGCAACTTCGCCTTGAAAGGCTACAGACGAAGAATTTCTTTACGTTCAGACACGGAATACACAGAACTCACTCTCCTTTGTCGAATGAACATTCATTCCGACAAGGCCATTAAATAGCTCAATCATGATCTCATTGCAAAATACCGGGTGACAATAACGCAATAACTTCATCCCCTACAGCATCGGAAATTGACGTTAGATGAATTGAACAGCAAACAAAACAGTCATTGCTTGTTTTGATCAACAGGAGGCGTAACCACCCCTTTTTTAATTCATAGCAACGACTGTAGATGAGACAAACAGGCTTGAACTAAGTCGTGTAGTCGGCGTTGATGCGCACATATTGATCTGACAGATCACAGCCCCAAGCCTGACTGGATCCGGAACCATCACCCAGTGAAAGGCGTATCAGAACATCCTTCTGCCTCAACACGTCACTGGCGGCTTGCCGATCAAACTCCAAAGGCTGCCCCCCCGCCATGAGCTGATGGGAGCCAATCCACAAGGCAACCGCTTCAGGATCGAAGGTCACGCCGGAGCGACCTGCTGCCGCCACAATCCGCCCCCAATTCGGATCCCGCCCATGAATCGCGGTCTTCACAAGGGACGATCCACAGACTGTGCGCGCCACTTGCAACGCCGCGGCCTCATCCACAGCTCCCTCGACCTGCACTTCAATCAAACAGGTCGCCCCTTCACCATCCCGAGCAATCGCCTGGGCCAACTGCTGCATCGCATGCGTGAGACCCTGCTCCAAGGCGGGATGGTGTTGCTCCGCCAGCGGGTCTCCAGCCGCAAAGGCCAGCACCGTGTCGTTGGTGCTGGTATCACCATCCACCGTGATGGCATTGAAGGATCGCTGCACCGCACGCCGCACCATCCCCTGCCAGATGCAGGCGTCGACTCCGGCATCGCAGCTGAAGAAACCAAGCATGGTGGCCATATCGGGATGAATCATTCCCGAACCTTTCGCCATGCCGCCAATGCGGACCCGCTGTCCACCAAGGTCGGCCTCCAAGGCCACCTGCTTGTCGACCAAATCAGTGGTGAGAATGGCCTGGGCTGCCGCACCACCTCCGTCTTCGCCCAAGGCATCGATCAGCGGACCAAGTCCGGCCAGCAAAGTTGGCATCAGGATCGGCACACCGATCACTCCCGTGGAGCAGATCAACACTGACTCCGGATCCAAGCCCAGGTGATCGGCAAGCACCTGGGTGGCGCGCTGACTGTCCACCAGGCCGCGATCACCTGTACAGGCGTTGGCCTGCCCGGAATTGATCAACACCGCACGGGCTCGACCGCCGCTGCTGGAGAGGCGATCACTGCAAAGATCAACACAGGCCGCTCGAACCACCGACCTGGTGAAGGTGCCAGCACAGACCGCCAATGCCGGAGCGAGAAGCATGGCCAGATCGCGCCTGCCCGAGGGCTTGAGGCCTGCGACGATGCCCGCCGCCTCGAACCCATCCGGTGCCGTGACACCACCCTGGATCGATTGCCAAGACATAGCCATCGCCACCGCTAACAAGCCGCGAGACACTGAGTGCATCCTGCTCCGACACCATGGCGCCTGGCGAGCAGTTCTCGCAACGACGCATCGGGCTCACCGGCGGAATTGCAAGCGGCAAAAGCTGCGTGGGCCGTTGGCTGGCTGACGAAGGTTTGCCTGTTCTCGACGCCGATCAATACGCCAGGGACGTCCTCAAACCTCAAAGCACAGCCACGACGCTCGTTCTCGAGCGCTATGGACAACGCGTCCGTAACGCCGAGGGGAACGGAATCGACAGAGACGCCTTGGGCCAGATCGTCTTCAACGACACGGGGGAACGCCGCTGGCTGGAGCAGCTGATTCATCCCGCCGTGCAGCAACGATTTGACGTCGCCTTGGACGATTTGAAAGAGGCGCCAGCCGTGGTGCTGATGATCCCGTTGTTGTTCGAATCGGGTTTGGAGTCGCTCTGCAGTGAAATCTGGCTTGTGGACTGCACTGCCCCCCAGCAGCTGGAGCGGCTCATGAACCGTGATGGGATGAATCGGGATGCAGCTTTGGCACGGATTGACGCGCAATGGCCTCTCAGCCGCAAACGCGACTTAGCAGACCACGTGATCACCAATTCGGGCCAACCAGGGGCCTGGGAACAACAGGCAAGAGCACTGCTTCAGATGAGCCCCGCAGCCGGACTGTGATCAGGGTCACAAACTTGAGAGACCGGGATCAACTCCAACAGCGACGACTGCGCGGAAGGTGAAGTCAGCTCGTGCAACGGGCCACTTAACAAGCACTTCATCACCATGTCTTTCAACACCGTCGCCGCCGCATGCCTGGCCCTTGGCGCCTCCGTGATGTCGCTGGCGGCTCCTGCTCACGCCTACTGACAGCCGCGATCTGACAGCCGCTAACTGACACCTAACGGCAGTCCTGGATATGGATCAGGGCTGCTTGATTCCAAACCAAAGAGAACAACATTTACGCCCATTCGAAATGAGGCTTATCCCAAACAATCTTCAACCAATTGCACTCATCCTACTGAGTTGCTTTTTGGCATCAAACTCTGCTGCTGCAGACGACAAACGCATTCACATCCAAGCCAGGAGCACATCAACAATGGTGCAATTTTGCAGCACTGGAGAGACCTGCCAATTCATCCAATTTTCCGCCATCAGCCCCAAGGAGACCAGACAGCAGGAGACCAAACCAACACAAGAGCCAGACCACAACTCCAACCTCATTGAGCACATCAACATTCAACTTTTTGGCTTCTAAGCAACCCCCAATTATCTCAACTTCACTCCAAAAACCATGACCTTTCCACGCCTTTTGCTGGCCATTCTTCTGCTCAGCCCAGCCCTCAATCTTCCAGCCCCTGCACGGGCACAGACCGACTCGATGGCACCAAAGCGCGCCCTCAATCTGGCGCGCGACGCAGCGATTCGCATGAATGGCGGCCTCAGCAACTATCGACCAGGTCGCTGCATGTACCAGGGAATTACCAACAATCCGTGCCTTGCTCAGCGGGATGCCACAGGATTCATCTTCCACTTCCCAGGCGGACAACCCGGCTGGCAGGAAGCCGGGATGCCACCGAGTCAAGTCACCGTGCTGCGCATTGCCCCTGATGGACGGTCAATCACGCAAACCATTCACAACGGATCTCTCACCCATGCCGCAAGCGCGGGGCTGATGCATTGAATCAACCGTTCCGCCCGAATTCGGAGCGGAACCATTTTGTGATCACCCATTTGTGCCCCGCCTCCACGGGAAGGGCTTCATGCAGGGTGAAGGGATTGGGGGTTCCATCGGCCTGGAGATTATTCCAGGCCAATGCCATGCCAGGAACGGGCGTAAACGAACGACCCAGGCGACGGAACAGCGTCTCTCCACCACGTTCAACAGCGTTGAGGTAAACCATCAACGTCCATGTGCGTTGCCCACCACTGTCGGTGTGGGTTGCGTATTCCTCCGTCCCCGGAGAAAACCAATCTGTGTGTTCTTTGAAGTACTCACCTGGGTCATAGCGCTGCCCTTGGATGGGTTCCGACAGGCGCGGATCCACCCCGAACAGCGCCGAAAACCGCCGATCGAGGCTGGCAGCAAGCTCCGGATTGTTCTGACGCAGATGGCAGGTGCGGCTGGTGCGGTAATCGCTGGTTCCACGGGTCACCGTCGATGGCTGCAGTGACGCATTGATAGCTTCGATCACCGCCTCGCATTCCTCGTGGCTGAGCAGTGCAGGTAACTCATACACCTGGGCAAGGGACGTATCCAGACGCCAGGCGCGCGGCCGATGGTCAGGACGGGTAAGGGGAGACTCGAACCAGGCGAGCCAATCGGCCGTGGGTGCACCCGTCGCCGCCAGACCTTGGGATGACGACTGGAGAACAGCCGCAATCGCATCGCGTGGAAAACCCTGATCGAGGGCCCGCTGCATTAACCCTTCGGGATCACAGCCACGATCCCTGTTCTGCAGCAACCACTCCTTCCAGGCGTCGGGAATGGCTGCCGCTCCGCTCATCAACCCTTGAGTTTCTTGCTGAGAATCTGGTTGGCCAGCTTGGGATCGGCCTTACCACCAGTCTTCTTCATCAATTGTCCGACGAAGAAGCCCTGCAACTTGGTCTTGCCGCCTCGGAAGGCCTCCACCTCATCAGGATGGGCCGTCAGCAGCTCGTCCACGATGGCCTCAATCGCAGCCGGATCACTGATCATGCCGAGGCCGCGCTCATCGACGATCGCCTTGGGAGACCCCCCCTTTTCCAGAAGCTCCGGCAGGATCTCCTTGGCAATCTTGCCGCTGATCTTGCCCCCATCGATTAGTTGCACCATCTCCGCCAGCTGGTCCGGCCGGAACGGCAATTCGGCATAGCAAAGCCGGTTGCTGTTCACATAGGCGGCGATATCGCCGGTGATCCAGTTCGCTGCAAGCTTGGCGTCGGCACCGGCGTTCACAACGGCTTCGAAGTAATCCGCCATCGGCCGCTCATCGGTGAGCACCCGTGCGTCGTACTGGGATAGACCGAGATCATCGGCATAGCGATGCCGCTTGGCCGCCGGCAGCTCTGGCAATTCAGAGCGCCACGACTCCCGCTGATCGGCCTTCACCTCAATCGGGCCGAGGTCAGGATCCGGGAAGTAGCGGTAATCACTGGCTCCCTCTTTGCTGCGCATGCTCTTGGTGAGCTGCTTGCCTTCATCCCAGAGCCGCGTCTCCTGCACGATCGGCTCGCCAGTCTCGTAGGCCTTGATCTGGCGTTTGATCTCGTAGTCACACGCCTTTTGGATGGCGGAAAACGAGTTCATGTTCTTGATCTCCACCTTCGTGCCGAAGGGGGCATCCGGACCCCGACGCACAGAGATGTTCACGTCACAACGCAGGGATCCCTCCTGCATGTTGCCGTCGCTCACACCCAGATAGCGCATGATCCGGCGAATCTCCGAGGCATACTCAGCAGCCTCACGACCGGTGCGCAAATCCGGCTTGCTGACAATCTCCGCCAGGGCCACTCCGGCGCGGTTGTAATCCACCAAGGAATGGGTAGATCCTGCCAGGCGGTCGCTGCCGGCATGCACCAACTTGCCAGCGTCTTCCTCCATATGAAGGCGCTCGATCCCGATCGTTTTCAGGTAGGTGTCTTTTCCCTTTTCGGCCACTTCCACCTCAATCCAGCCCTCCTCGGCGATCGGCTGGTCGTACTGGGAGATCTGATAGTTCTTCGGGAGATCGGGATAGAAATACTGCTTGCGGTCGAACTTGCTGTGTTCCGCAATATTGAGGTTCAGCGCCATCGCCGCCTTGACCGCGTACTCGAGCACCTTCTGATTCAGCACAGGGAGCGTGCCTGGAAGGCCGCAGACCACCGGATCAATGTGGGTGTTGGGGTCATCGCCAAATGTGGTCGATGCCGCCGTGAAAATTTTGCTGTCCGTTCCCAGCTGAACGTGGGTCTCGAGACCGATCACGGCCTCCCAGGCCAGTTGAGTTGCTGCGTCGGCCATGCGCCCGTGGTGTGAAGCAATCTCGGGATCCTATGGAATCAGGCCCGAGCCGATCAGGATGGGTGTTGTTGCCTGGCCGGCATGGATCCCGCAACACAAGAGCCAGAAGCGATCAATCGCAGGCTGCGGAATCTGCTCCAGACCCATCTGAAGCTGCTGGACCCTGAGCTTCTCCACCCGGATCCTGATGCCGTTCTGATTGAACAGGGCGAGATCGCCGACTCCCTGCTCCTGGTGCAACAGGGCCGCCTCGCCGTCGAAATCCAGCAGACCGGCCATGCATCCAGAGTCATCGCTGAAGTGGGTGCTGGAGCGGTCCTGGGAGAAATGGCGCTTTTCGGAATCGGGGAGCCCCGCCACGGTGCGCGGGTCCGTGTGCTGGATACCAGCACGGAAATCCTGCGCTTCTCGCGGGAGGCGCTGCACGGAGCCGTGCTCTTCGACGCCGAACTCGCGGCCGAAATGCTGCTCATGAGCAGTGAACGCTGCCGCAACAGCAACCGGATGATCAACCTCTTGCTGGATGGCATTGATGCCACAACCCGCGGCGATGCCTCGGCACTGACGCACATCTGCAGCAGCCTCCGCAATGGGCCTGACAGCATGGGGGAAGCGGCGGCTCAGCTGGAGCAGCTGCTGAAGCACACAGATCCACCACGCCAGGAGAGTTGAGCCAGCCATGACTCCTGCAGACCATCCAGCCACGCTTGTGCTGGGGGGTGGCTTGATGGGCCTGGCGGTGGCCCATCAGTTGGCCCGTCGCGGACAGCACGTGACCGTGATCAGCCGCCGCCGCAGCGAAGCGGCCGGATTTGTGGCTGCCGGCATGCTGGCTCCTCATGCCGAAGGCCTCAGCGGCACCCTGCTGCAGCTCGGCCAGGCCAGCCTGGAGCAGATTCCACGCTGGGTGGCGCAGATTGAACGAGACAGCGGTCTTGGCTGCGGCCTGCGCACCAGCGGCATTGTGGTGCCGTTCCGAACAGCGGCAGAGCGCGACGCTTACCCCACAGCCCACCTAGGGCAAACCTTGGACCGCGCCGGCCTGGAACAGGAGATCCCGGACTTAGGTCCGGAGTGGACCACTGGATTGCTGTTCGAACAGGACGGGCAGATCGACAACCGCCGGCAACTGATGCGGGCGCTGGAGCGCGCCTGTGTCTCCCTGGGCGTGCAGTTCATGGAAGGCGCCGAGGTGTTGAACCTGCTCCAAGGGGAGCGTGGGCAACTCAGTGGTGTCGCACTGCGCAGTGCGGAGGGGGAGCAGCAGCAGCTGCACTGCCGACAAGCGGTGCTCTGCAGTGGTGCTTGGAGCCAACAACTGGTGCCACAACTCCCTGTGTTCCCGGTGAAAGGCCAGATGCTCTCGCTGCAAGGCCCGCGGGACGCCCTGAAGCGGGTGATCTTTGGCCCAGGCACGTACCTCGTCCCCCGAGAGGACGGATTGATCGTGGTGGGTGCCACAAGTGAACGGGATGCAGCCTTCGCCGAAGGACTGACCCCCGATGGGCAAAAGCAACTCCAACAGGGCATTGCAGCGTTGCTACCGATCGCAACCGGCTGGCCACCAATGGAACGCTGGTGGGGCTTCCGGCCCTGCACGCCGGATGAAGGGCCTCTGCTTGGCCCTGGCCCGATCCCTGGCTTATGGCTGGCCTGCGGACATCACCGCAATGGGGTGCTGCTTGCGGCGATCACTGCAGAGCTCACAGCCTCCAGCCTGCAGGACGCCCCCCTACCAGCAGACAACGTCGCCCTGCTCAAGAACTTTCACTGGAGCCGATTTTGAGGTTCAACGAGCGCCTGCGCGATGGCCTGATCCAGGGCGGCATCGTCGGCGCCGCAGCTCTGCTCCTGGGGGGACTGGCCACAACCGGGATCAGCGAATCGATCGATCTGCTGCTCTACGACGCCGTCATCAGCCTCAGGGCCACTGACTCCGCCCAACGGCACCCGGTGACCATCGCTGGAATCGATGAGGGAGACATCAGCCACTACGGATGGCCCATCGACGATGCCGTGCTGTGTCGCGCCATCAGCAATGCAGTAGAAGCCAAGGCCAGTGCGATTGGCCTTGATCTCTATCGCGACCAAGGCATCGGGGAGCAACAAACGTGCCTCCGCGCGTTGATCCAACGACACCCCAAGGTCGTTGCCATCTTCAATGCAGCAGAGGGCATCCAAGCTCCTCCAGGCACACCGCCTGAGCAGCAGGCGTTCAATGACCTGGTGGTGGATGCCGATGGCGTGATCCGGCGCGACCTGGTCCATGTGAGCGGGCAAGACGACGCCACCGTGAGCCTGCCGGTTCGTCTGGTGGAGACATCGAATCTTCAACCCGACCTTCTCGATGCCCTGAGGTCTCCGCAGAGGGCCGAACGGCTCGGGCCCTGGCTGCTACCGCATTCCGGGGGCTACCGAGACCTTGATGCCGCGGGCTATCAGCGGCTGCTTCCGTTTCAACAACCCGGCAGCTTCCGCACCATCAGCCTGCGGGCTCTGGCCAATGGAGAGGCCAAAACAATGGAGCAGCTGAGGGGTGAGATCGTGCTGATGGGCAGCACAGCCCCCAGCCTCCGTGATCTGTTCGAGATTCCGCAGAGCCGCTTCATCCGAACAGAACGTCAACTCCGCATGCCCGGCGTCGAGGTGCATGCGCTGCGGGTCGCAGCACTTCTGAATGGCCTGAGTGAGCCGTGGTCGCTCAAAACGCTGCCGCCTTGGAGCGATCGTGGCCTGGAACTGCTCGCGATCCTGACCGGGATCTACCTCGGCGAAAGCTTCCGCAAGCTTCGGCAAAGCATCACGGTCACCGCTGTCCTCACCGCAGCAGTGGCGAGCAGCGGCATCGCCTTGCTCTGGATGCAGGGGCTATGGATCGGCCTCACCCTTCCGGTGATCTCACTACCCGTCATGGCGGGGGTGGGTTGGCTGCGACGCGGTGCCCTGCATCAAAGGCAGAAACAACAAATCGAACGGCTCTTGGGGCAAACCACTTCCCCTGCAGTCGCCTCTCAGTTGTGGGATCAACGCGACGCGCTGCTGCGCGATGGTCAATTTGAAGGCAAACAGGTGGACGCCACCGTGTTGTTCACAGACACGCAGGATTTCACCAGCATTTCGGAACAGCTCGCCCCCGCCGATCTCCTGCTGTGGCTCAATCGCGGCATGGCCCTGCTGGTGAAAGAAATCACCGACCACGGCGGCATCATTAACAAGTTCACCGGCGATGGTCTCCTGGCGGTGTTCGGTGCACCGATCAGCCAGGGCAAGGCCGTGGATGCTCGTCACGCGATTGATGCTGCCCTGGCGATTGCCGCTCGGCTTGAGCAACTCAACCGTGAACTCAGCAGGGAAGAGGCACCCCCCATGCGCATTCGGATCGGCATCCATTCAGGCCCACTCATCGCCGGCTCGATGGGCAGCAGCACACGGCTGGAATACACCGTGATGGGAGACACGGTGAACTGCGCATCGCGGCTGGAAAGCCTGGCCCGGGTGCCCAGCGACCATGTCTGCCGCACGCTGTTCAGTCGGCAAACTCTGCAGCAGTGTGCGAACGATGACCTGATCTGGCACTCGGTAGGTCGGTTTCATGTGAAAGGACGCCAACAGGTCGTGGACGTGCTCGAACTAAACGGCGTGAAACCCGGTACAGCCTTCAGAACAGGCAACGCACCGGCAGACGATCCGGCCAAGAGCTGAGATCCAGAGGCGCAAGGTTGAAGTCCTGAATCAACCGCGCTTTGGCAACGGAGCCGTCACATCGGTTGGCAAGTGCCTTCAGTCGTTCCTGAAGGCTCAGATCCACCGGCGTGGGCTCAGCCAACAGCAAGGTGATGGCCGGTGGAGCATCAAAGCCCCCATCCCAGCTCAGGGGATCCACGCCAGAGTTTGGCTCGAGGCACTGGTAGCTGGATTCCCAGACGACTCCATCGGCCAACGGCGCACGGAACAGCGTGACCCCGACCGGCGAAGGATCGAGACGAATGCGTTGCACGCGATTCTTGGCACCGGCAACAGTGCCCGCTGAGGCCAGGCGTCGCAGATCCATGAGCAACGGCTTTGGAGTCTGGGTCGGACCCTGCAAAGTCCCCAGCAAGCGTTCAACATCCGGAGCAAAAACGCTGTTCTGCGGCACGAGGTGAATCAACAAGCGTGCGGTGCACTCACCACGCGTTCCACCCCCCACTCGGCGCCCCGGAAAACTGGAACGGAGCTGGGGACTGGCCGCTGCAGGGAGCACCGCTCCCAGCATCAGGACGCTTAACAACCGCTTCAGCAGACCGGAACAGCCCATGACGCCCGCACACCAAGACAACCCTTCTTTCAGGATCGGTCGTCATCCAAGGGAGGGGCTGTCTCTTGTAACCAAAGCCTTACAAATTCAGCCACACCCGACATTCAGAGCTAATCGAAGAAGACGTGCTGCCTCTGACCATGCTCAACAGGTTGACAACCCTTTCACTGGCAGTTGCCTTGGGATCTGGCTTGCTGGTGAGTGGCGGCCCGAGCCACGGTCAAACCTCTCCCGAGTTGACCAAGAAAGTGCTGCAGATGGAACGGGATCGCGAAAAGGAATTTGAGGATTACTTCGGCGAAGACCTTGCCTCGGTCAGCAAAACCGCTGATGAAACCGCCGCCGACCTGGAACGCCTCAGTGCCGAGACCGGCACCCGCTCAGCCCTGCTGTACGTGATTCCGCGGAAGACCCATCTGCACCTGGTGCTGATCCCCCCCAGCGGGACACCAATCGTGAAGGACTTTTACGACGTCACCGACCCGGAGCTCTTCGCCGTCTCTGGACAGTTTCACAAGGGCATCCTGCGGATGGATGCGGCCCAGAGCCAAACCAGCGGCCAACAGCTTTATGACTGGATCATCAAGCCCTATGAGCAGGAGCTGGCTGCTGCCGAGATCGATCTGCTGCTGTTCTGCCTCGGCGACGGGGTCAAGGATCTAGCCCTACCGGCCCTATCGAACGACGGCACCTATCTGATCGAGACCTATGCCATGGCGCGGATCCCCGCGTTCAACCTGATTGAGACGAACTACAAGCCGTTCAAGAGCGGCCAACTGCTGGCCATGGGAGCCAGTCAATTTCAGGATCCATCGATTCCAGCCTTACCAGGCACAAAGAAGGAAATCGCCGGGCTCAGCAAAAGCCTTAGCTCCACAGGCCAAGGCCAATGGGGCGTCACCCGTCTGGAGAACCAGGCCTTCACGCAAACACGGATCAACCAAAACCTGTCGAAGCAACCCTTCTCGGCACTGCACGTGAGCACCCACGCGCAATTCCAACCCGGCAAGGTCGAAGCCTCCTACATCCAACTGTGGGATCAGAAACTGACACTCAAGGCCCTCAATGCGATCGACTGGGACCAATCCAAAGCGGATCTGATCGTTCTCAGTGCCTGTCAAACCGCTCTGGGAGACACCGATGCTGCCAATGGCTTTGCAGGACTCGCCCTCAAGGCTGGCGTTCCATCCGCCATCGGCACGCTTTGGTCGATCAACGATCAATCGACCACAAATTTGATGAAGGCCTTCTACAGCGAACTGCCCGAAAGCCGGACCAAAGCACAGGCCCTTCAATCAGCCCAAGTGGCGGCAATCCGCGGTTCTGGCAGCTCAATCGCCATGAAATCTCCCTACTACTGGGCAGGCTTCAGCCTGATCAGCACACCGTGGTGAGCGGATCAGGCTGAAGCGGTCGGTCCCCTCAGGACTCGACGCGCCAAGTCTGGTCGGAAGGGGTCCAATCGTTCAGCTCAGAGGCATCGAACCAAAGACCAATTTCAAACGCAGCGGTTTCGGCGGCATCGGACCCATGGATGACATTGCGGCCGATGTTGATGGCCAGGTCGCCGCGAATGGTGCCGGGCTCGGCCTCGAGGGGCTTGGTGGCACCGATCAGCTTGCGGGCACTGGCGATGACGCCATCGCCTTCCCAGACCATGGCCACGACAGGGCCAGATGTGATGAAGTCGACGAGGCCAGCAAAGAAGGGACGCTCCTTGTGGACGCCGTAATGCTGTTCAGCGAGGGCACGGCTGGGGGTGATCTGCTTCAGACCCACAAGCTTGAATCCCTTGCGCTCAAAGCGGCCGAGGATCTCGCCCACCAGACCACGCTGGACGCCGTCGGGCTTAATGGCGATGAACGTGCGTTCGGCCATGGATTGGTGTGAATGAAAAGCGCCGCCATCGTCAGTGCTGGCCACCCCGCTTGGCAAGCACCAACGATGGGAATCGCATGGGATGTCCCTAGATTCCAAACAATCTCTTCAGGCAAACGCAGGTGTCAGACAGCGAACACTGGTCGATTCAGGACAGTGCTGCGTTGTATGGCCTTGACCGCTGGGGCGATCCGTACTTCTCGATCAACGGCCGCGGGCATGTCAGTGTTCAGCCACAGGGGGAGCGTGGCGGCAGCCTGGATCTGGTGGATCTTGTGGCCGAACTGCGCGGTCGAAATCTCGGTTTGCCACTTCTGATTCGTTTCGACGACATCCTGGAAGACCGGTTGGAGCGCCTGCACGCCGCCTTTGAACGCGCGATCGCGCAGTACGACTACCGCGGTCGTTACCAAGGGGTCTTCCCCGTCAAGTGCAACCAGCAGCGGCATGTGGTGGAGGAGCTGGTGAGCTGTGGCCACCGCTGGAACTTCGGACTCGAAGCAGGAAGCAAGGCCGAGCTTCTGATTGCCCTCTCGTTGCTGGATGACCCGGAGGCACTGCTGATCTGCAACGGCTACAAGGATCGGCTTTACATCGAGACAGCGATTCTGGCGCGCCGCTTGGGACGCCAACCAGTGGTCGTGATCGAACAACCCGATGAGGTCGACCGCATCATCGAAGCCAGCCGCAGCCTTGAGGCCGCTCCCTACATCGGCGTGCGCGCCAAGTTGTCGAGCCGCAGCACCGGGCGATGGGGCAGTTCCGTGGGAGACAAGGCCAAATTTGGACTGTCCATCCCCGATCTGCTGGCCACTGTTGAACGCCTGAAGCAACACGATCTGCTGCAGGATCTGCGGTTGCTCCATTTCCACATCGGCAGCCAGATCAACGACATCGCTGTGCTGAAGGACGCGCTGCAGGAAGCCGGCCAGATCTACGTGGAGCTGACACGGCTCGGTGCGCCGATGGGATTTCTCGACGTCGGTGGGGGCCTGGGCATCGACTATGACGGCAGCCGCACCGCGTCGGCCGCCTCAACGAACTATTCCCTGCAGAACTACGCCAACGATGTGGTGGCCACGGTGCGGGAGTGCTGTGAACCGAATGGGGTTGCGGTACCCACCCTGGTGAGCGAAAGCGGGCGAGCCATTGCCAGCCATTTCTCGCTGCTGGTGTTCGACGTGCTGGGAAGCAGTGCACTGCCTGCTTCCGTTCCCAGCCACCGCAACGATGAACCTCTCACCGTTCGCAATCTGCGGGAGACCCTGGCCACGATCCAGGAGCTCTCAAGCTCAGCGGAGGCCGAATTGGTTCGACTGCAAGAGGCTTGGAACGATGCACTGAAGTTCAAACAGGACGCCCTCGCAGCGTTCCGACTCGGCTACATGGGGCTGCGCGACCGCGCGACAGCAGAGCAACTGACCTGGGCCTGCGCCGATGCGATCGCCAGCCGACTTCCAGCGGATCAGACCGTGCCCGAGGAGCTGTCTGCCCTCCGTGGAGCCTTGGCCGGGACGTATTACGCCAACTTTTCGATCTTCAGGTCAGCGCCTGACACCTGGGCCATCGACCAACTCTTCCCCGTCCTGCCGATTCAGAAGCTCGAGCAACGCCCGAGCCGCCTGGCCAGCCTGGCCGACCTCACCTGCGATTCCGACGGGCGCCTCGATCGCTTCATCGGTGAAGGTCAGCCCAAAACCCTTCTGGAGCTGCACGCTTTGGAAGGCGACGAGCCCTATTTGATTGCCCTCTTCCTCAGCGGCGCGTACCAGGAGGTGATGGGCAACCTCCACAACCTGTTCGGCACCACCAACGCTGTTCACATCCGTCTCAGTCCTGGAGGCAGCTACCGCATCGATCATGTGGTCCGTGGCGACACCAATGCCGATGTGCTCGAGGCCATGGAGCACGATCCGCGCGCGTTGCTGGAACGGCTGCGGGTGGCTGCAGAGGCAGCCATCAACAACGGAAAGCTCCGCATCGACGAATCACGACGTCTTCTCGATCATCTGGAGAGCAGCCTGCGCCAGACCACCTACCTTCAAGACTGAGGCAACAGGCCCCGTTTCACGAGGGGCTGAAGGTCGGCGAGCTGCAAAGCCCCCTCGTCTGTAACCGTCACCGTTGCCCGCGTCCGCAGTTTGCTGAGCGTTCTTGAGGCTGTTTCCCGGGCCAGACCTGCAACAAGTGCAATTTCCTTCTGAGCCAATGGTGGGATGACAGCAGTGGGCTGCGCGTCAGGGCCGGTTTTGCGCGCCAGATACGCCAAGGTGTCGAGCAATCGTGTTGTGGCGTCAGCGCTCTGCAAGGCGAAGCGCTGATTTAAATCCCTCAATCGCGACGCCTCAAGGCGTGCCAAGGCCAGAGCAAAACCAGCCTCACGCTGCAGGAGCGATGCAAAGGGTGCTGCACGCAACTTCACCAGATGAAGCGGCGTCAGAGCGACGACGTCGGCGGAGCGAACTGCTCCATCCAGTGCTGCCATTTCGCCGAAGACATCGCCCGAACCAAGGAGAGACATCACCACTTCATCTCCATCCGCGGTGTAGGTGCGCACCTTCGCCAAACCGGAGCGGAGCAGAAACAAAGACTCGCCCCAGTCCTGCTCCATCACAATTAACTGCTCTGCCTGATGGGTGGTTTCACGGTGGCGATCCAGCAGCTGCTCCAGCTGTTCGATCGCCAAATCGCTGAACAGAGGCATCAACTTCAGGTCAGCCGAGGTCAACGCAGACAAAGGACAACTCCACGAGAGCTCGTCCAATCAGCTTGCTGTGAATCAAAGCCCCTGGCTAGGGCAACGACACCAATGAAACAGCTGATTGAGACCAAGGCTCTTAAGGTCCGTTTAATTCCTTATCGCAGATGGATCGCAACGCCCTGATCGAGGCCCTGCAAGACGAGGGCAACCTGAAGCATTCCTTCAGCACCAAAGAGATTGCGAGCCTGGCGGAACATTTGACGATCGAGGAGATCCCCAAAGAAACCATCTTGATGAAAAAGGGCGAGCCCTCAGACAGCATGGTGTTCATTCTTGATGGACTGGTACAGATTCTTGACGGCAAACGACAAATTGCAATCGAAAAAAAAGGAGCATTTATTGGCGAAAGCCTTTTCTCAGACGAGGCGACACGCGGAGCAGATGTTGAAACGATAGAACCAACAACAGTTGGGCGATTTTCATTCTTCAACTTCAACGCTTTTCTCGATAAAAACCAACCTCTCGCCCTGAAATACCGTGAATACTTCAGGGCGATAGGACGCGCACGTGATGAACAGCTTTTAGCAGAAAGCTACAACGACAAACGCAAATATCTTGCCCTGATAGCGCACAACAACATGAAGGCAAGTTTGATGGAATTCTGCAGCATTCACACCAAAAAGCTTGAGAAATTTCCCTTGATTGCAACCGGCACCACCGGCAGCATGCTCTACGCCAAAACAGGCCTCTCTCTAAGCAAAAAGGTGGCGTCTGGCCCTCTGGGTGGAGATCAGGCGGTTGGCACGCTGATCTCAACAAAGAATATTTGCGGGGTGATCTTTTTCAGGGATCCACTGTCTGCTCACCCCCACCATGCCGACATCGAAGCCCTGGGACGCCTCTGCGATGTATATCAGATCCCCTTTGCCACCAATCCCCAAAGTGGAGAAGCCATTCTCGACTACCTCCTCTCAGGCAAATCCGAATATGAATTGATCCCCAATCATGTTCTTGAAGCCTATGTTCAAGGGCAGAGAAAGGTTGTTGAAGCCGGCTGAGCCAATTCCACTGTTCAACCCGATCAAAAATCGGAGCGCAGTGAGATCAAGCCAAAAACGGCGATGGGATCCGGCCAGCCTTTCACTACATGGGAGCCCAAGTCATGCACCACAACATCCTCGGCGATCAGATCTCTGACATCTCCACTCATCAGAACCGGATAGTTCGGGAATTGCCTTGTGAGAGATTCCAGCCGGCTGGCCAGATTCACTGCTGCACCAATCACGGTGTACTCCAGTCGATGGCTTGATCCGAGATTGCCAGCAATCACTTCACCACAGTGGATGCCAATTCCCTGACGAAGCGGCTCCACCCCCTCCTGTTCCAGTTCTCGATTGAGAGTCTCAAGATTGGCCTGCATGGCCAGAGCGGCCCGTACTGCCGCGAGAGCCTCAGCTCGATCGCCCCGATGCACGGGGACCCCAAATTCCGCCATCAGGGCATCTCCGATGAATTTGTCCAACAACCCCTGCTCCTGCAAAACCGGAGCCGCAATCGCCTCGAAGTAGCGATTCAACAAACCAAACAGGGCCTCCGCATCCATCACATTGCTGCGGGCCGTGAATCCCACCAAATCGGTGAACAACACCACACAGCGCTCGCGACGACCTCCAAGACGTGTCCAACTGTCCTGCCCCGAGCGCAGCATGTCGCGCATGAGATTCGGTGACACCCGACGGGACAGCACCGAATGCAGAAATCTGCGTTGCGCGCTTTCCCTCTGAAACTGATCCCCCGCTCTGAGACTTCCCGCGACCAACGGCATCAGCATCAAGGCTGCCCCAGGCAGCCAGAGGCCGTTGAACCACGCCACAACAACGAACCCCGTGGCGAGAGCCTCCAGAGCAGCGGTCGTGATCGCTGTCCCGAGGGCAGTCGATGGAGAAGCGATGCGCCACTGACACAACAGCAACCAGATCACCATCAACGCCACCAGATGAGAGACATCAGGTGATCGAAAGCCGCGGCCGCTCTGCAAACCGGCAATGGCGGACAACAAAACCTCGGAGCCACTTTGCTGTCCAAAAGGCGTCTCCAGCTGATCGCCCAGGGATGGCGCCGTAGAGCCGAAAATCACGGTCTTGTCACGCCAGCTGTCGTCCGAAAGCGTCCCCACCGCCCAGGCGGGGATCACGGGAACGTGGCCACTGGGACCCAGAAAATCAATGCCATCGTCTCCTGGCGAGGACGCCACCCCCGCCGCCAAGTGCGCCAGAGGTCGCGGATGAGGCTCGGGGAATGCACTGAGCATCCCTTTGAGGCGAGCCAGCCCTGGAACAGCCTGCACAACCCCGAAGGCATTCATCGAAAACGCCGACAGGCCGACGGGATAGCTCGCATCCCAGGGACGTCGCAGTTGAACCTGCTCGAAACCATCCAACTGCTGACGCACCAGCGAGGCACTCAACACAATCCGGTCTTGCCACGGTTGCAGTGCGTCTTGAAACGCGCGGTCGTCGCTTAGTCCAAAACTGCTTGGCCCGACATGGACGATGTTGAAGACAACACGGCGGGCACCCTTACGGAGGACCGCACGGGCCAGCTCTGCCTGCAGGGCACGCGGCCAAGGCCACGGGCCGAAATCGGACAACTGCGGATCCAGAGACGCCTCGTCAATGCCCAGCAGCACCACGTCATCAGGAGGCTGAATCGGGCCACGCCACTGAAAGAGGAGCTGCCGGCCTGTGGCGTCCAACCGCGTCAGCAACGGCAGCAAGGCCAGGGGCAACAGCAGTGAAGCCCGCCAAAGAGACGCAACAAGATGCCGTCGGATCAAACGTCTCAACGGGCTGGAGCCGTAACCCCCAGTTCCCGCTCAATATCAGGCAACGTCTCCAAGGGGGTCGAGAAACCGTTGATCAGAAGGCTCTTCTGGAGGCGTCGCTCCGCGTCCTGCCTGGAAATCGGCTGAGGGGGCTCCCAATCGAACGCCTGCGCATCCTGTGCACGCGACCGGGGACTGCGGGATCCGTCTCGACCTGGCGTCGACGGCGTCACGACACCACTGCGCTGCCCCAAAGCGGCTTCAAGACCATCCAAGCGCCCACTGACTTCGACCAGTTGGCGCTTCAGATCCAACAGAAGCTGCTGACCGCTCTTCAACGTGAAACGTCGTCCATTGCTGGTCTTCACCTGCACCGTGCCTTCCCAGCTGAACACTTTGAACTGCTGATCCGTAAACTCCAGGAAAACAGTGGTCCCCTGAATCGAGGCGGTGGCCAAACGAGTTTTGATCGTGAAGGGATTGAGACGGGGCGTCCCTGGCTTGATCCAGCCAATGATGGACCCCTTCAACAGTTCGACGTTAGACGAACCCAGGCGCAACTGGGCATCGCCCCCCATCCGGAACTGACGACCGTTGCCCAACATCACCTGCATACGACCAGGCTTGGTGGTGCGCAACAAGGTGTTCGTCTTCAGCGACTGACCGGAGCGGGCCTTGATCTCTAAAGCGCCTGGCAGCTTGACGAAGGCAGGACCAGACGGAACCTCAACAATGCGCGGCTGCGCAGCACGGGACGGCTGCAACCAAAGGGCGCTACTTAGGAGCAGTAAGGCACTGGCTTGAACAAAAACTGCTTGTTTTGACACCTGCAGCCAACATTTGTTCAAGGTTGGCAGCGTGTCACTAATCGCGCCACCAGACGAGAGGGAAAAGAACGACACGCCGCCGTTGGTTGCCGAGTGAAAAAGCTGGAGTCAGATTACAAGCATTCAGTGTCGTCACACGCATGGCCTACGAGAACGTTCTGGCGAATCCAAATGCATTCGACTTTGACGTTCAACAACTCGGGGATCCGACGCACATCAATCCAAGCAGCCACGAAGTTTTTATCAACGACGCAGAGAGAATTATTTTTTCCAGCCAAATCGAGAACCTGAATCATCAACTCAAAACATGCGAAAAACTACCTGCCTTCGAAAAAGGAGGTGCACGACAAAAAATCTTCCACGATCCGAAATCAACTCGCGCTGCAATCATCACCTGCGGAGGCCTCTGTCCTGGGTTAAACAATGTGATCAAGGGGCTGGTAAATGAACTCGAAAAGGACTACGGAGTTGAAAACATTCTCGGCATACGTTATGGATACAAGGGGCTAACCAAGGCATCGAAACATGAACCGATGCAATTAAACTCCTCAGTGGTTGATCAAATTCATAAACAGGGAGGAACCATTCTGGGGTCATCACGGGGCAATCAGGATCCAGAGGCCATGGTGGACGAGCTTCAGAGGAGAAACATCAATCTCCTGTTCTGCATTGGCGGAGATGGGACGCTCAAGGGAGCTCAAGCAATCGCAGAAGCTGCCAACAAACGCCAAGCCAACATCAGCATTATCGGCGTACCAAAAACTATCGACAATGATCTTGGCTTTGTCGAAAAAACCTTCGGCTTCGAAACCTCTGTACAGGTGGCCTCTGAAATCATCACGTCGGCCCACCACGAAGCGGAAGGCGCTGAAAATGGTATAGGCATCGTGAAGCTGATGGGGCGTGACTCTGGCTTCATAAGCGCCACAGCATCGCTAGCAAATTCGGTTGTAGATTTCTGCCTCATTCCGGAGACTCCTTTTCAGTTCGATGGACCCGACGGCATTTGCACAGCCATTCATTGCAGACTCAAACAAAACAACCACGTGGTAATTGTTGTCGCAGAGGGCGCAGGTCAAGAGCTTTTTAAAAATAGCAAAAAAATGATCGATGCATCCGGCAACGTCCTCAAGGAGGACATTGGAGAATTGCTTAAGCAGGAAATCACGGCCCACTTCAAACAAAAGAATATTCCTATCAGCATCAAGTACTTTGATCCGAGCTATCACATCCGGAGTGTTTCAGCAAATGCAGCTGATGCGGTGTATTGCCACCTACTTGCCGAATACGCTGTTCATGCTGGCATGAGCGGAAAAACCAATCTTGTGATTGGCTACTGGAACAATTTCTTTACCCATGTTCCTATTCACTTGGCAACAAAAGAGCGGCGAATGGTTGACCTTGATAGCGCCTTATGGCGCGGCGTCATCAGCTCAACTCAGCAGGACAAAGCATCTCTCCAGCAAGTAGATTTCTTGCCATAGGGAAATCATTGATTATTAGAAGGTAACTCCAGGAAAAAATATATACCCAAAACAAGCTGAGATTAGTTCTCACCCAAAGCCCGCAAGATCGAAAAACGTTCTGCCATGACCATGAGATTCGCTCAAAATGAGATGAAACGGGTCAGTGGACCATGAACCTGGCACTTCAATGGCTGTGCACGATCGCTGCGCCCTTGGCAGGACTGTTGATCAAGCGAATCTGCCAACGATTTGGCGTACCGCTTTTTCCGTGGCGCATACCCTGGATCGCACTGCTGGCATCCACGACGGAACAGTCCATCCAAGCCCTCCAGATTCCAATCTCAGCAGGCATTGATGCCAGCATCATCAGCGGCATTCTCTCTTCGATTGCCATCAGCCGTTGCCTGGTTTGGCTGATCCTCGAACTGCTGCCCACACTTCGAATCTTGCCATCCAGCCCAAAGATTCTGCGAGATGTGATTTTCATCATCGGGAGCATGCTCCTGATCGCACTCAACCTGAAGGAACAGGCCCGTATCGACCTGGTGGGCCTGGTCACAACGTCGGCAGTCCTCACGGCTGTTCTTGGATTAGCAGCACAGGATCCGCTCAAAGACCTCATCGGAGGATTAAGCCTTCAACTGGAGCAGGTGATCCGGGAAGGAGACTGGGTCGAAATCGATGGACAGATTGGACGCGTTGCATCGATCAGCTGGAGAGACACAGAAATCAACAGCCTCCACGGCTCAAAACTGACGTTCCCTCATACCAGTTCCAACTCCAGCACGATCAAAAATTTCACGAGCAATGGAGCCCACGGCAACCGTTTAATTGTCGGCCTTGACTACAACATGCCGCCAGACATTGCCAAGAAATTAATGCAAAAAATATCCGACAATCACCCCCTGGTTCTTCGCAAACCAGCCTGCATCATCAGAATCAGATCATTCGAAGAGAGCTGCATCAACTACGAATGGATTAATTGGCAAGAAGACTATGGCCAGAGTCGTGCGCTTCGAGGCGACCTGCAAGAACAGCTTTGGTATGCACTTCAACGCGAAGGCTTTAGCTTCCCCTTCAGCGTTCGGGATGTGCGGCTGAGCAAAAACAGCCAACCACCCAAATCCATGCATACCAATAAAGCAAAATTACTTAAAGCAGCAGGCAAACTTCTCCAGAAAAATCCACTGTTTTCCATTCTTTCTGATCAACAAATCCAAAAGATGATGGAGATGAGCTCACTATGCTCATATGGACCTGGAGAAATTATCGTCACTGAAAATGAAAGCGGCAACTCGCTTTTCATGCTGATCGATGGACATGTATCCATCAGGAAGCCAGCAATCGCACAAAACAACTCAGAAATAGCTCGGCTTAAAAGCGGCGATATTTTCGGAGAAATGACTGTTTTCGCAGGCACTCCACGCAGCGCAACTATTCAAAGTATTTGCAAAGTCGATCTGCTTGAAATAGACCGACAAGCCATCGCCGAATTAATTGAAGAAAAACCTGGCTTGATTGAAACCTTTGGTCAGATGATCAGTACTCGACAAGCCCAGCTGGACCAATTGAGTATCACACCACAACCTTCAGCGAGTCGTGATGTGGTGAGACGAATGAAAGCCCTCTTTCAAAATCTGATCTCTTAATGCAGCACCTCAACGCAGGAGCGGTCGTTGTTCAAATGGCCCGAAGCGTTTGCTCCAATTCGGCTTGAGCGGCCTGCAGAGCATCAGCTAGAGCCGCGCCATCCCGACCACCGGCCTGAGCCAGGTTCGGGCGGCCACCACCACCGCCGCCACAGCGCTTGGCGATTCCGCCAATGAACTTGCCGGCCTGAAGCTTGGCGGCGATCACCTGCTTGCCGAAGGCCGCCACCAGAATCACTTTGCCCAGGTCGCCGGGATCAGGCAAACCGCCGATCACTACAGCAGCGCCATCCCCCAGCTGATCCGCCAGGCTCTGGGCGGCTCCCTGCAAACCTGCGCCATCGACCCCGTCGAGGCGTTCCACCAGCAGCTGGAAGTCACCCACCGCCTCGGCCTTGGCGGCCAAAGCTCCTGCCTTGGCCACCGCCAGTTCCGCCTGAGCCGCCGCCAGGGCCTTGCCAGTGGCCTTGAGCTCTTCTTGCAAAGCGGCAACACGATCAACGATCTCAGCGGGCTGGGCCTTGAAGCGATCCCCCAGCTGCTTCACCACCGCATCGCGCTCGTTCAAATAAGCGAGCACGGCTGGGCCCGCAACGGCTTCGATCCGGCGAATACCAGCAGCGACGCCACTTTCCGCCACGATCTTGAACAGACCGATCTCTGCGGTGTTGGCGACGTGGGTGCCACCACAGAGCTCCATGGACACACCGGGAACGTCAACGACGCGAACCACATCGGCGTACTTCTCCCCAAACATCGCCACGGCACCGGCCGCCTTGGCCTGATCAATCGCCATCTCCTGCACATCAAGCCCATGGGCTTCGGCGATCCAAGCGTTGATCAGTGCTTCGATCTGCAGCAACTGCTCCGCCGTCACCGCCTTGGGGCAGTGAAAGTCAAAGCGCAGTCGATCGAAATCCACCAGCGAGCCGGCCTGACCGATTCCCGGATCCACCACCTGCTTGAGCGCAGCCTGCAGAAGATGGGTGGCCGTGTGATTCGCCTGGGCCCGGCGCCGGCAGGCGCGATCCACCTGAGCTGTCACGGTCTCACCCAAGGAGAGCTCACCGCGTTCCACCCGCCCGGCATGCACGAACACATCACGGCTGCGGCTCACCGACTCAACCCGCACGATCAGGTCTGTACCGGCCAGCACCCCGCAATCGCCCACCTGGCCACCGCCTTCTCCATAGAACGGTGTGGTGTCGAGCACCACCTGAACAGCATCACCCGCCTTTGCGGTGGTGGCGGGTTCGCCATTCACCACCAACGCCTGCACGCAGGAGGAGTGGTCGAGGGCCTCATACCCCCGGAAACAAGTAGACGCCTGATCCTTCACCACCTGATCGATCGCATCCTGAAGCGTGAGATCAATGCTCACCGCCGCCGCCTTGGCCCGCTGACGCTGTTCTTCCATCGCCGCCTCGAAGCCATCGAGGTCAACGACCAAGCCCTGCTCCTCAGCAATTTCCTGGGTGAGCTCCAGGGGGAAGCCATAGGTGTCGTAGAGCTCAAAAGCCTGGGCGCCGCTGATCTGCTTCGGCTTGGAGGCCAGCACCTCCGCCAGCAGCTTCTCGCCACGCTCGAGGGTCTCAAGGAAGCGAGCTTCCTCTCGCTGGAGTTCGGCCAGAATCACCTCTTGCCTCTCAATCACGCTGGGGTGGGCCCCCTTGAGCAGGGCAATCGCCGCTTCCCCCATGGTGACCAGGAAGGGTTTGTCGATGCCCAGGAGGCGACCATGGCGCACCACCCGGCGCAGTAGGCGTCGAAGGATGTAGCCGCGGCCGAGGTTGCTGGCGGTGACGCCATCACAGATCAGCTGCGTCACAGCCCGGCTGTGATCACCGATCACCTTCAACGACGTCTTGCCCTTGTCGTCGAGCTGGTGGTAGTCGACCTCCGCCAGGTCCGCGGCTGCTTTGATCAGCGGAAAGATCAGGTCGGTTTCGTAGTTGTTGGGAACCTTCTGCAAGATCTGGGCCATCCGCTCCAGCCCCATGCCGGTGTCGATGTTGCGGTTGGCCAACGGCGTGAGGGTGCCCTCAGCGTCGCGGTTGTACTGCATGAACACCAAGTTGTAGAACTCGATGAAGCGGTCGTCGTCCTCGAGATCGATCCCCTCATCGCCCAGCTCCGGCTTGAAGTCGTAGTAGATCTCCGAGCAGGGACCACAGGGCCCGGTGGGACCGGACGCCCAGAAGTTGTCGGCCTCGTCCATACGGATGATCCGCTTGGGGTTCACCCCCACCACATCGCGCCAGATCTGCTCGGCTTCGTCGTCCTCACGGAAGACACTCACCACCAAGTTCTTGGGGTCGATGCCGTAAACACCGGTGCTGAGCTCCCAGGCCCACTCAATCGCCTGCTGCTTGAAGTAATCCCCAAAGGAGAAGTTGCCGAGCATCTCGAAAAAGGTGTGATGCCGGGCCGTGCGCCCCACGTTCTCGATGTCGTTGGTGCGGATGCACTTCTGTGAACTGGTGGCCCGGGGCGCCGGTCTCTCCTGCTGGCCGAGGAAGACAGGCTTAAAGGGCAGCATCCCCGCAATGGTGAGCAACACCGTTGGGTCATCCGGAATCAACGAGGCGCTGGCCATCCGCTTGTGGCCGCGCTCGGCATAAAAGTTCAGGAAAGCCTCACGGATCTCCTCACCGCTGCGCGGTGCAGACGCTGCAGAAGACGACGATGCGGCGGCGACCATGACAGGAAAGGGGGATCCTGCCGTCATGATCGCCTTTGAACCGCCGGCGCCCGTGGCCGTTCCACCCAATGATCCTGAGATTCGCCAGCGACTGAGACTGCAGTCGATCGGCTGGGCTCTCGCTGCCGGCATCAGCGCTGGCCTGCTGAGCTTGCCCTGGGGTTTGGAAGCCGCCGTGCGCTCCGGCGGATGCGGTCTGTTTTACGGACTGCTGGCCTTCCACCTGCAACGGGTGGACCCCGATGACGGGCATCTGCAAGCGGGTCTGGTGGGGGCGGTCTGCGGGCTGCGCAGCCTCGGGATGCCGCTACCCCTTGACAACTGGCAGGTCGATGACCTGGCATTATTACTACTGGAGCTTTTTCAGGCCTGGCTGCCGTTGATCGGCAGTGCTCTCCTGCTCCACGGCACCCTCCGCTTCCTGCCCGCGTCGCGGCCATGAGCCTGCTGCACGCCACCTGGCTTCCCGCCATCCGTACCTCCAGCAGTTCCGGTCAACCGGCACTGCTCGTTTGGGCTGACACCTGGCGGGTGGCCACCCCGGAAGGCCCAGGCCTCACCCCGGCGCTGCATCCCTTCACCCTCAGCCACGACGATCTCAAGGCCTGGCTCAGCGAACGCGACCTGCTGCCGGGAGGCAGCATCGATGCCACGGCTTGTCTCACCCTGCCGAGCCGCACGGTGAAGCCGCGCAAAAGCCGAAGCAAAACCGCTGAGCCAGCACCGGAACAACCGGGCTGGACCGGGCTGCCGATGCAGGCCGGCGAGCCCATCCCGAAGCAGGTCGAATGGTGGCCCTGGCAGGTGCAGGGTCTTGCGGTGGAACCATCCGCGGCCACGGAGTGGCTGTCCCGGTTGCCGCTGTCCGGGACCAACCCTGACCTGGCCGATGAACTGCGCTGGTGGAGCCATCTGCAGCGCTGGGCCCTGAGCCTGGTGGCTCGCGGGCGCTGGATCCCTCAGATGGAACTAAGCAAAGGCGAGGGGTATCCCCACCGGGCCCGTTGGGTGCCGTTGCTGAACCGAGAAGAGGACAGGCGCCGGCTGGAGGATCTTGCGGCAAGCCTGCCGCTGGTGGCCACCTGTGCCTTGCCCTGGCGCGAACCACTGGGGCGCCGGAGCAACCGCACCACCCGGCTACGGCCGGAGGCGATGCGGGCCGCCAACCCCGTGGCCAGCTGCCGGCCCCGCAGCGGACGCCTGCGGGTGGCGACCCTGCTGGAAGATCTGGTGGACGCGCAGCTGCGCAAGGACTTTGAGCCCTCCACTGATGGCCTTGATCCACTGCTGACGCTCTGGCAAGAGGCCCTGGGGTCGGAGACCGGAGTGATCGAGATCGGTGATGAAGAGGCCGAACGACTGGCCACCGCCAGCAATCACTGGCGGGAAGGCATCGCTGGCGGATTCGCCGCCGCTCGCACCTGCCTTGAGCTGCACACCCCTCCGGATGGGGAGGATCTCTGGGAACTGCGCTTCGGGCTGCAGGCGGAGGCCGACCCAAGCCTGAAGCTTCCTGCCGCCGCGGCCTGGGCCTCGGGTGCCGAGATGCTGCAACTGGGTGAGATCCAGGTGGATCAACCCGGCGAAGTGTTGCTGGAGGGTCTGGGACGGGCACTCACGGTGTTCCCGCCCATCGAGCGGGGCCTGGAGAGCGCCACACCGGACACGATGCAGCTGACCCCGGCGGAGGCTTTCGTGCTGGTGCGCACGGCCGCCCGACAGCTGCGGGATGCCGGTGTGGGTGTGGAACTGCCCCCCAGCCTCTCCGGGGGTCTGGCCAGCCGGCTGGGTCTGGCGATCAAGGCGGAACTGCCGGAACGATCCCGGGGCTTCACCCTCGGTGAGTGTCTGGATTGGGAGTGGGATCTGATGATCGGCGGGGTGACGCTCACCCTGCGCGAACTGGAGCGACTGAGCGGCAAGCGCAGCCCCCTGGTTCGGCACAAGGGGGCCTGGATCGAACTTCGGCCCAATGACCTCAAAAATGCCGAACGGTTCTGTGCCGCAAAACCGGAACTGAGCCTCGACGATGCGCTGCGGCTCACGGGAACGGAAGGGGAGCTGATGATGCGGATGCCGGTGCATCGTTTTGATGCAGGCCCACGGCTTCAGTCGGTGCTGGAGCAGTACCACCAGCAGAAGGCCCCTGATCCGTTACCGGCCCCGGAGGGGTTCAGCGGCCAGTTGCGGCCTTATCAGGAGCGGGGCCTGGGCTGGCTGGCCTTCCTGCACCGCTTTGACCAGGGGGCCTGCCTGGCCGACGACATGGGACTGGGCAAAACGATCCAGCTGCTGGCCTTCCTGCAACACCTCAAAGCGGAGCAGGAACTGAAACGCCCGGTGCTGCTGGTGGCCCCCACATCGGTGCTCACCAACTGGCGACGAGAGGCGGAATCGTTCACGCCGGAATTAGCCGTAATCGAGCACTACGGTCCGCGCCGACCCTCCACCCCCGTCGAACTCAAGAAGGCGTTGAAGGACGTGGATCTGGTGCTCACCAGCTACGGCCTGCTGCAACGGGACAGCGAATTGCTGGAGACCCAGGACTGGCAAGGGGTGGTGATTGATGAAGCCCAGGCGATCAAGAACCCCGGCGCCAAGCAAAGCCAGGCAGCCAGGGATCTGGCCCGCTCCGGCCGCAGCAAGAGCAACCGCTTCCGCATCGCCCTCACCGGCACGCCGGTGGAAAACCGTGTCAGCGAACTGTGGGCGTTGATGGACTTCCTCAACCCCAAGGTGCTGGGGGAAGAAGACTTCTTCCGCCAGCGCTACCGCATGCCGATCGAGCGCTACGGCGACATGTCGTCACTCCGGGACCTCAAAGGCCGTGTAGGCCCGTTCATCCTGCGCCGGCTGAAAACCGACAAGACGATCATTTCCGACCTGCCCGAAAAGGTGGAACTGAGCGAATGGGTGGGGCTGAGCAAAGAGCAGAAATCCCTGTACAGCAAAACCGTGGAAGACACGCTGGATGCCATCGCGCGAGCACCGCGCGGCCAACGTCACGGCCAGGTGCTGGCCCTGCTGACCCGACTGAAACAGATCTGCAACCACCCGGCCCTGGCCCTCAGCGAAGGGGCGGTGGACGATGACTTCCTGGGCCGTTCCGCCAAGCTGCAGCGACTGGAGGAAATCCTCGACGAGGTGATCGAAGCGGGCGATCGGGCCCTGCTGTTTACCCAGTTCGCCGAATGGGGGCATCTGCTGCAGGCCTGGATGCAACAGCGCTGGAAGGCGGAGGTGCCCTTCCTGTATGGCGGCACCCGCAAGAGCGAACGCCAGGCGATGGTGGACCGCTTCCAGGAGGATCCCCGCGGTCCGCAGCTGTTCCTTCTGTCGCTTAAGGCCGGTGGTGTGGGCCTCAACCTCACCCGGGCCAGCCACGTGTTCCACATCGATCGCTGGTGGAACCCGGCCGTGGAGAACCAGGCCACCGACCGGGCCTATCGGATTGGCCAGACCAACCGGGTGATGGTGCACAAATTCATCACCAGCGGCTCAGTGGAAGAAAAGATCGATCGGATGATCCGAGAGAAATCACGCCTGGCCGAAGATGTGATCGGCTCCGGGGAGGATTGGCTGGGCAGCCTCGGTGGCGATCAATTGCGCGATCTCGTTTCCTTAGAGGACACCTGACCATGAGCATCAGCAACGGCAGCACCAACGGCAGCACCGCCATCGGCGACGACGGCCTGGGCCAACAGCCCTGGTGGGTTGAGCAATGGATGGAGCTGATCAACGGCTACCGCTTCAAGAAACGGTTGGAGCGGGCCTGGGGCTATGCCCGAGAAGGCCATGTGACCTCGATCCGCTTTGAAGGCCGCCGGGTGCATGCCCGCGTGCAGGGCACAGATGAAGCGCCTTACAAGGTGAAGCTCTGGCTCGACGTGCTGAACGATGAGGACTGGGGCTACGTGCTGGAAGCCCTGACCCAGAAAGCCCGCTGGTCGGCCCAGCTGCTGGCAGGAATCATGCCCTCAGACATCGAACGGGCCTTTGCTGCCAGCGGCAAGCGGTTGTTCCCGTTCAAGCTGCAGGAGGTGCGCAGCGAGTGCAGCTGCCCGGACAAAGCCAACCCCTGCAAACACATCAGCGCGGTGTATTTCCTGATGGGGGATCGCTTCAGTGAAGATCCCTTTGTGCTGTTCCAGTTGCGGGGCCGCAACCGGGCTCGGCTGCTGGAAGACCTGGCGGAACACCGGCGCAAGGCCCTGGCAGAACGGGCTGCGGAGGCCAAGGAAGCAGGCATTACCAGCACCCCTGAAGAAGCTGCACCCCTGCCACCCCATGCAGCCGTGGAGGATCCCGCCCTGTGGTGGCGCTACAACCGCAGCCTGGATGGAGACCTGGTGGTGATCACTCCTGCCATGGATGGCGATACAGGGCTTGATGCCGCCGGAGACCTGCCGCTGGCGGAAGACCCGCGCTTCGCCGAGGCCCGCAGCACCTTCCTCAGCAACCTCAAGGCCCATGGCCAAGCCAGTGCCCAACGAGCGATGCTGCAGGCCATGGCGGCCGGCAGCTGAAGCGAGGGGAGCCATGGCCAGCGAAGCCACCTGGCTCACCACCGAAAAACAAGGGCTCGCCGGAGTGCTGCTGCAATCCCACCAACGGGCCTTCAACCGGCCGCTGATCGCGGCTGCCCAACCGGGTCGCTCCAGGCGTCTGCTCTGCCAGGAGCTGTTCGCCTGCGGCTTTCCGGTGCTGGCCCATGGCACGGAGAAGGATCCCAGGCTCAGCTATGCCAATGCCGCAGCGCTGCAGCTGTGGGAGACCAACTGGGATGAACTGATCGGCCTTCCCTCACGGCTCACAGCACCCGACAGCGAACGTGCGGAGCGCAGCAGTGCCCTGGGCCAGGCCCAACGCCTGGATGCGGTGCAGAACTATCGCGGCATTCGCATCAGCCGCCAAGGGCGGCAATTCATGATAAACAACGCCAAGATCTGGACCCTCTGGGATGCAGAAGAGCGGGTCTGCGGGCAGGCGGCTTGCTTCAGCGATTGGTGGTGGGTGAATAGATAGCTGTAGCCGCAACAGGCATACTCTCTACATTCCGAACGGCACAGACAGATCGATGGTATTCGAAGGCGACACAATAGAATTCACACTTATCAATCAAACGCAACAATGGGGGAGCTTTTATTGGGGGATAGAAGCAACCAAAGGATTCATAACAGATAGTGATTTTGAGAATCCCCCGAACAGCAATTTCACTTATCTATCATTGTCATACGACCTTCTCCCAGGAGAAAGCAAAACGTTTCAATTAAAGACTAAAAATGACAAACTAATTGAAGGCCTGGAGCAGTTTAGAATCTTCAGCACCAGAGGAAATTCAAATGAGAGAATAGAAAATAAGACGATCATAGCCGACTTCTCAATTAAAGATACAGAGCAACCGTTACTATCGGTTACCTCAACTTCCCTCCACAAGGGAATAAGCCGAGGCCTCGATCTGGCGGCACCCCCCGGAAAAACGAAAAGCCTTATAAGTGATGACTTCCAATTCGCCATCCAAGAACAACAAACTTCTGACGGAGACACATTTACAACCAATCCCATTAAAAATATTATTAGCCTATCGCCATCATCCTTCATCCTCCAATACAACGAAGGATACGGAACATCAGAAAGCAATCGCCTGGTGCTCGCGACAAAGAACAAACAAAAAAATCTCCAAGCAAGCATTTCCTACCAAGAATTACCCAAATTCTCAACCCACCGATACTCACAAACCATCAACGCAGCCTTTGATTCCAAAGGAAATCTTTATAGCATTCACAACTACTATCCAAACAACAGCACCGAAGAGAGAAAAAGGCTTCTCCTCAAGCACAATCAAAAAGGGAAGGAAGTTTTTCAAACCGAGCTTTCCTCATATAACCCCGCAACCATCGCAGCAGACAACAAAGGCGGACTGTTAATCAGCTCCACCAATTACAATAATGACAGAATTTCAATTGAGCGACGAAACAGTAGAACTGGAAACCAGATATGGTCAAGCGAGCCATTTTTTTGTGGATTTACATACACCTGCGGGAGCTTTAATAAAAGTTCTCGATCCATCCAACCCCTAGACGACGGATCATTTCTTACCGCAGCCAGCGGCTATTTGGACCTCTCCGAGCGTCAATCAGCGAGCCACATCGCGAAAGTCTCCCTTAAAGACGGAAGCCTTCAAGCGCTTCTTGAAGTAGATAACGACCCCACCTATACAGATCACGAATTCTTTATCAATGAGGGCCAAATCATCTTCCGGACCTCAATCAGAGCCTATGAAGTAAGCGTTGATGCGAAACCAATTCATCCTTTCGAATTCCCCACAATTCAAGCAGACGAAGATTCCAACAGAAAGAGCCTCATCCACCAACTAACTAAACCCAAGCGATTCAGAAGACAATTCGTCGACAAAATCACAAACTTCAAACCAAACGAGGACACACTCTCCGTTTTGCGGTCTGATTTCGACGTCGGAAAGCGAATCAAATTTGCTACCGGCAAAAACAAGCGAGCAGCAAGAGCACTGAGCAACCAAGAGCTCGACTTCATCTATGACCAAAAGAAAGGAGGTCTTTATTACAACGAAAATGGAGCCGATCGAGGCTTTGGCAATGGCGGCCTGATTGCAATTCTCAAAGGTGCACCAGACATCAGTACTGAACACATTCAATCCATCTGAGCCAGACGTTCTCAAGCTCGGACGGTTCTCCCACCATCCCTGTGGTGCCAACCGAACCCTGGGGTAGAGACCGAATCAAAACGGACGGTTCCCCCGCTTCTGGTTCTCATCCAAGCGGCGCAGATTGTGATGGCGGGCAAGCAAGCAAGTCCGCAGATGTTCATTCTTCAGAGCAACCATCATGCTGACCCTCCGCCAATCTCCCTTTGATCTGTTCGAGCGTCTCGAGCAGCAACTGGCCACCGCAGAGCGCGTCCCCAACGCTGAAATCCATGAGGCCGAATCCAGCTACAGCGTGCGGCTGGAACTGCCTGGCGTGGACCGCGACTCCATCGACATCAAGGCCACCGATCGCAATCTGGTGATCACTGCCGAGCGCCCAGCAGCAAGCAGCGACGACAACAACGCACCTCTGCTGAACGAATTCCGCAGCGGCACCTGGAGCCGCAGCTTCCGCTTCCCCCACAGCCTCGATCGTGATCAGCTCAAGGCCAGCTACCGCGACGGCATTCTTGAAATCAACGCCGGCAAAGCTGTGGAGCACACCAGCGTTTCAGTGAAAATCGACAGCTGATCAGGACCCGGGCACTGAACAGCCTTGGGCTGGACAAGCTCAACACACCAAGACGAGAAGAACGGAAGCCCAACCCCTGCCCATGGCAGGGGTTTTTTGCTGGCAAACGCTTCAGCCACCCATCATCTCTTCAAAAGCAGCAACCGAGAGATCACGGGGCCCCATCAAATCGCTCTGAAGCATCCAGCTCGGTTTGATCCGGGCAGACACCGAACCAAGGCCACGTTCCAGATCAGCTTCCGAGGGGTCAATGGTGACGTAGTACTTGAAGGTTGCCGAAGACTTCCCATTCTTGGAACGCGTCTTCGCATCAGCTTTGAAGGAGATGTCACCAAAGGCATTATTCAGTTCATAACCTTTGGGTACACGACCACGGCCAATCACACGATCCTTGCGAGAGAGTTGGGCATTGTCATCGGAATCTTCCCGAACAGTAATTCTGCGTTTTTTGGAATCAATCGTGAAATAGCCAGAGATCACCTCGTCACGATCACGATTATTCACATTTGGATCTACATTCCAATAATAATTCTTTTGATTTTTTCTTTTGCTGAATGTCTCAATCCAGAGGGACTGTTGCTCACCAAATGCAAAACCTTTGAAAGACCCTGATGATCCGGACGACTTCATTTTTTAGTGCTGTTTACAGGCTCTTCATAACACACAAACATGATCTACACACTCCTGCTCATGCCCCCAAGCCGAAGAAAAAGCGACCAATGAACAGCAGGCTGAAGCCGCTGAAAAACACCAGACCAAACCAGCAGAACGCCTGGGTGAGGCGCCCGTAACGGTGCTCAAGCGGAACCAAGGAACTGTTGATCGTGTCCATCGCCATCCAGGCAAACAACGGTGCAGTTAGGAAGCTGCCGGTCATCGCAGCGAAGACAAAATCCTTCACTCCGATGCCGCCACCTTTGGCCACCAACAGGGCCAACACGGCCACCAACAGGTGCAAGACAACCCAAAACTGGAAACGGCGCCGCTGAGGGCCAGGGGATGCATCACCACGGTCCTGCCCCCGCAAGAGCCCTTGGATCGCAGCAATGCTGCGGGGATAGGCATCAAGGCAGGTGAGTGTGGTGCTGAACATGGCGAAAAACGCCGCCGGAATGATCACCCAAGCCGCCCAGCCGCCCATGGCAGCGGTGTAGAGCTTGATCAGCTTCTGAGCAAAAGACAGACCACTGCCGGCGAGCATTCCGTCACCCGTGCCGTACATCGTGTAGGCGCCCAGGATCACGAAGAACATGGCCGTCACCACGGTGACGCCATAACCAAGGTTGAAATCGAATTCCGCTTCCTTCGGCGTTGCGGTGTGGTCGGTGTCCCGGGCACGGGAGAACATCCACAGCGACGGCCACACGCACATTTCCACCGGTCCGGGCATCCAGCCCATCAGTGGAATCAAGAAGGCCAGGTTGGCCAGGGTCCAGGGGCTGGGATCGGCGCCCACCCAGCTGGCGGCCACATCGCCGACGGGACCACGGATCAACAACGATGCCGCCCCGATCCCGGTCAGCAACGTGAGCAACACCACCAACAGCTTGGAGAGACGATCCAAAGCGCGGTAATGCCCCAACAGCAGCACCAGGCCACTCACCACCAGCACGGCGATGGACAGTCCGTAGGGATCCAACCCGGCCAGCAGCGGAATGTTGGTGAGCAGCAGCCCCGCCACAAAACTCACCGCAGCGATGGTGAAGGTCCCCGTCACCAGACTCACCACCAAATACAGCGGGAGGTACAGGGGATTGCGTTGCTGAAAACCCTCCAACAACGAGAGCCCAGTGGCTGCCGTGAAGCGGGTGCCCACCCGAAGGAACGGGTACTTGATCAGATTGGTGAGCAGGATCAGCCCCACCAGCGCAAAGCCGAAACGGGCTCCCGCCGTGGTGGACGACATCAGATGCGATCCACCGATGCAGGCACCGGCCAAAAGGATCCCAGGCCCAATGCTGCGTTGCAGCGTCGATGACGCCATCACAAGGTTGCGGTTGTCACCAGTCTCCGCCGCCTTCCCCCGCTGAATCTCCGTAGAGTCGACTTCCGTCACGGTCGGTTTCATGGTCGTTGCTCCCGCTGCTCCGAAGCTGTCGCTGCAGTGCGAGGCCATTGCAGCCGACACCATCACGCTTCGCTCCCTCGATTGGGACCGAAGCCGTTTCGACATCGAATTCGGCCTGCGCAACGGCACCACCTACAACGCCTTCCTGGTGCGTGGCGAACGCACGGCTCTGATCGACACCAGCCACGCCAAGTTCCGCGACACCTGGATCCCACTGCTCAAGGAACAGATCGATCCGAGCGCGATCGATGTATTGATCGTGAGCCACACGGAACCCGACCATTCCGGCCTGATCGGAGATCTGATCGACCTCAATCCCGACATCGAAATTGTGGGCTCGAAGGTGGCACTTCAGTTCCTGCAAGACCAGGTGCACCGACCCTTCAAGTCCCGTGCGGTGAAATCAGGCGAAGAACTGGACCTGGGCACCAACCCCAACAGCGGCATCCAGCACCGCTTCAAATTCCTCAGCGCCCCCAACCTGCACTGGCCGGACACGATCTTCTCCTTCGATCACGGCACGGGAATCCTCTACACCTGCGACGCCTTCGGCCTGCACTACTGCTCGGACGACGTCTTCGACGCCGACCCCGGCGCCATCGCTCCCGATTTCCGCTTCTACTACGACTGCTTGATGGGCCCCAATGCCCGCAGCGTGCTCCAGGCCCTGAAGCGCATGGATGGCCTGCCGGAGATCAACACGATCGCCGTGGGGCATGGGCCGCTGTTGCGACATCACCTCAGCCACTGGATCAGCGATTACCGCGAGTGGAGTGGCCAGCGCAGCAAAGGGGAAAGTTATGCCGCCGTCTGTTATCTCAGCCAGTACGGCTTCTCTGATCGGATCAGCCAGGCGATTGCCCATGGCATCGGCAAGGCAGATGCCCAGGTGCAACTGGTGGACCTGCGGGCCACCGACCCCCAGGAACTCACCGCATTGATCGGCGATGCCAAGGCAGTGGTGGTGCCCACCTGGCCATCGGAACCGGAAGCTGACCTCCAAGCCTCCATCGGCACCTTGCTTGCAGCCCTCCATCCCAAGCAATTGGTGGGGGTCTACGACGCCTTCGGCGGAAACGATGAACCGATCGATGCCGTCGCCGATCAACTCCGCAGTCAGGGGCAGAAACCAGCCTTCAGTCCATTGCGGATCAAACAACTCCCCCAGGGCAGCGACTACCAACGCTGTGAAGAGTCGGGCACGGACCTGGGTCAGCTGCTCACCAAAGAGAAGACAATCGCAGCGATGAAAAGCCTCGATGGCGAACTCGACAAAGCCCTCGGTCGCATCAGTGGTGGCCTTTATGTGGTGACGGCAAGCCAGGGAGACGGCGAGTCGCAGCGCCGCAGCGCCATGGTGGCCAGCTGGGTGAGCCAAGCCAGCTTCACACCACCGGGCCTCACCATTGCTGTGGCCAAAGATCGTGCCATCGAGGCCCTGATGCAGGTCGGCGACCGGTTCGTGCTGAATGTTCTACGGCAGGACAACCACCAGGAGCTGATGCGCCATTTCCTCAAACGCTTCCCCCCCGGTGCTGATCGTTTCGCCGGGGTGAATGTGCTGGAAGGAACAGCCGATGGAGGCCCGGTGCTTGCCGATGCCCTGGCGTTTCTCGGCTGCCGGGTGGAGCAGCGGATGGAAGGGCCCGATCACTGGATCATCTATGCCGTCGTGGAGCAAGGCAATGTGGCCGATGCCGAAGCCAGCACTGCGGTGCACCACCGCAAGGTGGGCAACCATTACTGAAATGGCACCAAAATCTCCTGACATCATACAAAGTTCACAGCAAAAAATAAAAGAAGAGGACAATTACACGAACAAATTAATTATCAAAATGCATGCCAATATTACATAGAATCACCGAATCTATTGAATAGCAAACAGCAATCAATTTACGAGGCACCAGACCGCAAAATCATTGACAAAGCTAAAGATCATCACACGTGTCAACATTGAATAAATTTCAGTCAAGCCAAAAAAGAAACGCGAAATCGATAGCGCCTAAGCCTGCATCGAAGAACTACGACAAAATCAAAAGACTTGTCCCGACCTTCTCTCAAGCCAGCCACCTGACCCAATCATGCTAAAATTATAAAAATGAAGTATTTTAATGCTTAGAAGGTATTTGCAAAGATACAACGAAATTCATGCTATGAATGGTTATTCTTCGAAAGATACTGCATATTGCTACAAAATGCAAATGCTCATAAGCCAGGGTGGATTTCCCAAAAAGCCTTATTTAACTACCAATACATTTGACTTCGACGGAAGATATATACATTTTGGCCATATCGGATGCATGCTGAATTATGCTCGATGGAAGTCTGACTACAATCACCGCCTATTTCTCAGCAAAGCAGAATATGAGCAATCAAAAAATTACATAAATCAAATTCTCCCGGAAAACATTGAATTAGTAAAAGGTGAAATAAGTGATTATGTCAAGCTTCCCATGTGCCCAGATGTCCTTAATCACGTCGACAAAGATGTACTTGATCTACATACAAGTAGAAAGAGCAAAATAATGATGCCACCAATTGCATTTTGCCACAACCACATAAATAATTTATTCAAACAAGTGACAAGCAGCAATCCTTTTCCAAGTTGCAGAGAGTTGCCAAGCTGGGCAAAAAGACCATACATAGTGCTCCACCTTCGTAATGCCGAGCAAGATATAGTCAACAGAAACTTTGAAGAAGAACATACATTTCAAGAGGCTCTTGATTTCCTTGGCCATAAAGGTATAAATGTGATTCAAATTGGAAAATCACGCAACCAGCTTCGGGGGAAGAACTTAATTGCAATTAATAAATTTTCCAGCGAGCATGATGTAGCTATCCTTAAAAACTGCATAGCTTTTATTGGATCTGCGTCTGGACCTTCAAGTTGGGTCGAATACTTAAAAAAACCATCACTTTTGATCGATATACCAGTACCACTTTCCCTATTAAATATGCATGTAAGCTCCAATACATATATTTTACCCAAGAAGTTTCCAACAAGCGATGTTCCATTGGCCTCAATGATGCTTAACATTTCCGATCTTCAGGAAACAGGACTTTTGTGGTGGCATAAATGCACAAATATTGAGACCAAATCGAATATCTTGAAATTATTTCCTGCTCATATGACAAGATCAAATAATGCATTAGTCGTCAAAAATGCAGTTGAATATTTTTACAATACAGCCATTTCAAAGACACATCCACAAATCATCGAAAAACATATTGACTGTAGGCAATATATCAGCGACGCTGGCATCCAAACAGATGCGGCAATGCTCAACCCATATAGCCTTAGTACTACACACTGAGCCAATACAAAATCAAACAAGCATCAAGAAACAAAAGATCAGAGTGCATAGATAAGACCTTCTAAACAACTCTTCCATCAGGCTGCATCATTTCAACATCAACGAGCCTAAAGGGCGAAAGATAAGAATTCCCTAGCTTCATTTCAACTGATGTCAAAGGCGAATAGCTATATGTGTCCCAAGAATGTCTTTCTTCAAAATTAACCTGAGACTTGATTCTCCAATTTCTTATTGTAAGTGGCATACTTAATCGAGAATAGTTTCTTTCAGGCATAGGCGCTGATTTATGAAGAAGTAAGGGGTGAAAAATCAGTACATCCCCAAAAGATAGCTTTAATTTCGTTTCTTCATACTTATGAGGTAAGGCAACTGGCTTTCTATTCTCATTAGGAACTAAGCCCCATGTATGAGAACAATCAATTACAACAAGTTGACCATCATGATTTGACTCAATCAAAGGAGTCCAAAATTGCAATGAAGAAATTGAGTTGCCGCTCCAAAGCTCTTGATGATATTTCTTGAAAAGATAATTATTATGCTTTACAGATTGAGCCTTAGACAAAGAAATGGTCAAAGATCCACTTGATTGAAATTGAAGATCAGTGCCAATGATGGGCATAATTTTATTAACTACTGAATTGGTTAATAAAAATTTCTTTTGAATATCATTAAATAAAAAATTTTTCCAAATCTTGCTCTGAATATCAAAGGTTGACATCTCTGTCTCGTCAAGCAAAAGACTCAGAGCATGCTCAAAAAAAAGAGGCGCTTCGCATTTAATAAACATCTCCAAGGAATTATCACCTACACTTCTTATCTTATTAGAAAAAAGCAAAGTGTAAAGCTTGCCAACGAGATTATATTCCTTCAACAAGTCATATAAACAACATACAGTAACTTTACGAGCCTCATCTAGAAGAATTTCGCTTATTGCGCCTGGCAAAATCATATACCCTTTGTGCACGAAGCACTCTATTGTTTTGCCCCAATTCATGGCAACCTAACGATTTTTTACATTAGCACACAGAGCTGAATAGTTGTCAATGATTCATTTGTATCCACTCCGCTCTCCCGCTCTTCCATAGAGAGCAGCGGACAGCAATTGAGAAAAGACAAAATTTTATAGTTTAATGACCAGAGAAAAAGTGAATCAATGAAGCGTTTCAAGCCAAAGTCAATCTCAATAATATATAGAAGTAAGAGCTTAACTCAATGCATGTATAATGACATGAGCAATTTTCAGAAAATGTACGATTCAAGTTTATCTAAAATAAAAAATAACTGGTTGAGTGTTGTAAGAGAATGTGAATTGAACTGGGACCATATTGATGGCTCTGCTATTGAATATGAACTAGCGGTAAAAAAATGCAGGACATTATCTATGAAGACATTTGGTCTTGGCACACCTTGCCAGTCTAATTTTCGTGACAATGTTCGAATAGTTTTTCCATACAGATCATTCGGAAATATAGATACTGTAAATTTATTTCATTTCGACGAGATAAGATTATTTGCACTTTACTCATTGCTCTCTTCTACATATAAAAAATTTACAGATGTGGGTGCCAATGTAGGGTTGCACTCAATCTATGTATCCCAACTGGGCTACGAAGTAAATGCTTTTGAACCAGATCCAATACATATAAATTGGTTCAAAGAAAACCTAAGACTCAACAATTTAATGCACGATATAAAGATTCACCCAAATGCAATTTCAAACCGCTCTGGTACGTCCAATTTTACTAGAGTCTGTGGAAACACAACGGGCAGCCATCTGGAGGGAGCAAAGATCAATGCTTATGGTGTGTTAAATACATTTGAAGTCGCCATCGAAACTTTAAAGAAGGACCATATAGAAAATTCTGTCGTAAAAATAGATGCAGAAGGCGAAGAAGTGAAAATTTTGACTTCACTAAGTGCTAATTTGTTTGACAATTCGTGCTTTTTTGTTGAGGTCTCCTCGAGTCATAACAGTTTATTACTATTTGACTATTTTAAAAAGTCAAATATCTCATGTTATTCACAAAAAAATAAATGGAGAAAAATTAAATCGTCCAAAGATATGCCTAGAAGCTACAAAGATGGATTGATTTTGATCTCAAATGACGAACGATTGAAAACAATCGGCAAAAATTTTTCATAAATTTGTTTATGCAATATAGATGATTGTGTTAAAAATTCACATCATTTGATGTGTAATTTTTTAGAGCAAGGGTAGAGATATTCTAAACGTTTGTCAATTGCAGGTACTCCACCCAAGACTCTATACGGCGACGCATAGTCGGACCCTACCAATCTCATTACATAACTAAGAGGTCCATTTGATATGGACTTATATCCAAGAGATTTCTCCTGGCTACTAAAAGGAGTTTGCGTAGAAGTAAATCTCATTACAACTGATGACCGTCTTACTGCAGAAGTACCAGTTGTAAAATGCAGAAGGAAAGGATGCCATAAAACAACATTTCCCTGCTTAATTGTATCCAAAGCTATACAATCAAGGTTCAAACTACTAACATCTGCATCTAAGTTGCGATTCTTGACCGGTAAATTACCTAAAGCATGGCTCCCTGGACAAACACCTAGAGTGTTTTCTTTATTTGCATCTGTAAAGAACAAATTCCAAAAAATAGTATTTACAGATGTTCCCGTCCATGCATCAGAGTGGAGATTTTTGACGACAAGATTACTGGACTCTGTTGGTCGTATTAAGGAAAGATGATCGCCACCAAGCTTTGCAATATCGGGGCCCAAATATTCCTTCAAAATATTAATTTGCATTTCAGAATGCTCGATAGAATTAAATAAATCTGTTCGAGCCAGAGACTTCATAATCAGAAAATTAATATTACTATTGTCTATATGCGCTGAAGAATGAATTTGACAAGCATTATCGATAAATTCAGAACATTGACCAATCACTTCATTGCTATAGACGTCTTTATAAATTACGAATCCATTTTCAGCGAAAAAGCATAATGATTGCTGAATCTCATTGACAGTATATTTAGGAATTGATAAAGATGACGCCAACTTTGGTTGAATTGTCATCCTTCTAAAGAGCAAAAAATAATTATATCAAATTGAAGAGGAGCATCACGCCCCAACTGAGCATCCTTGGAGAAGGATAGTGGAAAGCAAAAATTTCACAATATTTCAAGCGAAGGATATCCTGAAGTAAATATTACAACCAAAAGCAACTATTTTTCCATGTCAAGTAGCATAAGCCAATTCTAAGAATTAATCACTACGTGAATGCGATAAAGAACCAGTCGATTCGAATAAATACGAGAATCTAATCTCGACATAAGGAGTATTATTCTTAACTTTTGCCAGTGGGGAAAACGACTTCTCTAAATAAACAGCTATTATTTAACCGTATAGCAATAAAGCAATGCACTCATCTCCTTGACAGGAAGGTCAACAGCAAATGACTTTCAATTGAAATAGTTATGTTATCAATCGGACTTGAGTAGTGACAACAATTAATAGATGGAACTAGCCTCCCAAAAGCAACGACATGCAACAATCTCTACATAATATATTGATAATAATGAATATGTCATCAATATGTTGCCCAAAAGCAGGAAAACGTGGTCCTGACGAAGGCAGATTCTAGGCAATCTTTTTATTGCAATAGCTGCTAAATATGTGTTTATTTCAATAGACTAGCTATTATGTAGTCGCTAGGAACAGAGCAAAACAACTGCGAAGGGCAGCTTCGTATAAATTAAAAATCAAGAGAAATAAAGATGCGAAGCAAAGTCTCAAATCAGGCATGATGAACTTAAAAATAATTTTCTTTTATTGAAAATTTTAATTTTCAATAAATTTAAAGATGTCCACTTCAGAGAAGAAATATTAGAAGTTTAATTTTTGCCACTTCATGGGAGCTTGCAGCCGCTTAATGGCCAAGAATCGCGACAACAACCACAATTTGACGCTTCATCAACAAGAGTAGATTTTTAAGGTGTTAATTTTTTACAAAGAGCTTCAGCAAGCCAGCGATTAAATTAAGCAATGGATTGATCAAGGTGCATGAAAGCAGATTAGACGCCATTGCAAATCAAATAAAACAGCATGATTGAGGTCATCATTTATAGGTAAATAAGGAATAAGATCATGTCCTAAAATCGTCGCTTTGCTGACAGGATCTTAAAAATGACTTCTCTCCTTGCTTCACAACTCTGCAGTACTTAGAGAAGAGATCACTTATCGATGATGATTTTTTACTCGTCTTTATTGTAAGTATTTATATGTGAGAGAGCCTGCTTAAGGTTGTGCAACGCCGCTCGCATATGCCAGCTCCGGAGATGCTCACGCTGATTGAAAAGCTGATCGACACACACACGCAACCAGCCGTCCGCTGAAGAGCTGCACAACCGAATGCTCTCGTGATGTGGGGCGACAAACATCGCCACGGCCAGCAAATTGGTGCCGAAACCCAGTACGGCCAAGCCAGAGTCAGCCGAGCTTTGCGACAAACGTGCTTCGAGCGATGCAATCGCCGGCAGCACCTGCACCAATCCACATGGATTTAGCGGCCTCAGCAACGCCTCTATCAAGTCATGGTGAGCTTCGTTTTTAGGATGGGCCTGTACCTGCCATGTCGTATTAGTCGGCAATGAGTCACGCACGGCCCGTATCAGGTAAGAAGGATTTTGAATCGCTGGAGCCTGACGCCATCCAAGCGAACGCCCCATCACACGCCAGCGAAATCGCCAAGTGCGAACCTTGAGATAAGGCAGGCACAGCAGCACCCCACACTCAGATCCCTGGGGCACTGGTTGTGCCGCCGCCAAGGCAGAACGCGAAGCCATGCACAGCTTGAGCAGACAACCCAGCCGTGCCAAATTAACAGGCTGATCCAAGGGAACAAGCGGATCCTGTCGGACCACAGCTCGCCCTTCAGAGCACCGCAATCGCTGCAGCACCCGTCGGCGTTCCCGACGGCCGGCAGGTGAATACAGGCAGGTCTCGACCCCAATCGATTCCCCCAGCTCCACCACCTCGGCAGCCTGATACTCAAGCAGCATTCGCTGCCCTTCGCGGTCGTCCAACCGCGGCAGCAGCAGCAGGCTGCACTTGAGCGGCTCGGGCCCAATCAACACGCTGTCCCCAGCGCTGAGCCGGAGCACTCCGAAGTGATCAGGGGGGATCTGAATGAACTGACATTGGTGCCCATCCTGGGCGGCGAGCTCCTGCAAAAACGGCTGGAAGGCCTTGGTCGAATGACTCAGATCGTCGCGATAGAGCGAGACAACGTGCAGCCGAGCCCCCCGGATTCCCCGCCAGCGCAGATAGGCCAGAGCCGAAAGGGTGGTGATCAGCTGGGAGGAGAGAACAACAACGCTCTGCGGCATAGATCTGCTGCTCTCATCAACAACACGCCTACATTCAACTTGCTTCGAAGATGAGCGTGACCACCACTGCACCCACGCGTCGCACGATCCAACTGCCGATCGACGATGGGGTCGTTGGTCTCCGCGGTCTGAGCCCTCAACGAAACCGCTTTGAACTGGAGTACGCCCTAGAGCGGGGAAGCACCGCCAACAGCGTGTTGTTTGAGGCCGGCGATGGTGCCCCTGCCGTGCTGGTTCACCCTCCGGGTGTGGCCTACAGCGCGGCCTTTCTTCCGGTGCTTGCAGACGCCCTGCCCAGCAGCGCCGCGCCGCTGCTGGTTGTTGTGGGACACGTGAACCCCAACCGCGTTGCCCTGCTGCGGGATCTAGCGGAGGCCTATTCCGGCTTGGAGCTGATCGTCTCCAACCCGGGCGCCAAGTTGATCGAGGAGCTGTGGAGCCAACGCAAGCCGGCCCCTCCTGGTGAGACATGCGAGCAACCTCCGCTGCCAGACCTGCCGCCTCTGCGGATCATTCGCCAAGAGCAAACGCTTCCCCTCAGCCAGCAGCGCAGCCTGATGCTGCTGCCGGCCCCAACCCCCCGCTGGCCAGGCGGGTTGCTGGCGTTCGAGGAAAGCCTCGGCCTGCTGATGAGCGACAAGTTCTTCAGTGCTCACCTCTGCACAGACAGCTGGGCCGAAAGCAACCGCAGCAGCACCGAAGAAGAGCGCCGTCATTTCTACGACTGCCTGATGGCCCCCATGGCCCGTCAGGTGGATGCCCTGGTGGAACGGCTCGAAGAGCTCGACATCCGCACCATCGCGCCGGGCCATGGCCCCGCGATCGAAGCCAGTTGGCGCAGCTTGCTGAATGATTACCGCCGCTGGGGAGAAGGCCAGCAAAACGCCACCCTGACGGTGGCCCTGCTGTTCGCCAGCGCCTACGGCAACACCGCAGCCATTGCCGATGCCCTGGCCCGCGGCGTCAGCCGCACCGGAATCCGGGTGAGCAGCTTGAACTGCGAATTCACACCGGCCGATGAACTGGTGAGCACCATCAAACAGGCCGACGCCGTGTTGATCGGCTCACCAACCCTGGGGGGCCATGCCCCCACGCCGATTGTTTCGGCCTTGGGAACCCTGTTGGCGGAGGGAGACCGCAACAAACCCGTGGGGGTGTTCGGCAGCTTCGGCTGGAGCGGCGAAGCAGTGGATCTGCTGGAAACCAAATTGCGGGACGGTGGCTTCAGCTTCGGCTTCGACCCGATCCGCGTGAAGTTCAGTCCGGATGCAGCTCGGGTGAAGGAGCTGGAGGAAACCGGCACCCGTTTTGCCCGCCAACTGCTGCAGAGCCAAAAACGAGCACAGCGGCGCAGTGCTGGCGGCTTGAGCGAAAGCCGCAGCGATCCAGCGGTGCTGGCCCTGGGCCGCGTGATCGGCTCGCTCTGCGTTCTCACCACACGCAAAGCTGATCTGAGCGGCGCCATGGTGGCCAGCTGGGTCAGTCAGGCGAGCTTCAGCCCTCCTGGCATCACCGTGGCCGTCGCCAAAGACCGCGCCGTGGAAGCCTTGCTGCACAAGGGCGATCGCTTCGCCTTGAACGTTTTGGCAGAAGGTCGCGAAACAGCAGCGATGAAGCAGTTCCTGCAACCGTTTGAACCCGGTGCCGATCGCTTTGCAGGCCTGGAGCTCGACGCAAGCCCCGCCGACCAGCCGTTGCTGCCGGATGCGCTCGCCTGGCTGGACGGCAAGGTGAGCCAGCGGATGGAATGCGGCGACCACTGGCTGATCTATGCCGAAGTGGATCACGGTGGGGTACTGGATGCCGAGGGCAGCACCGCGGTGCACCAGCGGCGCAGCGGCGCCAACTACTGAGCCGGCAACCCGTACCTACGCCTAACTCATACTCGGTATGAGTTAGGCGTAGTCTGATGTGACGATCGCTTCTCCAAGATGGACCTCTCCAAGCCATCCACCCACGCCAATCTCGAAGCCGCCTTCGGCGGCGAGAGCATGGCCAACCGCAAATATCTGTTTTTTGCGGATGTGGCCAAACAACTGGGTCACAAAGACCTGGCCAAGTTGTTTCAAGACACCGCAGCCCAAGAGACAGAGCACGCCTTTGCACACTTCCGGCTGCTGCACCCTGAGCTGGTGGCCAGCAATCCTGACCAACTCAGCGACGGCGAGAAACAGGCCATGCTGAGCCGCTGCCTGGAACTGGCCATTGGAGGTGAGACCTACGAATACACAACGATGTATCCAGAGTTCGCCGCCCAGGCCAAGCAAGACCGGGATAGCGGAGCCGAGGCGGAATTCGCTGATCAAAGCAGCGAATCCAAGGAACATGCCGGCATCTTCCGAACCGCCGCCAAAAACTTCGGCCTGCTGACCCCGATTGAACAGCATCACGCCGAAACCTATGGGGTCGCCCTTGAGGCACTGCAAGGCCAAGGGACAGCAGGCCAGGCCGATCAACCCATCCCGGGCAAATGGATCTGCAAGGTGTGCTCGGTGATCTACGACCCCGCCGAGGGAGATCCGGATTCCGGCATCGCCGCAGGCACCCCCTTCGAAACGATTCCGGACGATTGGCAGTGCCCGATCTGCGGCGTGCGCAAAGCCAGCTTCGTTCCCTACCGCGAAGCGGAGTTGAAATCAGCCTGACGCTCTCCCCAAGCGTGAAGGCCATCCAGCACGGGCAACAACGCAACTCCCAGGTCCGTCAGCGCGTATTCCACGCGCGGCGGAACCTCGGGATGCACGGTGCGATGGACCACACCATCCGTCTCCAGATCGCGCAACTGAGCGGTCAACACTTTCTGGCTCACCCCCTCCAGAGCCCGCTGAAGATCTGAAAAACGGCGAATGCCGTCCACAAGCTCACGCAAGATCAGCAATTTCCAGCGCCCCTGAATCACCTTCAAGGCCAGCTCGGCCATGCAAGCGCCCTGATCTTGCCCACCCTGAAAACCCTTCTGATCGTCCAAAGGTCACCCGAAGGTCACTGACCCACTTTGACGTGCGGTGTTGTGAAAACAGGCGAGAACTTGCACGATTCAATCAAGAGCCGAATCTTCCATGCCCTCTGATCTCATCGTTCTGACAGCGAGCAATGGCGAAAACCTGAAGCTGGCTGAACGCTTCATGAAGGCCGCAGCGGCTCAGAACGCCACCGCCGAACTGATCGATCTCACGCAGCTCGACCTGCCTCTGTTCACTCCAAGAGTGAAGGCAGCGGGAGCGGGCCCTGATCTTGAGACTCTGCACGACAAGCTGCACCAAACACCGCGCTGGGTGATCTGCGCACCGGAATACAACGGCTCCATTCCGCCATCCCTCACCAATGCCATTGCCTGGCTCTCAGTGACGGGAGACGACTTCCGGGCCCTCTTCAACGGACGACCGATCGCGATGGCCACCTTCTCCGGCGGTGGCGGCATGGAACTGCTCCTGTCTCTTCGCATCCAACTCACCCACCTCGGGGCCCAAGTCGTTGGACGTCAACTGCTGAGCAACAACGCCAAACCACCGCAAGACGACACCATCAGCGACCTGGTTCAGCGGCTTCTGCAAATGTCACCGCTCGCGCTCTAAGTCGACCTCCAACCATCGGTTCTCCCCCCCCCCAACAACCCATGTCAGCAGCACCATCCATCAGCACTCCTGCAGCCGTGATGCGCCCGGCTGCCGAGCGCTTTCACAGCCAACTCGACTGGCTCGATTCCTGGCACAGCTTTTCATTCGGCAGCCATCAGGATCCGAACTGGATGGGCTTCGGGCCCTTGCGGGTGATCAACGACGACACCATCGCTGCTGGCCAGGGTTTCGGCATGCACCCCCACCGCGATATGGAAATCATCACCGTGATGGTGGACGGGGACCTGACCCATGCCGACTCCATGGGCAACAGCGAGGTCCTGCGCGCCGGCGAAGTGCAACGGATGAGTGCCGGAACGGGCATCGTGCACAGCGAAATGAACCAAACCAACGCTCCATGCAGGCTGCTGCAGATCTGGATTGAGCCAGCCCAGCTGGGCATCCAACCCGCTTATGAACAAAAGCCCTTCGCGATCAGCGAAAGCTGGACGCCACTGATTGAGCCCAGCGCATCCGGCGAGGCGATGGCCATCGCACGTCCCCTCCGCCTCTGGCGTGCCCAGCCGCAACGACAGCAGCAGTTGCCCTTGCCAACAGCCGAAGAGCGGTTGCTGTGGATTCAGGTGATTGATGGGGAGCTGCGCTTGCAAAGCGATGGCACAAGACAGCAGGTGCTGCGGCGCGGCGACGGGCTTGGACTGGTCCAAGACACGACAACATCACGTGAGCTGATCGGAATCAGCGACACCGCTGACGTCCTGCTCTTCGCCATGGCCTAAGACACCATCTGTAGTGGGGAGGGCATAGGGCCCGACCCCGCTGTAGCGATGCACACACCCCATTAAAAGAGCCTCCAGAGAGGTTCCTGCATCAGGGCAGTGAGCAGTTTCAATCTCGCAATCTCATCTCAGTTTGATCACCTGAACAAAGCAATCCGAAAGAGATTCGGTGCAAGCGCGAGACACCAGATCTTGTGCCCTGAAATAACGGGGTCACTTTCAAACAATCCCTTGAGCGATGGGATTCATGAACGGTCATGAGACCGCGGTGCGTTACCGCGGGTTCCTTCTGATGCCTCAAACCAATCGAAGCTGGTTGGTGCGACCTGAACGCAGTCCGATGCGGCTTCTGCCGTTCCGCACACCGACCTGCTCATTGGCCGACGTCAAAGCCCTTGTGGACTGGCGTCTTTCGCAGGAAGCATCAGAAATCGGAGTGGCCTGAATTCAGGCGGCTGCCGGTGGTGGGGTGGGATCGCCCACCGGTTGAAGAGGAATGACCAGGGTGGCCCAGTGATCGGGCCGCTCAGGGCGAGTACGACGGGAACGGCGGGTGCCGAACGGAACCCGAATTACATTCGTCCCTTCAATCGACAAAGTATGACCACGATTGAAGGCCGACTCGAGACCGTCCGGAAGATGAGGAAGGGCAGGCCCTTCAACGCTAGTGAGTGCAGATTTCTTGATGTTGTCCCGATCCATGGTGTCCCCCGACATACGAATCAGTTGTCGATCAGTTTGGCCGAACCCGCAAGGGCGATGAACGGAATCAAACCAATTTTTCCACTTTCAGTGAAAATTTACACGCTCACCCCCCTGCACCAGGGCTTCAAGCCGCCACAGCGACCGCTTCCACAGAGGGACAGGTGCAGATCAAGTTGCGATCGCCGAAAGCGTTATCAATCCGCGCCACAGCTGGCCAAACCTTGTTTTCGTGCTGGCCCTCCATGGGAAATGCGGCTTGCTGACGGCTGTAGGGACGGTCCCATTCATCCGCTGTGACTGCAGCAAGAGTGTGCGGAGCACGCTTCAACGGGTTGTTCTGAGGGTCACTGGCGCCGGTTTCAACGGCGCGAATCTCCTCACGGATCGCCACTAACGCATCAGCAAAGCGATCCAGCTCAGCCAGGCTTTCGCTCTCGGTGGGCTCCACCATCACCGTTCCAGCCACCGGCCAGCTGACGGTCGGTGCGTGGAAGCCGTAATCCATCAAACGCTTGGCGATGTCATCAACGTCGATCCCCGCATCCCGTTTCAGCGGCCGCAAATCAAGGATGCATTCATGGGCCACCCGACCGGTGCTGCCCCGAAACAGCACGGGATAAGAGCGGTCGAGCCGATGGGCCAGATAGTTGGCCGACAACAGCGCCACGGCACTGGCCTGCCGCAAGGCATCCGCCCCCATCATCCGCAGATACATCCAGCTGATCGGCAGGATGCTGGCGCTGCCGAGCGCTGCTGCGGAAACAGGACCGATTGCCGACGAGGCGCCGGCCTGCAACGGATGCCCCGGAAGAAATGGCGCAAGATGCGCGGCCACACCGATCGGTCCCACGCCAGGGCCACCACCCCCGTGGGGGATGCAGAAGGTCTTGTGCAGGTTGAGATGGCACACATCGGCACCGAAGGCACCAGGACGGCACAGCCCCACCTGCGCGTTGAGGTTGGCGCCATCGAGATACACCTGCCCACCGTGCTGATGCACCACGGAGCAGATTTCTCGGATGCCGGTTTCAAACACGCCGTGGGTGGAGGGGTAGGTCACCATCAGCGCCGCCAGCCGGTCGGCGTGCTCGGCTGCCTTCGCCGCAAGATCCTGCTGATCGATGTTGCCTTGGTCATCACAGGCCACGGCCACCACTTTGAGGCCGGCCATCACGGCACTGGCGGGGTTGGTGCCATGGGCACTGGTGGGGATCAAACAGATGTCGCGATGGGCCTCACCACGAGAACGGTGCCAGGCGCGAATCACCAGCAACCCTGCATATTCCCCTTGCGAGCCGGCATTGGGCTGCAACGAGACAGCTGAAAATCCCGTCAAAGCCGCCAGCCATCCCTCCAGATCGTCGGCCAAGTGGTGATACCCCGCCGCCTGATCCATTGGGGAAAACGGATGCAATCCGGCAAAGGCAGGCCAGCTCACCGGCAGCAGCTCAGAGGCAGCATTGAGCTTCATGGTGCAACTGCCCAGCGGGATCATCCCGTGCACCAGGGACAGATCACGGCTCACCAACCGCTGGATGTAACGCAACAGCTCCGACTCGCTTCGGTACTGATGGAACACGGGCTGGCTCAGCCAGGGCTCGGTGCGCTGCTGCAGGGACAGGGACTGGGGCAGCGCAGCCTCCAGCTTCGGCACGGCCTGACCGCTGGCCTCGGCCAGGATCCCAAGGAGAGCTTGCAGCTCCCGTTCATCCGAGAGCTCATCCAGGCTGATGCCGAAACCGGTGGCGTCCGCTGACGTTGCGCCATCGGGCAGCACGCGCAGATTGAAGCCTACTGCTGCTGCTGCACGGTGGACGGCAGGCGCCGACGAGCAGTTCACGGTGACCGTGTCGAAACGGTCTGCCATCGCCAGCGGATAGCCGAGATCCCGCAGGCCCTGCTCCAGCTGGCTGCGCAGCCCAACGATGCGCTGAGCAATGGCCTGGAGGCCGTCAGGCCCGTGATGCACGGCATAGAAAGAGGCCATCACGGCGAGCAACACTTGAGCGGTGCAGATGTTGCTGGTGGCTTTGTCGCGGCGAATGTGCTGCTCACGGGTCTGCAACGCCAGCCGCAGGGCCGAGCGGCCTTCCGCATCCTTGGACTGCCCCACCAGACGGCCCGGAATCTGGCGCTTGTAGGCCTCAACCGTGGCGAAGAAAGCAGCATGGGGACCACCAAATCCCATCGGCACTCCGAAGCGTTGGGCACTGCCCACGGCAATGTCTGCACCAAAGGACGCCACTGGCGCCATCAGGGTCTGCGCCAACGGATCGATCGCCACGGTGGCCAAGGCACCGGCCGCGTGGGCCAATTCGATCACGGTGGTTGGATCCCAGAGGCATCCATCGGCTCCGGGCAACTGGAGCAGAACACCGAACACAGACGCATCAATCGGCGCCGTCGCCGGATCGATGCGCTCCAGGGTGATGCCGAGGGGTTCGGCGCGGGTCTGCAGCACGGCCCAGGTCTGCGGCAACACATTGATATCCACCAAAAACCGGGTCGCCTCAGAGCGACGGCACACCCCGAAACTGAGGCTCATGGCCTCCGCGGCTGCGGTGGCTTCATCCAGCAGTGACGCGTTGGCGATCGGCAAGCCCGTGAGCTCACTGATCAGGGTCTGAAAGTTCAGCAGGGCCTCGAGCCGCCCCTGGGCGATTTCCGCCTGATACGGGGTGTAGGCGGTGTACCAAGCCGGATTTTCAAAAACGTGACGCTGAATCAGGGCCGGGGTTGCAGTGCCGTAGTAACCCAGCCCAATCAGGGAGCGTCGCACCGTGTTGGTCTCGCTCAGCTGCTTGAGCTGCCTGAGCGCTTCCGCCTCGCCACAACCCTCGGGCAACGCCTCATAGGGCGGCCCTGGATCAAGGATGTCGTCGGGCACGACATCAGCGATGAACTCCTGCAGATCGCTGTAGCCGAGTGCATTCAGCATCCGGATCTGTTCCGCCTCACTCGGGCCGATATGCCGCTGCGAAAAAGGAGAAATCAACGTCTGAAGCAGCGGCTCACAGGGGAGATCGTAAGAGCCGCATCCCGCCCTTGAGGTCAGCCGGCGTTGACCTTGGCGCTGTAGGCCTCCGCGGTCATCAGGCTCTCGAGCTCAGAGGGATCCGCCGGTCGCAGCACCAGCAGCCAGCCCTCGCCATGGGGATCGTTCTGCAGTTCCTCCGGACTGGCCAGCACCGCTTCATTGCGTTGCACCACCTCACCGGCAATGGGCGCGTACATGTCTTCGACGGCCTTCACCGATTCCACCGATCCGAAGCTGGTGCCCTTCGCCAGGTTGGAGCCCACGTCCGGCAGATCGACAAACACGATGTCGCCCAGTTGATCAACGGCGAAGGCGCTAATGCCCACCCTCACCAGCTCGCCATCGGCGTTGGCGTATTCGTGGCTGTCGGCGAAGCGGAAAGAGGCGGGGAACTCAAACGCCATCGACGCAGTTTCAGGTTTCCCCAGTTTGCGGGAGATTGATCAGGCCTGCCGCATTCAGGTCACACAATGCACGGGACAAAGCCAGGCGGATGTGAGCCCGATGGGTGCCGCCCTGCACATAGAGGTTGAAGGGTTCCCGCAGCGGCGCATCCGCCGAAAATTCACTGGTGGAGCCGTCGATGAACGTCCCTCCTGCCATCACCAGATCAGAGGCATAGCCAGGCATCGAGGCAGGAACCGGATCGAGATAAGCACCAACCGGTGACATGGCCTGGAACGCTCGACACACGACTTTGAGGGCTTCCGGACTGCCCAGCCGAACCGCCTGAATCAAATCGCTGCGCACCGCGCCCGGCCTCGGGTTCACAGGGAACCCCAGCCGCTCGAACACTCCCGCCACAAGGTCCGCACCGATCAAGGCCTCCGACACCATCTGCGGCGCCAGGAACAGCCCCTGCAGCACCAGCCGCTGCAGGTCAAATCCTGTGCCGCCCTCACTGCCGATCCCCGGAGCCGTGAGCCTGCAGCAGGCCTGCTCAACAAGATCTGCCCGGCCAGCGATGTACCCGCCGGTGGGAGCAATGGTGCCGCCGAGGTTCTTGATCAAGGAACCAGCGATGAGATCCGCCCCAACAGCCGTTGGCTCCTGCTCCTCCACCAACTCTCCGTAACAGTTGTCGACAAAGACCACGCAGTTCGGCTGGCGCGCATGGATGCGGTCACACAGCCCTGCGATCTGATCAACCGTGACCGAGGGACGCCAGCTGTAACCACAACTGCGCTGGATCAGCACCATCCGACAGGGCTGCTCCAAGACCTGGCTTAACGCCACCTCGTCCACGACCCCGTCGGGCTGCAGGTCGATTTCGTCGTATGAGACCCCGAACTCCGCCAGGGAGCCCTGGCCCTGACCGCGAAGACCGATCACCTCTTCCAAGGTGTCGTAGGGGCGCCCAGTAATCGACAACAGACGATCACCGGGCCTCAGCACCCCAAACAACGCTGCCGCAATCGCATGGGTGCCGCTCACAAATTGCAGGCGCACTGCCGCAGCTTCGGCCCCCAGGACCCGGGCAAAGACCCGATCCACCACCTCACGCCCTTGGTCACCATGGCCATAACCAGTGAGCGAAGCAAAGTGCTGAGGGCCCACACGCTCTGCCGACAGCGCATCGAGGATCCGTTGCAAACGGAGCTCCACGGACGCGGTCCTCGCTGCGGCAAGTTCAGCCTGATCCCTCGCCACCACTTCGATCAGATGATTTGCAGTTGCACCAATCACCCGTTGCATTGCTGAGTCCTTGCCTTCATAGGTCCTGGCCGACGCCGGTCTTCCGAACGCGCATGTCTCTGCAATGCGTGAACTCCTTTAGATTTCTGTCATTAACGGCACCATCCGCTCCAAGGTTTCCCTGTCTGAGCGGCTTGTCAATTTCAGGAGAATCCGATTGGTTTCCTCGCAAACAGCTGACACCCGTGAGCTTCGCCAGCGGGCAGCGGTGATGGCACGGCGTGAGCCTCTGCCCGCCCGTCAGCGAAAACTGAAGATGGGTACCACCAGTTTCATGCTGGTGATGCACGTGCTCGCCACCGTGGCGCTGCTCCCGCGCTTCTGGAGCTGGCAGGGCGTTGTGGCCTTCGGCGTTCTCTATTGGATGACCGTTTTGGGCGTCACCCTGGGCCTGCACCGTCTGGTGGCGCACCGCAGCATGGTGGTGCCGGTGTGGGTTGAGCGCATCCTGGTGCTGATGGGCACCCTCGCCTGCCAGAGCGGCCCGATCGAATGGGTGGGTCTGCATCGCCATCACCATCGCTTTTCGGATCAGCCGACTGATCACCATGACGCCGGGCGCGGACTTTGGTGGAGCCACAGCGAGTGGATGCTGCATGACATCCCTGCACTGAAGGAATTGGACCGCTACGCCGGCGACCTTCAATGCGATCCGTTTTATCGCTGGCTTGATCGCTGGTTCCTACTCCTACAAATCCCCCTGGGACTGGGCCTGTACTGGTTTGGTGAAGCTGCACAAGTGCATGGCGGCGGCCTTGGCTTGGTCCTGTGGGCCATCCCACTGCGCCTCGTGGTCGTCTATCACGTGACTTGGCTGGTGAACTCCGCCACCCACGCCTTCGGATACCGCAACTTCGACTGCCCTGACCTGTCCCGCAACTGCTGGTGGGTTGCTTTGCTCTCCTTCGGAGAGGGCTGGCACAACAACCACCACGCTCATCCGGCGAGCGCTCGTCACGGTCTGCGCTGGTTTGAATTCGATTTCACCTGGCAACACGTGCGGCTGCTCAAGCGCCTTGGCCTGGCAAGCAGGGTTCGCACTGCTCGATACGTTCCTGGAAATTCATAACCGCCTGACAAACTCGCGCTCTGCCTGATAATTCAATTCATAAAAAGCCCTGCTCGCGGTCAGAGCAGGGCTTTTTTGTGCATGGCAATCATGCCTAAATCAGTCCTTCGCCCACATCCACTCGGCGGCAGCCAATAACAAGAATCCTCAGAAATCGCTAGCCATTGCTGGTCCATATCGGACATTTTTTGAATCGATCAGACGAAGCAATCAGAGATCACCATCAAACATGAGCGGTACAGATCGAGCATTTTTTCGTATCCCTCAGCTGGGGGATACGGGACCTCACTGGAAACACTCATAATCCATTCATAAGGGACTAAACAAAGGCAATGCCTTACGTTGACGGGCTAAATGTTGAGCTATACCAAGGGATTAACTTTGACAGCCTAGTTGCAACAAATATCGAGGAAACGATCAACCTTGATGACAGTTATGACACGGGGGATGGAGATGAATGGTCAATACGTGCCCAAGGAGAAATCCAAGCCTGGACGACAGGAACAAATCGCTGGTACACACTTAGCGACGACAGAGTTCGCATCTGGATCAACGGTGAACTGGCAGTCAACAACCCGACCGACCACCCTCAGACGTACGACTTAGTTACAGCAACAGGCCTCACAAATGGCCAGTGGTACAGCATAAAAATTGAATTCGCTGAGAACACTGAGGTAGGGAGATTAGCGCTTCGTCAGTATTCGAACTACACCCAACTCGTCCCCAAAGAACAACTTCGCTTCAATACAAGCGCACCCACCTTCCAATCAGCGGCTACATCCACTGATGGAACCAAAGTTGTCCTCACATACGACAAAGCACTCTCCTACGAGGAGGCAAGCGACTGGGCAAGCGCCACCTCCTCCACCACTGCAGCCACCTCCGACTTTGCAGTCACAACAGACGGCTCCGCTAACGCCGTCACCGCTGTTGCCATCTCAGGCTCCACCGTTGAGCTCACCCTCACCAACACCGTCAAAAACGATCAGACGGTCACCGTTGCTTATACCGATCCAACATCCGGTAACGACGCCAATGCTGTTCAAGACAACACTGGCAATGACGCTGCCTCTCTAACCAGCACCTCCGTCACCAACAACTCCACCGAGGCGGCACCCCTCTTTTCCTCCGCTGCCACCTCAACCGACGGAACCAAAGTCATCCTCACCTACGACGAGGCACTCGACTCCACAACAGCCGCAACATCCGACTTCGAGGTCACAACAGACGGCTCCGCTAACGCCGTCACCGCTGTTGCCGTCTCAGGCTCCACCGTTGAGCTCACACTCACCAACACCGTCAAAAACGATCAGACGGTCACCGTTGCCTACACCGATCCAACATCCGGTAACGACGCCAATGCTGTTCAAGACAGCTCTGGTAATGACGCCGCATCGCTGAGCAGCACTTCGGTCACCAACAACTCCACCGTTGCTGGCACCGTCACCAACAACTCCACCGTTGCTGGCACCGCTCCCACCTTGTCCTCCGCTGCCACCAACAGCGACGGCACCAAAGTTGTCCTCACCTACAACGAGGCCCTTTCCTCCACAACCGCAGCCACCTCCGCATTCGCCGTCACGACCGATGGCTCCGCTAACGCCGTCACTGCCGTTGCCATCTCAGGCTCCACCGTTGAGCTCACCCTCACCAACACCGTCAAAAACGATCAGGCGGTCACCGTTGCTTATACCGATCCATCCGGCTCAAACGACGCCAATGCCGTTCAAGACAGCTCTGGGAATGACGCCGCATCGCTGAGCAGCACTTCGGTCACCAACAACTCCACCGTTGCAGGCACCGCTCCCACCTTCTCCTCCGCTGCCACCAACACCGCCGGCACCAAAGTCGTCCTCACCTACAACGAGGCACTCGACTCCACAACTGCAGTCACCTCAGCCTTCGCGGTCACAACCGATGGCAGTGCTAACGCCGTCACCGCCGTTGCCATCTCAGGCTCGACCGTTGAGCTCACACTCACCAACACCATCAAAAACGATCAGGCGGTCACCGTTGCCTACACCGATCCAACCTCCGGCAACGACGCCAATGCCGTTCAAGACAGCTCTGGCAATGACGCCGCTTCTCTAACCAGCACTTCGGTCACCAACAACTCCACAGTTGCAGGCACCGCTCCCACCTTCTCCTCCTCTGCCACCAACTCCGCCGGCACCAAAGTTGTCCTCACCTACAACGAGGCCCTCGACTCCACAACTGCAGCAACATCCGACTTCGCGGTCACAACCGATGGCGCCGCTAACGCCGTCACCGCCGTTGCCGTCTCAGGCTCCACCGTTGAGCTCACCATTACGCGGACTATCGCGAGTTGGCAGACGGTCACCGTTGCCTACACCGATCCAACATCCGGCAACGACGCCAATGCTGTTCAAGACAGCGCCGGCAATGACGCGGCCTCTCTAACCAGCACCTCCGTTACCAATAACTCAACGCAAAAGTTTGCACAAATCGGCAGCAACATCAATGGAGACACATCATCCGATTTCTTCGGACGAGCCGTTTCATTATCCAACGATGGAACAATCATCGCCGTTGGAGCAAGCACTGGAGCAGGTGATAACGCAAATGCTGGCCACGCTCAAATCTATGAATGGAATTCAGGAACATCTGCTTGGGACCAACGCGGAAGCACCATCAATGGAGAGAGCAGTGGAGACAAGTTCGGCGAATCAATTGCACTCTCCGGCGACGGCAGCATTGTAGTCATCGGTGCCAGCAATCATGACACACCTTCACGCGATATAGGCTACGTTCAAGCCTACGAATGGGACGGTTCGAACTGGAATCAACTTGGGGCTGATATTCAAGGAGAAGCACAAGATGACTTCAGCGGATTTTGTCTCTCGCTATCAGACGACGGCACCATTGTTGCTATCGGCGCAGGCTCAAACGATGGCGGCGGCGACATGTCGGGCCATACACGCATCTACAAATATGACGGCACTGATTGGAACCAACTGGGAGCCGATCTTGATGGAGCCGCTGCTGGCGACAGAACCGGAGAAGCAGTAGCCATTTCCGGAGATGGCCAAACCATTGCCATCGGTGCTTACAAAAGCGACAGCAATGGAACTGACTCGGGCCATACCAGCATCTACCGCTTGAACGGCTCGGCTTGGGGAGCCTTGGGCAGCGACATCATTGGCGAAGCAGCAGGAGACGAAAGTGGCGGCAGAGCGATTGCACTATCTGAGGACGGCACAATCGTTGCGATTGGCGCCATCAAAAACACAGGCGGCGGAACAGGTGCCAATACAGGGCATACCCGCATTTTTCAGTGGAATTCAGGCACCTCATCCTGGGACCAACTTGGAGACGATATCGACGGTGAAACTGCTGGTGATCTCAGTGGTCGATCGGTCGCACTTTCCTCAAATGGAACGGTTCTCGCCATTGGCGCCATCGAAAATGATGGAGGCGGATCCAATTCCGGTCACGTCCGTATTTATCGATTAGTTAGCGGGAGTTGGGTCAAAACTGGGGAAGATATAGATGGCTTATCTGCAAATGACGAAACAGGTCTATCAATCTCACTTTCAGAAGATGGCAACACTCTCGCCGTTGGATCTGGGAGCAGTGCTGATTACGTCCGCATTTTTGATTTACGGCTCGACGTCACAGCCCCCACCTTCTCCTCCGCTGCCACCTCAACCGACGGCTCCAAAGTCGTCCTCACCTACAACGAGGCCCTTTCCTCCACAACCGCTACCACCTCTGCATTCGCGGTCACAACCGATGGCGCAGCCAATGCCGTCACCGCTGTTGCCGTCTCAGGCTCCACCATTGAGCTCACCCTCACCAACACCGTCAAAAACGACCAGACGGTCACCGTTGCCTACACCGATCCTTCCGGCTCCAACGACGCCAATGCTGTTCAAGACAGCTCTGGTAATGACGCCGCATCGCTGAGCAGCACTTCGGTCACCAACAACTCCACCGTTGCTGGCACCCCTCCCACTTTCTCCTCCGCTGCCACCAACAGCGCCGGCACCAAAGTCGTTCTCACCTACAACGAGGCCCTTTCCTCCACAACCGCTGCCAACTCCGCATTCGCGGTCACAACCGATGGCGCAGCCAATGCCGTCACCGCTGTTGCCGTCTCAGGCTCCACCGTTGAGCTCACACTCACCAACACCGTCAAAAACGATCAGGCGGTCACCGTTGCCTACACCGATCCAACATCCGGCAATGACGCCAATGCTGTTCAAGACAGCTCCGGCAATGACGCTGCCTCTCTAACCAGCACCTCTGTCACCAACAACTCCACCGTTGCTGGCACCGCTCCCACCTTCTCCTCCGCTGCCACCAACAGCGACGGCACCAAAGTCGTTCTCACCTACAACGAGGCACTCTCCTCCACAACCGCAACCACCTCCACATTCGCGGTCACAACAGACGGCTCCGCCAACGCCGTCACCGCTGTTGCCATCTCAGGCTCCACCGTTGAACTCATCCTCACCAACACCGTCAAAAACGATCAGACGGTCACCGTTGCCTACACCGATCCAACATCCGGTAATGACGCCAATGCTGTTCAAGACAGCTCCGGCAATGACGCTGCCTCTTTACGCAGCACATCCGTCAACAACAAATCAAGCGTTGATGGCACAGCTCCGATATGCCTTACTGCTGAAACGACTAACGATGGCAGCAAGATTGTTCTTACCTACGACGAGTACCTTTCATCAACAACTGCTGCAATCTCCTGCTTTACGGTCAAAACCGATGGCGAGATCAACCTCATAACCGCAGTCACCACCTCACGCTCCACTGTCCTTCTATCTCTTAAGAACACGATTAAGAAGGGCCAAACGGTCACCCTGGATTACAACGATCCATCAGCTGTCAACGACGCCAGAGCTCTCCAGGACGGCGCAGGCAATGACGCAGCGTCCTTCACCAACAGCACTGTCACCAACAACTCCACCGTTGATGGCACGGCACCAACCCTTCAATCTGCAGCGACCTCCACCGACGGCACCAGAATCGTTCTCACCTACAACGAAGCACTTTCATCAACAACCGCTACCAAGAGTGATTTCACTATCACAGCCGATGGCATAAACAATGACGTGAAGAGCGTCGACATCTCTGGATCCACCATCATTCTCGGCCTAAGCACCACAATCAAACAAGGCCAAGCGATCAAACTGGATTACGACGATCCCACTACCCTGAACGACGCCAATACCATCCAGGACGAAACAGGCAATGACGCCCTATCTCTGACTGACGAAAAGGTCACAAACAAATCAACCATACCCGCCAAAAAGCTTGTATGCAATAGCAAAAACGAAACCACCAAAGTCAAACTTAAAAACGTCAACTCTGGATATCTATATGGAATCGATGACGACAATCAGATTTTTGAAATCAATCCAAAGAACAAAACAACGTCTAAGATATTTGACACAGAACTACCAAACCCTAAAAAAAGCAATGGGGTAGCATATCACAAAGGATCAGGATCACTTTTGTTCTTTTACGAACAAACTCTTTACAGCTGGAACACAACAACAAGAGAACTTAGCCAGCACAAATTCAAAGAAGGCAAGACAGCAAGCGCAGCGATTTATGGTGATTCACTCTGGTGGATCAAATCAAATTCCAATCAGCTTTATCAGCTCGACATTAGCGACCTAAACAACGGAATGATCATTAGTGGAAGCCCTACCAAATATCTATTAGACAAATACACCAAAGCAGGTTTTGGAGATATCGCCATCAGCTCAGATGGCATTCTCTATGGGAGTGCAACAGGTGGACAAATCAAACGGGGTGGCTTTTTCTCATTCGATCTCCAATCAATCATCGATTCGGGGAAAACTAAAATTAATATAGAACACCACGGCTATAAACGATGCGGAAAGACTGAGTGGGTGCACAGCGAGAAAAAGATTCCGATTGGCATGCAGCTTGCACTCAGCGCAGACGAAAAAGTTCTATATGGACAAACACATCAAAACCAGTCAGCGAAAGGCCTCGACACCACAGGGCAATACTTCGTCTTTCGACACAAAGATTCTGATGGTCGCTTTACAAGCGAAATCGACTACGCCGACTACCAACAATCTCATAATCAACTTGATGGCGTTGGTTTCAGGGATATCGGTGGTGCAGGGCTAGACGCTATAGAAGAAGCAGAGGCAGCAGATATCCTCTCCTTCGAAGGAGCTAGTGGCGCCGAAACCAATGGCTCGGACATCAACAGAAAGCTGAATCCATATTTAAAATATTCAGTGATATTCAAGAAAGTTCTCAAGCGTGAGCAAAAGCTTATTTTTATCAACGAGAGCAAAGAAAGTCGCTCCGGCGCAGACATTTCAGACACACGCCTAAACGAAACAATTGAGTTTAAGACTGGAGACAAAAGCTTAGATCAACAATTTGAACGAAATAATAATGCCATCACTGTCCCACAAGGTGTCAAACAATTTGACATGCTGATCGATGTCATTGATGACGAGGAGGTCGAGGGAGATGAATCATTGATCCTTGCCATTGAAGGCTATCCAGATCTGGCACCAGCAAAGGCAACGATCATCGATAATGATTACGAGTGCGGCAAAAATCTCCTTAAAAATGGTGATTTTGAAGATGTTGAACAAAAGGGATCTCGTAAATGGTGGAACACCAAGACAATCCCAGGATGGGAACTCCTTAATAATGATGGGGAAGTTTGGACATCAGGCTTCAAAGGCATTCAGGACAACATAGATGGCAACAATTTCTATTTAGAATTGGATGCAAAACGTAAGTTAAATGCGATCTCTCAAACAGTCACGACTGAAATTGGCAGCGCCTACACGTTGAGCTTTGATTTACATCGAAGGAGAACGAATAAGAACGAAACCGTCGTCGTCAGCCTTAATGATATTGCCGCGAATTCACCTACTTCTGGAGAATGGCATACGCAAAGCTATAGCTTCATTGCAGAATCCGATCAAGCAATAATTAGCTTTAGCGAACCAAAAGACGAAAATGATAGCTATGGCGGATTGATCGACAATATCAGTTTGGTGAAAAATTGCACAGATAACGACTTTGAAGATGTCGACGTTGTTTCCTTCCATGCTGCAGATGGCAATGGTGCCGAGCTGACCGACGGCTTCAACACCTACCTCTCCTATTCGCTCTCCTTCGACGAAAAACTCAAAAAACAGCAAACACTCTCCTTCTCTCAATCACTCCCCGTCAACCAGCACAACGTTGATCCGAACGATGTACTCCTTGGCGCCGACATCTCATTCTTATCAGACAATTCAAAGAAAGATCGGGACTTCTCCCTCAACAACGGTCAGCTCACCGTTCCAAAAGGTATCTCATCCTTTGAAGCGCGCATCCCCATTGTTGATGACAAAATCGTTGAAGGCACAGAGTCGCTCACACTCTCCATTGCAGACTTAGAGGCCACTGCCCAAATCACTGATAACGATTCTATTGACAATGATTTTGAGTGCGGCAAAAATCTCCTTAAAAATGGTGATTTTGAAGATGTTGAACAAAAGGGATCTCGTAAATGGTGGAACACCAAGACAATCCCAGGATGGGAACTCCTTAATAATGATGGGGAAGTTTGGACATCAGGCTTCAAAGGCATTCAGGACAACATAGATGGCAACAATTTCTATTTAGAATTGGATGCAAAACGTAAGTTAAATGCGATCTCTCAAACAGTCACGACTGAAATTGGCAGCGCCTACACGTTGAGCTTTGATTTACATCGAAGGAGAACGAATAAGAACGAAACCGTCGTCGTCAGCCTTAATGATATTGCCGCGAATTCACCTACTTCTGGAGAATGGCATACGCAAAGCTATAGCTTCATTGCAGAATCCGATCAAGCAATAATTAGCTTTAGCGAACCAAAAGACGAAAATGATAGCTATGGCGGATTGATCGACAATATCAGTTTGGTGAAAAATTGCACAGATAACGACTTTGAAGATGTCGACGTTGTTTCCTTCCATGCTGCAGATGGCAATGGTGCCGAGCTGACCGACGGCTTCAACACCTACCTCTCCTATTCGCTCTCCTTCGACGAAAAACTCAAAAAACAGCAAACACTCTCCTTCTCTCAATCACTACTCGCCAACCAGAACAACGTTAATCCGAACGATGTACTCCTTGGCGCCGACATCTCCTTCTTATCAGACAATTCAGATAATGATCAGGACTTCTCCCTCAACAACGGTCAGCTCACCATTCCAAAAGGTGTCTCATCCTTTGAAGCACGCATCCCCATTGTTGATGACAAAATCGTTGAAGGCACAGAGTCTCTAACACTCTCCGTTGCAGGCTTCGAGGCCACGGCCAACATCACGGATAACGACTTTGATGATGTCGACGTTGTCTCCTTCCATGCTGCAGATGGCAATGGTGCCGAGCTGACCGACGGCTTCAACACCTACCTCTCCTATTCGCTCTCCTTCGACGAAAAACTCAAAAAACAGCAAACACTCTCCTTCTCTCAATCACTACTCGCCAACCAGAACAACGTTAATCCGAACGATGTACTCCTTGGCGCCGACATCTCCTTCTTATCAGACAATTCAGATAATGATCAGGACTTCTCCCTCAACAACGGTCAGCTCACCATTCCAAAAGGTGTCTCATCCTTTGAAGCACGCATCCCCATTGTTGATGACAAAATCGTTGAAGGCACAGAGTCTCTAACACTCTCCGTTGCAGGCTTCGAGGCCACGGCCAACATCACGGATAACGACTTTGATGATGTCGACGTTGTCTCCTTCCATGCTGCAGATGGCAATGGTGCCGAGCTGACCGACGGCTTCAACACCTACCTCTCCTATTCGCTCTCCTTCGACGAAAAACTCAAAAAACAGCAAACACTCTCCTTCTCTCAATCACTACTCGCCAACCAGAACAACGTTAATCCGAACGATGTACTCCTTGGCGCCGACATCTCCTTCTTATCAGACAATTCAGATAATGATCAGGACTTCTCCCTCAACAACGGTCAGCTCACCATTCCAAAAGGTGTCTCATCCTTTGAAGCACGCATCCCCATTGTTGATGACAAAATCGTTGAAGGCACAGAGTCTCTAACACTCTCCGTTGCAGGCTTCGAGGCCACGGCCAACATCACGGATAACGACTTTGATGATGTCGACGTTGTCTCCTTCCATGCTGCAGATGGCAATGGTGCCGAGCTGACCGACGGCTTCAACACCTACCTCTCCTATTCGCTCTCCTTCGACGAAAAACTCAAAAAACAGCAAACACTCTCCTTCTCTCAATCACTACTCGCCAACCAGAACAACGTTAATCCGAACGATGTACTCCTTGGCGCCGACATCTCCTTCTTATCAGACAATTCAGATAATGATCAGGACTTCTCCCTCAACAACGGTCAGCTCACCATTCCAAAAGGTGTCTCATCCTTTGAAGCACGCATCCCCATTGTTGATGACAAAATCGTTGAAGGCACAGAGTCTCTAACACTCTCCGTTGCAGGCTTCGAGGCCACGGCCAACATCACGGATAACGACTTTGATGATGTCGACGTTGTCTCCTTCCATGCTGCAGATGGCAATGGTGCCGAGCTGACCGACGGCTTCAACACCTACCTCTCCTATTCGCTCTCCTTCGACGAAAAACTCAAAAAACAGCAAACACTCTCCTTCTCTCAATCACTACTCGCCAACCAGAACAACGTTAATCCGAACGATGTACTCCTTGGCGCCGACATCTCCTTCTTATCAGACAATTCAGATAATGATCAGGACTTCTCCCTCAACAACGGTCAGCTCACCATTCCAAAAGGTGTCTCATCCTTTGAAGCACGCATCCCCATTGTTGATGACAAAATCGTTGAAGGCACAGAGTCTCTAACACTCTCCGTTGCAGGCTTCGAGGCCACGGCCAACATCACGGATAACGACTTTGATGATGTCGACGTTGTCTCCTTCCATGCTGCAGATGGCAATGGTGCCGAGCTGACCGACGGCTTCAACACCTACCTCTCCTATTCGCTCTCCTTCGACGAAAAACTCAAAAAACAGCAAACACTCTCCTTCTCTCAATCACTACTCGCCAACCAGAACAACGTTAATCCGAACGATGTACTCCTTGGCGCCGACATCTCCTTCTTATCAGACAATTCAGATAATGATCAGGACTTCTCCCTCAACAACGGTCAGCTCACCATTCCAAAAGGTGTCTCATCCTTTGAAGCACGCATCCCCATTGTTGATGACAAAATCGTTGAAGGCACAGAGTCTCTAACACTCTCCGTTGCAGGCTTCGAGGCCACGGCCAACATCACGGATAACGACTTCCCGAGCATTCAGCCCGCGCAACTCATCTCAATTTCAGGCAATACAGTTACAGAAGGATCAAATAAGCCCATCGTTCTTGAGTATACGTTCGACAAGAAGACACCCTTTAAGCAAGTTTTTCAAAGCGATTTCAGCACTAAAGCCGAAGATCTCCTTACAGCAAATAGGCTCGCCATTACGGGCCTAGATACCGAACCAATTGTCAAATTCATGGCAGATAATCTTGTCGAAATTGGAACTGATGGGCTCATAACAGTTCCCGAAAAAGTCGATTCCTTCACGGTCACCATTGATGTTATTGATGACAACATCCCAGAATTAACCGAGCAGCTCGTCAGCTCCATAGGCTCAATCGAAGGATCCGCCACCATCATTGATAATGACAGTCTTAAGCCACTATTGACCGCAACATCTATAGGTGCAACAGAGGGAAAAGATGACTATATGCGAGTCAATTTCTCATTCAATTTCGAAAGACAGGGTGACATGATTGTCATCCCGGAATTCCCTGAGCTACAACAACCACAAAGTGCAACACCGAATCTAGACTTCACGACGAACCTAAGGCTCAGCGACAATCTAAGCTTCAGCAATCTGCTAGAAAACAAAATCAATATCAACCAAAATGTCACTAGTTTTTATATAGACATTCCTATCATTGATGACACACTCATTGAAACAACCGAAAGCATAAGTCTCACCCTGAGGGTCGACGATGCAGATTATGCACCCTTTAAAGAAACCATTATAGATGTAAACAATTCAACAATGCTAAGGATTTACGACAATGACCCTGTTGATAACCAAGAAATAAAATATCCAAAGATCGAATCCATTGACGCCAATGCCGTCACCGAGGGCGATGATAACAATCTCGTCTATACCGTCAAGCTCGATCGCAGCACAGCCAAAGAGACATCCTTTGCCTTTGCTGTTTCCGGAGATGCCATCGGCGCAGCTGAAAATATCCCTAATCAGGTCGACTATCTCAATGCTTACAATGTCACCCTCTCAAACGGTGTGACAAACAATGGTGATGGCACGATCACCATCCCGACAGGCATTGAATCTTTTTCGGCTTCAATTCCCGTGATCGATGACAACCTCATTGAAAACACAGAGCAAGCGATCCTCTCGATTAGTACTCATTCTGGCACTGGGCAAATCTTCGATAACGATCCTCGTCCAACGCGCCCCACACCCAATCCAAACCCATCAGACCAATCGAAACCTACACCTCCCCCATCGATCATCCTCATTGATGCCAACGCCGTGAGAGAAGGAGATGGCAACAACCTTCTCTACACCATCCAACTCAATCGAACCGCCTCTACAGATCTCACATTTTCCTTTGGAGTTTCAGGTGATGCCATCGGAGGACCTGTCGACACCACAACTATGGTTCGTCAATTAAGTACCACTCAAAAGAAGCTCAGAGCTCAGGCATCAACACGATCCAATCATCGATCGACGTCAAGCAAGGAGAGTCACACTGCTGCAGATTTATCCAAACAGGTCGACTACCTCAATGCTGGCAACGTGCTCCTCTCAAACGATGTAGTGAATAACGATGATGGTTCCATCACCATTCCAGCTGGTGTTCAATCCTTCACCGCTTCGGTTCCCGTCATTGACGACTCCCTTATCGAAAACACAGAAACCGCCATTCTCTCCATTGGTTCACACTCGGGAACTGGACAGATCTTCGATAACGACTCTCCACCCACGTCAGCAAAGCTCCCTCCATCGGTAACGTTCATCGACAGCAATTCAGTGACTGAGGGGGATGGAAATAATCTTCTTTATACTATTCAGCTTGATCGAGCCTCGTCTTCAGACACAACCTTCACTTTTACGGTTGCAGGCGATGCTATCGGTGCATCAAAAAATATTTGCAATCAGGTCGACTATCTCAATGCTGACAATGTGATTTTGTCAAATGGCGTAACAAACAACGGGAATAGCTCCATCACCGTCCCGGCTGGTGTTACCCAATTCACAGCTTCAGTGCGTGTGATCGATGACTCCCTCATTGAAAACACCGAGACCGCCATCCTCTCGATTGGCACAAATTCAGGAATTGGAGAGATCTTTGATAACGACTCTCTTCTTGTCCAAAACAGACCCGGCTCTCGTCCGGCACCAATCATTACCAAGATCAAAGCCAATACTGCACTCGAAGGTGCCGATGAAGACTTGATTTACCGTGTCTCTTTTGATCGCCGACATCGGTCAAGACGACACTACCAATTTAAAATTGGTGGGGACGCAAGCTATGGCCTCGATTATTTAACGGGCAAGAACGTTGTCATCACCAATGGAGTAGCCAGTAATAACGAAGGCACTGTCACAGTCCCCAAGGGAGTCAAGAATTTTGATGTTCATGTTCCAGTTGTTGATGACAACATCATTGAATCGACTGAAATCGCATCGATTCAAATTGGAAGACATCAGGGCATCGGTCAAATTCTTGACAATGACACCCGTCCGACATCAACACCAGCAACGCTAAGTATTAGTGACGATAAACAAGGCCTAAAGGCCAATGGACCCAGTGGTTCTGGGCTTTGGGTCAAGCTCAAAGTGGACGAAGCTCGCGACCGATGGCAAAACAATCTCGTTCTCATCAATGCCAAAGGAAAGACTGTTGGAACGCTGGGCTCTACTCCCCAAACGCACCGCTATCCCAAAGCAATCCGTGGCGAAAAGCACATCTACTTAGAGGCTGGTGAAACCATTCACTTCCTCCAACAAAGCAACAATCACAAGCGTCTTAAAACGCCAAGGCTGGAGCTGTCGACTCCTGAGCCCAATGCTGTTGCCATCGCCTTGGAAGATGGCAGAGCAGGGAGTGGTGACTTCGATGACCTGATGGTCCAGGCAACAGCGCTTGATCAACCTGAAAGTCAACAGGCCGTCAAAACCGCTAACGCCCAACGCTCGACCTCCGACGGCATCCTCAACCTGAACTGGATGGAGACGGACCAGCAGCTGATCTTGGACACCCTGAAGAACACTGATCCGGACAACCGCATCGGACTGGTGCAATTGACTCGCCAACAGTCATCTGAGTTCACCGTTAACGGCATTGGAATCAACCGACCAAAAGCCTTTCGTCAGGCTCTACGCGACAACTTGATCGAACCAGATCAACAAATTCTGGATGGCGACAAGATCAATCAACGCTGGCATCTCTCAGCGAATGAAGCCGGCTTTTACGCCCCTGTCCTCATCACTGACGAAAATCTGGTGTTCAGCTTCGGCAGAACCACGGCAGTCGATGGGGAACAGCACCTCAAGGTGTTGGGGGAAAACATCTTTGGCTTCGAAGACGACTTGGCTGGCAAAGGCACCGACTGGCATTACGACGACGTCGTCGTTGCCGCAACGCTCGCGTAAGGCAGAGGCCTCACTCGGAGGCGTAGAGTTGCTGATCGCATCGACCCAGTCGTCCGTCCGCTCCCATGCCTAAGCGTGTAAAAGTCGTTCTGAATGAGGACCTCCTCAGCCTGGGCAAGGACGGAGACCTGGTGGAGGTTGCTCCGGGTTACGCCCGTAACTTCTTGCTCCCCTTCGGCAAAGCTGTGCCTCTCACCCCAGCGGTGATGAAGCAGGTGGAGCACCGCCGGGCCAAGGAAGCTGAACGCCAGGCAGCTCTGAAGCAGGAAGCCCTCGACTTCAAGACCGCCCTTTCCACCATCGGTCGTTTCACCGTCAAGAAGCAGACCGGTGAAGACAACGTGCTGTTCGGCACCGTGACCAACGGTGATGTGGCCGAAGCCATCGAAGCAGCCACCAAGAAGGAGATCGACCGCCGCGACATCCTGGTGCCTGAAATCCACCGCACCGGCAAGTTCACCGTCACGGTGAAGCTTCACAGCGAAGTCACCGCCGAGATCAACCTGGAAGTGGTGAGCTACTGATCCCTGTTAAACGGCACTCAAACGGCTCATCCGAGCCAGAGTGTTATTCCTTTCGTAACGCCCTGCCGCCATGGTGAGCGTCCCCCTGCCAGAGAAGAATGATGGGGGACGCCGTGGTTATGGCCAGGGTCGCCGCGACGACGAGCCGAACTTCGAGGCCCTGCCCGATTCCGTCCCGCCCCAGAACCTTGAGGCGGAAGAGGCGGTATTGGGCGGCATCCTGCTTGATCCTGATGCAATCGGCCGAGTGGCTGACGTGCTGCAGCCTGAAGCCTTCTATCTGAACGCCCACCGGGAGATCTTTCGCACCGCCCTGATGCTGCACGGCCAGGGCAAGCCCACGGATCTCACTGCCATGAGCGCCTGGCTGGCCGACACCGGCGCCTTGGAGAAGGTGGGCGGCAACAACCGACTGGTGGAGTTGGTGGAGCGGGTTCCCTCCACCGCCTCGATCGAGCAGGTGGCTCGGCTGGTGATGGACAAGTTCCTACGCCGCCAGCTGATCCGCTCCGGCAACGAAGTGATTCAGCTGGGATTTGATCAGAGCCTGCCGATGGAACAGGTGCTGGACCAGGCGGAGCAGAAGATTTTCGCCATCAGCCAGGAGAAGCCCTCCAAGGGTCTGACCCCCACAGCCGAAATCCTCACCCAGACCTTTGAGGAAATCGAGAGCCGCTCCCTTGGCACCTCAGTGGCCGGCATCCCGGTGAACTTCTACGACCTGGATGCAATGACCCAGGGCCTGCAGCGCAGCGACCTGATCATCGTGGCGGGGCGGCCGGCCATGGGAAAAACCTCGATCGTGCTGAACCTGGCCAAGAACGTGGCGCAGCTGCACGACCTGCCGGTGTGCCTGTTCTCCCTGGAGATGAGCAAAGAGCAGCTCACCTACCGCCTGCTCTCGATGGAGGTGGGCATTGAAGCGGGCCGGCTGCGCACCGGCCGCTTGCAGCAGGAGGAATGGCCGCTGCTGGGGCAAGGCATCAACAGCCTTGGCCAATTGCCGATCTTCATCGACGACAAGCCCAACTCCGGCGTGCTGGAAATGCGCTCGCTCTGCCGGCGGCTGATGGCCGAACAGGGCAAAGAGCTGGGGCTGGTGATGATCGATTACCTGCAACTGATGGAAGGCTCGGGCTCCGACAACCGAGTGCAGGAGCTGTCGCGCATCACCCGGGGCCTGAAGCAAATGGCCCGGGAACTGAACGTGCCCGTGATTGCCCTTTCCCAGCTGAGCCGGGGTGTTGAGTCACGCACCAACAAGCGACCGATGCTGAGCGACCTGCGGGAATCGGGCTCGATCGAGCAGGACGCCGACTTGGTGCTGATGATCTATCGCGACGAGTATTACAACCCGGAAACTCCAGACCGGGGTATCACCGAAGTGATCGTGACCAAGCACCGCAACGGACCGGTGGGCACAGTGAAGCTGCTGTTCGAGCCCCAGTTCACTCGCTTCCGCAACCTGGCGGCCTGATCCTCTCGGCACGTCCGAAACATCTGGCCATGAAGCACGCCATCAGACCAGACAAAGCTCGGCAGACATCAGCCCATCTGCCCCTGTGAAGCGCCTCGATGCAACATTCGAGAGTTGCAGTGACCTGCAGGAGCTGTTCCAGCCGCTTTCACCAGATCTTGTCGCCCTGCAACTGAGCTGCGGAGCACTGAAGGGACGGGTGCAGGCCTGGGGGTTTGACGGATTTCGATTGAATCTGCTGAACACCAATCAAACCCTGTTCCTCAGCGGCTCGCGGCGAGCCGGAACCTGCACGCTGACCCTTCCCCTAGATCAAGCCGAGACCGACACGGATTACAGAGCCCAGGGCATCACCATGCCGTGGCCGGGCTTAATGGGATACAACCGCGACTTGATCGATTTCGATCTCAAGCTTCCCGCCGGAGCCCAGTTGGCAACGGTGGTGATCAGCAAGGCGGCCTGGCTCGATCTGCATAGGCAAACGGACGGGCCAATGATGATGAAACGCTGGGAACAGACCAATCAGCTGGAAGTTCGAACACCCCTGCGTGATCAGCTTCAACGCCAACTCATGGCAATGATTCATGGCCAAGCAGATTCACAGCAGACCGTGGATTCTGTTCAGTTAATTCATACCCTGATCCAATGCTTTGAAGAACCAACAGCAAAGACACTGCCGATCGCCAAACGGGAAGCGCGGCACCAAGCGGCCATCGACCTGCTGCACTGGTGTGCCAAGCATCCCAAAACACCACTAAAGATTGAGGAGATCAGCTCCGAGATTTATCAATCACGGACATCGCTGTTCCAAGGATCCAAAGAACACTTTCAGCGCACACCGCTCGAACTGCAACGCTCCATCCGCTTGGATCGAGTGCGGCAGTTGCTGCTCAACCCCAAGCAACGCCACAACCAAGGCCTCACGGGCGTGAGCGAGATTGTGGAAGAGATGGGCTTCCGCAGTCGGAGCCACTTCGCCCATCGCTATGAACAGCACTTTCATGAGCTGCCACGCGAGACACTCAACCGAAGCCACACCAAAGCACCCTGAAGCTCTAAAAGCCGAAACTGCGTACTTTTCGGCCCCTAAGGCAGCAAGCGAAAAGCTCATAATCCATCGCAAGGTCTGAGAGTTTCCTGAGAGGGTGTTGCTGGACGATCGTCTTTATCAAGATTGGCTGCTCCAGCTGCAGACCTGGGCAGCTGATGGGCGACTCCTCTCAGCTGGTGTTGATGCCCTGCAGCTGAAGCGTGGTGGCTCAAAGCAGAAGCTGAAAAGGATCGCCAATCGGCTCTCGAAGAGTGACACGCGGGACCTTCCCCCCACTGTTTTGCTGCCGAGCAGCGCCATGCCTGGCGCCGCTGGAGCGTATGCGAAAGCCACAAAAACGATCTACGTCAACCAGGAATGGATCAAAAATGCAAATAAAATTGATGCAATTAGAGTCCTAACAGAAGAATTTGGGCATCACTTAGACAACCAGCTTAAGGAGGAAGACAGCCCTGGCGACGAAGGCGCTATCTTCGCCGAACACTTACTCAACTCTTATTCTAAGGGTGCAATATCAAGCGCCCAAACAAACTTAATTAATGAAAATGACCATGGCTGGATCAGTGTTAATGGTCGACTTCTAGAAGCAGAATTTGCAGTATACAATGGTACATCAGGTGATGACAATTACAACGGCGATAGCTCAGACGAGACGATTTATGGATATGGAGGCGCCGACTTCTTAAAAGGCGGGGGTGGATCAGATTACATCTACGGCGGTGGCGGTGCTGACCGGATCCGTGGCAAATGGACAGGAGATTTAGTAGAAGACAACGGCGCCTTCAATTACTTATTTGGTGGCGAAGGAGACGACATTATCTGGGGAGCCAGCAAAAAAGATATTCTGCGTGGTGATGGCAATCAAAGCGGGCAAGAATCCTCAGACAACGACGGCAATGACCTTCTTAGAGGGAATGGCGGGAATGACTTACTAACAGGCGGCAAAGGCCAAGATCGCCTTGATGGCGGAGGCGGCAAAAATATATTTGATGGCGGCCCAGGAGCAGACATTACGTGGGGAGGAGGAACGAGCAGCGAGGATGTATATCAACATGATGGCGACTCAGTCATTTGGACAAATGCAGAAAACCTGGGAAGCAGCGCAACACTAATCAATAACGAAACAATAACATTTGGGAATGGCGTAGACGTTATTTATGACTTCGATTATACATATTACAACCTCTATTTACCCAACAATTCATTCAGCCTCATAAGTGGTGGAGATGCCTTAAGTGGCCTCACAATTGGGCAAAACTATTTTATTCAAGGCAGCTGGTCTCACTCTAGCTTCTCAAATCACAGTTCAAACTATGGCTCCAATAATTACTCTGGCTCATTTACAACCGGAGAAAGCACAAACTCGAGCGAAGACTACAGCTTCTTAGTCCTTTACAACGCACAAGCAACAGACTTTTTCAGCGCAAGCAACACCAACTTTCTTGTTCTTGAATTTGATTACGACGAAGTCCATCCAACCGACATGGTTGCGGATATTGGCAGCACCAATCCTCTAAATGGGCAAAAAATAATGATCAATGGGCCCGGCGGCAATGCAGGTAATGGCAGCACATCCTTTTCCTTAGCCGAAAACAATTCATCTGTGCATACATTCTCCAATACCGGCAATGTTCCTGGCGGAAAATCGATTTTTTGGTCACTAGCAGGAGGCGCTGATGCATCACTCTTTTCAATCAATGAATCGACTGGCGCACTTTCATTTAATACAGCTCCCACATATGGAAACAACACCGATGCCAACTCTGACGGGACTTACGAGGTTGACGTTATGGCAACCCTCGGAGCCACCGGCTCTACTGCGAGTGCACGTTCGATTGAACTGGGCAGCGTTAATACGTGGCAGTCCGTTTCCATCACGATCACTGATGCCACCGCACCAACCGTTCAATCCGTCAGCAGTTCCACCGCCGATGGCACCTACAAAGCCGGCGACGTCATCACCATTAACGTCGTCTTCTCTGAGGCCGTCACCGTCAACACCACTGGCGGTACTCCACAACTCACCCTCGAAACCGGATCCACAGATCAGACCGTCTCCTATTCCTCTGGCACCGGCACTGACACACTCGCCTTCTCCTACACCGTCCAAGCCGGCGACACATCCGACGACCTCAACTACAAGGCCACATCCTCTCTCGCCCTCAACGGCGGCACCATCCAAGACGCCGCAGGCAATAACGCCACCCTCACACTCCCGGCACTCGCCAGCGGTGATTCCCTCGCCGGAAACAGCGCCCTTGTCATCGACAACTCTGCGCCCACCATCGCCATCACAGAGGACGATGGTGATGACTCCCTAGGTGTTGGTGATACCGCAACAATCACCTTCACCCTCTCAGAAGCCTCCTCCAACTTCGTTCAATCCGACGTCACTGTCTCCGGCGGCAGCCTCTCCAATTTCTCCGGCTCCGGCACCTCCTATTCCGCCACCTTCACACCCAACAACAACAGCACCGCCAATGGCGTGATCTCCGTTGCAAGTGGCACCTTCACCGATGCGGCCAATAACGCCAACACCGATGGTTCCGATGCCAATAACTCCGTCACGTTCACGGTCGATACCACCACCACTCCTTCTCCAAGCCCATCCCCAGCGCCGACACCCGATCCAACTCCAACACCCGATCCTTCCCCATCTCCTGCACCACAAGACCTTGATCCGCTCCTGTTCAAGGTCACCCCACTTGCCAAGTTAAACAAACGCCTCACCTACAGACTTCAACGCAATCGAGGCACACATCAACCCATCCTTGATCTCAACAATCGCGCCACGCAAAACGATTTAGAAGCAACCGGTGAAAACATTCGATATCGCATTCAATCAGGCAATAAAAACAATCTCTTTAAAATCAATCCACAAGGTATACTCTTCTTGCGCAAAAGCTCCAATTCAAACCCGCGCAAAACAAGGCTTTATTCGCTCATACTCAGTAGTACCAGCGCGCTACGCAGCCAGCCAACAACCCTTCAAACCTTCGTCATTCTCCAATCGCAACAACCCCATCCCAAAAGCTGCGTTGACTACACGATCAAACCCAAAATCCGCAACCAGCGCATCATCGGCACCCCCTGCGACGACACCATCCGCGGACGCCACAGCGATGACCTTCTCCGCGGCCATGCCGGGCATGACCTGATCAAAGGTCGCGAGGGCAGCGATCTCCTCCGCGGACACAACGGCAACGACACCCTCCGTGGAGGCAAAGGCGACGACACCCTCAACGCGGGGCTTGGCAACGACAACCTCAACGGACAACGGCACAGCGATCTCCTCCGCGGCCGTAGCGGCAGCGATCTCCTCCGCGGACACAACGGCAACGACACCCTCCGTGGAGGCAAAGGCGACGACACCCTCAACGCAGGGCTTGGCAACGACACCCTCAACGGACAACGGCACAGTGATCTTCTCCGCGGCCGTAGCGGCAGCGATCTCCTCCGCGGACACACCGGCGACGACACCCTTCGTGGCGGCAAAGGCGACGACACCTTGAGCGGTGGCTCCGGCAACGACACCCTCAACGGGCAACAACAAACAGACCTCCTCCGCTCTCGCAGCGGCGACGATCTCCTCCGCGGGCACAGCGGCAACGACACCCTTCGTGGCGGCAAAGGGGACGACACCTTGAACGGAGGCTCCGGTAACGACACCCTCAAAGGCGGGCTAGGGGCAGATCGATTCCGGCTCTCCCAAGGCACGGATCACATCCTTGATTTCAAACCCCATCGCGGCGACACCCTCCAGCGCCCCGCTTCAGCAACCCTGCAGTTCATCCAAAACCAACAACACCTCCTTCTCCTCGATCCCAACGACAACATCCACACCACCCTCCACAACACATCCCTGGAGGCCTTACTCAAGGCTCAGCCTGAGCTGTTGAACTGAACAACTGCTGCTGCCGATAATGAAGCCATGAGCGTCTCCGCCGCCCCCACCGAATCCTTCGACGTGATCGTGGTCGGCGGCGGCCATGCCGGTTGTGAAGCGGCGATCACCGCGGCTCGGCTGGGATTGAACACCGCCCTGTTCAGCCTCAATCTCGATCGGATCGCCTGGCAGCCCTGCAACCCCGCCGTCGGGGGGCCCGCCAAAAGCCAGCTCGTCCATGAAGTGGATGCCCTCGGTGGCGTGATCGGGCGCCTCGCCGACGCCACCGCCATCCAGAAACGCATCCTCAACGCCAGCCGCGGCCCGGCGGTGTGGGCTCTGCGCGCCCAGACCGACAAACGCCTCTATTCCCGCCAGATGCTGCAACTGCTGCAGCACACCCCCAACCTCGCCCTCAGAGAAGCGATGGTGACTGGCCTGGAAACAACCGGTGAAGTGGACCAGCAACGCATCACCGGGGTCCGCACTTATTTCGGCAGCGTCTATGGGGCTGATGCGGTGATCCTCACCGCCGGCACCTTCCTGGGGGGCCGCATCTGGGTGGGGCATCAATCGATGGCCGCCGGCCGGGCCGGTGAACAGGCTGCCGAAGGGCTCACCGAAGCGCTCCAACAGCTCGGGTTCCAGACCGATCGGCTCAAAACCGGCACCCCCGCCCGGGTCGACCGGCGCAGCATCGCCCTCGACCAGTTGGAGGAGCAGCCCAGCGATGCGGCCGATCGCTTCTTCTCCTTTGATCCAGCCGCCTGGGTGAGCGGTGAGCAGATGAGTTGCCACATCACTCGCACCACTGCCGAAACCCATCAGCTGATTCGCGACAACCTCCACCTCACGGCCATCTATGGCGGCGTGATCGACAGCAAGGGCCCGCGCTACTGCCCTTCTATCGAAGACAAGATCGTTCGCTTCGCGGACAAAGACAGCCACCAGATCTTCCTCGAGCCCGAGGGGCGCGACACCCCGGAGATCTATGTGCAGGGCTTCTCCACCGGCCTGCCGGAACCGATTCAGCTGCAACTGCTGCGCAGCCTGCCAGGCCTAGAGCAAGCCGTGATGCTGCGCCCGGCTTACTCGGTGGATTACGACTACCTGCCCGCCACCCAGCTCAAGCCATCCCTGGAAACCAAGCGGGTGCGTGGCCTGTTCAGCGCCGGCCAGCTCAATGGCACCACGGGCTATGAGGAAGCCGCTGCCCAGGGCCTGGTGGCCGGCGTCAACGCCGCACGGCTGATCGGCGGGCAGGAGTCGGTGCACTTCCCCCGCGAGGGCAGCTACATCGGCACGATGATTGACGATCTGGTGAGCAAAGACCTGCGCGAGCCCTACCGGGTGCTCACCAGCCGCAGCGAATACCGCCTGATCCTCCGCGGCGACAACGCCGACCGACGCCTGACGCCGTTGGGCCGAGAGCTGGGCCTGATCGACGACCGTCGCTGGCAGCTGTTCGAAGACAAACTTCAGGCGATGGAGGGCGAAAAGCAAAGGCTGGAAACCGTGCGGCTCAAGGTGAGCGATCCGGTGGCTCCAACTGTGGAGCAAGAAACAGGCGCACCCATCAAAGGGTCAATCACCCTGGCCGACCTACTGCGCCGACCCGGCATGCACGCTGCGGATCTGGTGCGCCATGGCCTGGCGGATGCCGATCTGCCCCTGCCGGTGCGGGAGGGAGCCGAGATCGACATCAAATACAGCGGCTACCTGCAACGGCAGCAACAGCAGATCGATCAGGTGAAACGCCAGAGCCAGCGCAAGCTGCCTGCCGATCTGAACTACGCCGGCATCGGCACCCTCTCCAACGAAGCCCGCGAAAAGCTTGCTGCGATTCAACCCAGCACCCTTGGCCAGGCCAGCCGCATCCCCGGCGTCAGCAAGGCCGACACCACAGCCCTGCTGATGTGGCTGGAACTGCAGCAAAGGGACCGGCAACCCCTCGCCCCCACCGCAGAAGCTCGATAGCGTTGGCGTCCTGAATCGTCTGCGGTGTCAGCCCGGGTTCCTACCTCACGTGCCTACTGGAACCTGCGAGCCGAGCAGGTCATGGATCAGGTGTTTGACCATGCGACGGTCGTGGCGCCAGCCCAGCCGCACCTGGTGCCGGTGGATGTGGATGTGCACGAACCAACAGCAAACCCTGCCGACCAGCGCTCCCCCACCCCCTTGCTGCTGCCACTGATCAGTGGCATTGCCCTGGCCGGCGTGATCTGCAGCGCATGGCTGGTGAGCAGCCTGCAGCGCTCCCGCCTCGAACTGGAACGGCAGCAAAGCGTCGCCTTAATCGAGCGGCTGCGCGACCAACTCGCTGCGCAGGGGACCCGTGCGGAGGTGACAGCGATGCCCAAGGAGGCTGCCGTGGCCATCCCAAGCCTGGAACCGCTGACCCTGCCGATCCAGCAGCCGATGGCTGCCGCAACCGAAAGCAGCGATCAAGCCTCAGCTCCGATCGAGCTCATCCCCCAACTCACCGGTGTGGTGCAAGGGCCGGATGGCAACAGTTCCGCCATCTTCGGCCTAGGGCAGTCCTCTGTTTCCGCTGGCATCGGTGATGCCATTGGCAGCAGTGGCTGGGTTCTCACCGCCGTCACCGACAGCGGCGCCGTGATCAGCCGCAACGGCCTGAGCCACACCCTCTCGGTGGGAGGACTCTTCTGAACCCCACCCCGCGTCTTCACCCCTCACCGCACCAGCTCTGGCAAGCCCCCACCGACGCGGTGCTCTCTGCGGACGGGCCGCGTCAACTGCCCGGCCCCTGGCGGTTGATGCTGCTGGGCGATGGCAGCCCAACCCGCCACCTGCGACTCCTCACCGGATCCCCTGTGGCCGTGGATCTCATCGCCATGGAGGCTGACCAAACCGACCACCCCGGGGCACCCGAGGAAGTGAAAGAACTGATGGCCCCCCTGCTACGCCGCCAAGTGTGGCTGACCTGCGGCGGCACACCGCTGGCCTGGGCTGAAAGCTGGTGGAACCAAGCCGAAGCGGATTTGCACCTGCGGGACCGCAACCAACCGATCTGGAAAAGCCTGACCGAAGGACGCTCTGAGCTGTTCCGGGAGGTGGACGGCTTGGCCCTGGTGGAGGGAGATTGGCTCGACCAGACCTTTGGCTATCGCGGCCCCTATTGGAGCCGCCACTACCGCTTCTTCCGCCAAGGCAAGGCCCTCACCGTGATTCGCGAAGTGTTCAGCCCGCAGCTCGAAACCTGGCTCGGGCCCACGCTGCGCCAAGAGTTTCAACAAAGTTCATGAACAAACCCTCGAGTTTGTTGGGATTTGCTCTTGACAACTTGCCAAGAGTTGTGCTCTCAGGAAGATGTAGGCACTTCGGTTCACCGTGTCATGGCTGCCACCACCTCTTGGCTCAGCCTCACCGACCTCGGTCGGATCTACGGCATTTCAGCCATTCACTGCGGCAAGACCCTCGAGCATCAAGGCTGGCGTGACCGTCGGGGTCGCCCCACCCAGAGCGCACTCGACGCCAATGCCGCCATGCAGACAGGGCCCCACGGCCAAGGGCGAAGCGTGCTCTGGAACCGCGAAGTCTGCAGCCATCTGCTGGAACAAAAGGGGTACGAGCCCATGAGCCGCAGCCTCCAAATCGAACAGTGGACACAACTGCTGGAAGCACTCCAGGCCGGATCGCCGTCGATCACCGCCACAGCCGACCAAATGGCGGAAGAAATGCCCGGGGAACTGCTCGAGGATGTGAATCACAAACTGGCCGAACGGGGCTGCCGCTATCGGGTCAACCCACGTTCGCTTCACGCCAGCCGTTAATCAGCCCGGCGGCGGCTAGAACGCGGCAGTGCCCTTCTTGCGGAAGTCGGATTCGGAGCCGCTTCGGGCTCCAGACGGCGGGGCGTTTGCGCCGAACGTGACCAGCGCTGAACCCGGAAACTCTCATCCTCCGGCCAATCCTGCTGATCGGGACTGAAGTCCTGGGCCACAGGCGGTGTTGGCAGTGACTGTGTTGGGAGTGGCGCTGTTGGGAGTGGCGCTGGAGCTGACATTCGACGACGGCCCCGGCGTGAGATGGCATCGAGGGGTCGCCGAGCGGAACGCGAGGGAGGCGCTGGCTCCGGCCGGTTGTACCGAGGCTCTTGCCAGGGCTCCTGCCAATCGTCCTCCTCTTCCAGCAACCACTCAACTTTTTCTCCGACCCAGCGGCCCACCGAATCGAGATCCAAACCTGGGCGCCGCTGCCCGGGTCGCTGTCCGGGACGCCGGCCGGACACACCATCCACGAGCTGACGTCCGGTTTCCAAGAACTGGTCTAGACGGCGATCCCGCTGATCACGGAACCGTTCCAACCGATCGAATCGCTCCTCCATCTCCCGACGTTACCGACGCCGTCGTCGCAACCACTGTTCCCGTCGCAAACCCAGCAAAACAATCACCACACCGCCGCACTCAAGGGAAAGCCAGAACACCTCCATCTAGCCCTCAGCCTCCACGTAACTCAGCACGCAGCTGGCATCCCAGCGGCCGTGGAAATGCTCGATGCAGCAGGGACGGCAGGCTGCATTGCGCGTCCGCCTCCGGCAAGGGGTGCGACGCCCACAACGGGGACAGACCGCAAGCCAGCGGGGCGGGCGGGGCGGCACCGGATAGCTGTGGCGAATGCTCACCTGAAACTGACTTTGGGCCGCATTGATGGCAGCCATCCGTGCCCGGAATAGCGGTCCGTGGCTTTCCCGGCGGCGCTGCACCAGATCCACCCAGGCGTGAATCATTTCGTGGCAGAGCGTGCTTTCCGTAGCGATCTGCGGAAGCGGTTCCAACACGGGTCGCGACAGAACGATCTCGCTGCCGCGGCCCTCTCCCACCCCAGGGCCACGGCGGTAAAACCCCGCGGTGCGGCTCATCCGCCCATCACTCCAGCGTACCGCCGTCAGCGGCTGGCCCCCATCCACCAGGGCACCGCCGAAGTGCTCTCGATTGAGACGGTGAAACAACGGCAGCAGGGGCTGCAAAGGCACAGGACGGGGGGAGGAGATCCGAATCAGCGCCATCCTGCCGTGGTCAGTCAGACTCGGCCCTGCCTTGACAGCTGGTGATGGAACTGGGACTGGTGCGTGACATCGGCAGCAAAGCTCTGCTTGCCGGGGGAGTCACCCTGCTGGGGTACTGGATCTACAACGCCGTGAAGTTGGTGCTCGACGCCCGCGGCATCAACCCCCTGATCAAGCAGTTCTTCACCCAAGTGGCTGCCGGCCGCATCGATGCCGCCTACCTGCTCACCACCAAGACCTATCGGCAGCACGTGAGTCGCCAGCAGTTCATCCGCTTCCTGGCGGATCTCAAGCTGAACAAGTTTCGCAATCTCAAGTCCGGTCGGCCCCGGATGCAGGAAGGCAATTTGATCCTCACCGTCAAGCTGAAGTCCGAGGGCGACGAGGAACTCCCCCTTGACTTCACCTTCACCAAGCTGGAGGACAACTGGCGGATTGCCCGCATCAACCGGGTCAATGGCTGATCCGCACGAGCGGGCCGCAGAGCTGCGGCAACTGCTCAACCGTGCCGGCCACGCCTATTACGTTCTCGATGCTCCGGTGATGGAGGACGCGGTCTACGACCGCCTCCATCGCGAACTGCTCGAACTGGAACAGACCCATCCGGGCCTGCAACGTCCCGACAGCCCCACCCAGCGGGTGGGAGGTGCTCCGGCGGAGGGATTCACCAGCGTTGAGCACCGCGTGGGCCTGCTCAGCCTCGACAACGCCTTCAACCGCGACGACCTGCAGGCCTGGCATGAGCGGCTGCTCAGGGTGCTGGACCGCCCCGACAACACCCGCTTGCCCCTGGTGGGAGAACTGAAAATTGATGGCAATGCTCTCGCCCTGAGCTACCGAAACGGCGTGCTGGAGCAGGCCGCCACCCGCGGCGACGGCAGTCGCGGTGAAGAAATCACCGCCAACGTGCGCACGATCAGCACCATCCCCCTTCGCCTACAGATCGACAACCCACCGGAATGGGTGGAGGTGCGAGGAGAAGCGTTCATCCCCGATGCCACCTTCGCGGCGATCAATGCCGAACGCGACCAGCGTGGCGAAGCCGTGTTCGCCAATCCCCGCAACGCCTGTGCCGGCACCCTGCGGCAACTGGACCCGAAGGTGGTGGCGGCCCGCCGGCTCGACTTCTTCGCATACACCCTGCATCTGCCCGGTGACGCCCAACCCCCCAGCCAATGGGAGGCTCTGGAGTGGCTGAACACGGCCGGGTTCCGCGTGAATCCAAACCGGGAACTTTGCGCAGATCTGGCGGCCATCAACCGCTTCTGCGACCACTGGGAGCAGGGTCGCCATGACCTCCCCTATGCCACCGACGGCGTGGTGGTGAAGCTGAACGAACTGCTACTGCAGGACCAAGCCGGCTTCACCCAGAAGGCACCGCGCTGGGCGATCGCCCTCAAATACCCCGCGGAAGAAGCCCCCACCCGTCTGCTGCGCGTTGGCGCTCAGGTGGGCCGCACCGGTGCCATCACCCCCGTCGCTGAATTCGAAGCGGTGGCACTGGCCGGCACCAGCGTCAGCCGCGCCACCCTCCACAACGCCGATCGAATCGCTGAACTGGATCTGCATCTGGGCGACACCATCGTGGTGCGCAAAGCCGGGGAGATCATTCCTGAAGTGGTGCGGGTGCTGCCGGAGCTCAGACCAAGCGACGCCACACCGGTGCAACTGCCGGATCAGTGCCCCGAATGTGGCTCCAACCTGGTGCGGGAGGGCGATGAAGCCGCCACCCGCTGTGTGAACAGCAGCTGCCCGGCGATCCTGCGGGGTGGCCTGCGGCACTGGGTGAGCAAAGGCGCCCTGGATGTGGATGGGCTCGGCAGCAAGTTGATCGAACAGCTGGTAGACCGCGGCCTGGTGCGCTCGCTGGCCGATCTCTACCGTCTGGATGCGGCTCTTCTCGCCAGCCTGGATCGGATGGGAGACAAGTCGGCCACCAACCTGGTGGCCGCCCTGGAGGCCTCCAAACAGCAGGCCTGGCACCGCCAGCTCTATGGCCTAGGTATCCGCCACATCGGCGAGGTCAACGCCAAAGCGCTCGCTGCCAATTTTTTCAGCATCGACAGCCTCGCGGCAGCCGCTCTGGATGCCCCCGAGCAAGTTGCCGCACTGCATGGCATTGGCCCTGAAATCAGCGCCAGCCTTGGCCAATGGCTGCACACTCCCGCCAACCAACAGCTGCTCCGAGACTTACGCAGCGTCGGCCTCTCCCTGGAAGCGAGTGCCTCAGAGCAGGAGGCCGCGAGCCAAGCCGGAGCCAACACCGATGGCGTGCTGCAGAGCAAGACCCTGGTGCTCACGGGCACGCTCCCCAGCCTGAGCCGCAGTGAAGCCAAAGCGCTGATTGAAGCGGCCGGCGGCAAGGTGAGCGGCAGCGTCAGCAAAAAGACCGACTATCTGGTGGCGGGCGAGGCCGCCGGCAGCAAACTGACCAAAGCCGAGAGCCTCGGGGTGACGGTGCTCAGCGAAGACGACCTCACCGCCATGCTGCAGCCATGAACCAACCCACCCCTGCCCTGCATCGCTGGATCAAGACCGACTGCGGACGGGCCAAGTTGGCTGACCTGCAGCAGCGCACCGGCACAATCGCCCGCATGCGACTGGCCTGGTTCATCCTGATCGCTGCCCTGCGGGACTGGCGACTCGCCGATCCAGATCAGAGCGACGTCTCCACATCCTGAAGGGCCCGCCGTGCCGTCCGGCTCACCAGCCACACCACTGCCAGCGTGGCGAGAACCCCAACCACCCGCAGCGTCCAGGTGCCGGCATCCGCCTCACCCCCCAGCACCTCACCGAAACGGGCCACATCGCCGGCCAGTGCACCCAACCCGCAAAACAGCACTGTGCCGGGAAGGATGCCAATCAAGCCAATGCTGTAGTCCCGCAGGCTCACCTCACTGAGGCCATAGGCCAGGTTGAGCAGGGAAAAGGGAAAGGCGGGCGAGAGGCGCGTCAGCAGCACCAACTTCAACCCCTCCTGGCTGACGGCCCGCTCCACTGCCTGCAGCTTGGGGAGCTGCTTCAAGCGGCGCTGGGCCCAGTTGCGCAGCACCGAACGTCCCAGCAGGAACACCACCACAGCCCCCAGGCAGGCCCCAACAAACACCAGCCCACTGCCTAGCCAAGTGCCGTAAAGCACCCCGGCCAGCATCGAGGCCCACACCCCCGGCAGCAGCAGCGTCACCCAGAGGGCATAGAGCGGAATGAACAGCAGCGCACCGGCCGGGGAGCGCAGCAGCTCCAACACATCCGGCAGCCAATGCTGAACCAAGGAGATCAAGCGGAATCACCCACGCATGGCGTGGAGCATTGCACTAACTGGATGCTGAGGTGTAAAAGCGCAGGGCAAAAAGCCAAAACGCTCGCGCCGCCGCAAAGAACAGCACCGCCAGAGCCAAGCCCGCCAGCAGCATTGGTGCCGCGGCTTTCCCGAGCAACACCTGTGCGGGAACCGTGGTGAGGAAGGCCACCGGCAGCACCAGGGTGAACAAAAGGCGCAAAGCCGGCGGGTAGGCGTTGAGGGGATAGCGGCCGGAGGCCAGCAAAGCCCGCAACACCTCCGTGGCATTCCAGGTTTTGACGAACCAGATGCTGGTGGCAGCGATCAGGAACCAGAGCGAATAGAGGATCAAGCCACCGGCCAGCAGCATCACCAGCACGGTGAAGAAGGAGAACAGGCTGAGCACCACACCGGCCTGATGGCTTCCCCAGGCCAGGAGCCCCAGCCCCAGGCCGATTTCCGGCAGTCCGGCCGGCGAGAGCGTTCGCAGCGACAACCAGAACTGACTGTCAATCGGCTTGAGCAGCACGAAATCCAGGGTGCCTTCGCGCACATGGGTGACGATCGCCCCGAGATTCGGGCGCAACCAGGTGGTGGCCATGCCATCGAACACGGTGTAAAGCCCTTGCACCATCAAGGCCTGGGCCCAGCTCCAGCCCCCCAACGTCTGATCGGGGCCATAAAACAGCGAGAGCAGAAACAGGCTGCCGCTGAGGCTCATGGCCACCGCCAGCAGCTCGATCAACACGTTGGCCTGGTACTCCAACTGCACCGCTACGGCGGTGCTCCAGAAGCGACGCAACGTCCGCCAGTACCGCCCCATCAGGCCCCCATCGCGCTGTAACGGCGCACGCCTACCCGCCAGAGCAGCAGCACCAACGGCAGCAACAAAGCAATCCAGGCCAGTTGCGCGCCAAAACCCGCCATCAGATCTACCGGCTGACCGGCCAGCACCCGGGCCGGGAAGTCGATCAAATACGGGAAGGGCGTCCACTGGGCCACGGCCCGCACCGCCGGCGGGAATGCCGTGAGCGGCGCCAACAGGCCGGAGAGGAACACAAAGGGAATGAACTGAAGCCGCTCGAGGGCGCTGGCTTTTTCACTCCAGAAGCACAAGGCCGCGATAAGACTCTGGAACAGGAAGGCGATGGCAAAGGCCATCCAAGTGGCCAGCCAGGCGAGCAAGAACCCGCCCAAGGAGGGCAGCCAGAAGGCCTGGGGTTGCACTGCAAAGAAGATTGCAGCAATCAAGGCCGCGAAGGGCAGGCGGGTGAGCTGCTCACCGAGGTGAGCCGCCACGTAGCGCCACAGCGGGTGCAACGGCTGCAGCAGATAGGGCGACAAGCGGCCCAGCAGAGCGTCTTCTTCAAAGGCATAGACCACCCACACCACCGAGAACTGGCGCACCAGATAGGCGCTGAGGAAGTAACGATCCAGGGCCACACCATCGAGCCCCAAGCCTGAGCGGGCCTCGCTGCAACTCCAGACGCTGAGCATGATGAAGGGCAGCACACCGGAGAGCGCCCACAGGGCGATCTCGGCGCGATACTCGAGCATGTGGGCGTATTGGGAGCCCAGCAGAACCCGAACAATCCGCCGATTCAACCCGAAAATCCGCATCAGACGCGCCCCTGACGGAACAGCCCACCGATCAATTCCTCGATGGGCGGATCGGTCACATCCAGATCACGCACGGGGAAGCGATCCAACAACTGCGCCACCACCCCGGTGAGCTGATCCCGGGGCACCAACAGCCGCACGTCACAGCCCTCCAGCTGCTCAAGACGCCCCAGCCCTACGAGATCCTGAGGCTCAACCGGCGACTCCAATTTGAGCCGCACCTCCCGCTCCGGCGCCAGCTGATCAGCAAGCGCCTCGAGGGGGCCGTCATGAAACAACCGCCCCTGGTGAATCAGCAGCACCCGGGGACACAGCGCCGTGATGTCAGCCATGTAGTGGCTGGTGAGCAACACCGTCGCCCCCGTGCGGCGGTTGTAGTCCGACAGGAACTGCCGCACCCGGGCCTGGGCATTCACATCCAGCCCCAGCGTGGGCTCATCGAGGAACAGCACTTCCGGCTCGTGCAGCAAGGCCGCCAGCAATTCAGCCTTCATCCGCTGGCCAAGGGAGAGCTTGCGCACCGGCCGAGTGAGCTCCTCCCCCAGCTCCAGGAGATCGGCCAGCTCGTTGACCCGCCTCCGGGCGACGCCATCGGGGATGCCATACACCGCCGCATTCACCCGCAGGGAATCCATTGGCGGCAGATCCCAGAGCAGTTGCTGCTTCTGCCCCATCACCAGGGTGATCCGGCGCAGAAACTCCGCCTGGCGACGCTGCGGCCGGTACCCCGCCACCTGCACATCTCCAGCGCTGGGGTGGATCAACCCGCAGAGCATTTTCAAAGTGGTTGTTTTTCCAGCGCCATTGGCACCAAGAAAGCCCACCATCTCACCGGGCTCGATCGCGAAGGAAACGTCCTGCACCGCCGTCACATCCCGTGCGCGGCGGCGGATGAAATGGCGCAGGGTGCCAGCAAAACCGGGCTGCTTCTCGGCAACCCGATAGGTCTTGCTCAGGCCATCAACACAGATCAGCGCCATGGTGCAGATCGAAATTCACGCATTGATCAACACCTGCTTGCAGAAAAGTCAAACATGGGAGACACCAAACACCAGCGAAGCAACAAGCATTCAAAAGACATGAGCGCTGACATTCAATAAAGAATCAAGCGCTTGAAGCACCAATCCAGAATCATGAACATCGACAATCCCAATTTTAAACAAGTAGTCGGCGATGCACAGTTGATTATTAATCAAGATTGCAAGCAAAAGACAGCCAAATACTAAAGCGATGCACTCATGCAGCCACCAACAACGAACCAAGCACGATTCGATTCAAGCTCTCCCTGCGCATGAATTCAAACCTTTTTAAAGGCCGAAACAGGAGCATAAATGACATTCAGATCTCCAACTTGGTATTTTTTAACGTAAGAATACCAGTGCTTAAAATGAGCCGTATTAAGATGCTTTTGAAAGGCATCGTAACTCTCCCACTGCTCATTCCAAACGAATAGACTGGGGTCATTGATGTCCCGATTGCAGGTATAAAGGCTTGGACGCTCTTGCTCTTCCGTTTCAGCGAAGAGTGTTGTAGTTATTTGCTTGTACTCTTCATAATGATCATCCGGAATCTCTAAACGAATTTGTCCAATGACATGAATTGGAACCTCAACATCATGAGATGACGACGAGATAGCAGGAGACAAGCAAATGCCGAACGCAACAAGAAGTGAGCAAATTGTTAAACTTAAATATTTAAAGCAGCTTAGAGTAGGAAAAACTCGAGAAAAAGAGGTTGGCCTAGCCACCATTAGCTTTTATTAGTTTTCATTAGCATAGCAAATACCGAGATCGTAAACTTCGTATCAGCACATCGACAAGATCATTGGAACAACTCACACAGCACATCATGGATGGTTCATCCAGGCGGGCATGATCTGGTAGCAAAAATCACCTCATCACAACAACAATTGCAAGGGCATCACCACAGCCCTCTTGAATCAGCTCAATGAGCGCGAGTGTCTCGACAACACAGATTGCATCAAGGACTGACTGCCAAGCCCGAAAAGAATGCTGGTCTCTCCAGATGGTGCTCAGCTGAGGTCCGCCAGGCGCTTGCGCGCCAGATCCGCCTGGGCCTGCTTCTCCACCAGGTTGGCCTGGCATTCCGCCACCACCTCCGGCGGCGCCTTGTCGGCGAAGTTGGGGTTGCCCAGCCGGCCCGCCAGACCCTTGATCTCCTTCTCCGCCTTGGCGATGTCTTTCTCGAGGCGACCCTTCAGCGCATCAAGGTCCACCAAGCCTTCAATCGGCAGCAGCACTGCATAGCGACCCGCATGTCGGCACAGAATTCTCACGGGGTCAGACCCTGCACTTGTTGAGCCTCTAAAGAAAGATCAAAGCCTGTCTTGGCTGAAGACATTCGATGTCGAACTCAATCATTGATCTCAAGCAAGAAAGCAAGTGAGCAAGGTCACAACGCAACGTGATTGCAATCAATGGGAGACGGATGGCGCGATGCGAGAACAACACGGGGAGGAGAAACCCCAAGCCATCAAAAGAACATCAGACCCAAGGAAATTCACCATGAACACCAAACAACTCAAAACAAGCACTGCATCAAAAGCCGGGAACTGGCGCGACGAACTCCATAAGTCTGTGCGTCAATCCATTGAGTTCTTTTCAGACCAAAACAATCTCACCAAGGAAGAGCAGAGCAACATCCAAGGCTGGGTGGTCGCAGGCCCAGATGAGAAAAGCCTTCTTCAATTCAATCGTTATGCCAAAAAATTAGGCCTCAAAGCAGAAAAGACGGCCTTGAGCAATGAAGGCTATGGAATCGATGAGCTGCAACTCAAAGGATACCAAGCAGGATCAAAACAAGATTACACAAAGCTCAGCAAAATCGCCAAAAAACTAGACCTCGCCTTCTGGCATGAAGTGGAGCAAATCCATGTGAGCTACGGGGCCATCAACCAGAACGAGATCACGGAAGGCGCCTTCGATCCAGACCTGAGAGACGGAGATCAAGCGGATGACATCAATGGCGATGGAATAGCTGATCCACTGTTCCAGCTTCTGGCCAGCGATCCAGCCAACGGCAGCTATGGCGTCAATGCTGTTGGAGCCTGGGACCAAGTCAGCGGCGAAGACGTGCGTGTTGGCGTTCTGGACAGCTTTTTCGACCTGAACCACAGCGACCTGCAAGCCGCACTACCAACCAGCGTCGACTGGGATGGCGACGGCGTCGATGACGCAGTCGATGCCAACAACAACGGCATCGCCGATGTGTTTGAACCAGAAGGATTCACATATGCCCTGGGATCTAATCTTTGGCCCGTCAATGATCGGAGGAACAGAGGCCAATCGCACGGAACATCCGTCAGCGGTATCGCCGTGGGGCGGATCAATGGTGAATCAGGAGTTGGTATTGCCCCAGAAAGCGAATGGCTGCCATTCGGGTTTATAGACCGTCAACCCGATTGGCCCTCAGCGGATTATTACAACTACGCCAATGTCGTCAACAACAGCTGGGGCCTTTCGGGAATCAATGGCACATTTCGCACCAACACGCCACAACAAGCCGCAAATTGGCAGATGGCAACCGAGCGATCCATCCAAGTTGTGGCAGCGGGAAATGATCGAGACCCAGGACTGACTTTTACCCGAGGATGGGACAACAGCAACAACAGTGCAAAGGCAAGGCGTGAAAATATTGTCGTCGCAGCGACAATGAGAAACGGCGAAGTTGAGCAATACAGCACCCCCGGGGCAAGCATTTTCGCCAGTGCGCCAGTCAATGGATCCAATTTCCGTTTTGACGATTCATCTGGTGCAAACGCCAATCAGCAACGCACGGTGACAGCCGATGTGACGGACGATCCAGCAATTGATGGCGGCCCCAACAATGACAACGCTGGCTACGTCAACGGCCCGACACACACCCGGTTCAATGGCACATCAGCAGCTGCACCAATGGTGACCGGCACCATTGCCCTGATGCTGGAAGCTAACCCCAGCCTGGACTGGCGCAATGTTCAACACATCCTGGCCCAGACATCAACCAAAAATGGACTGATTGACAGCAACGGTGATGGACAACTGGATGCGATTGACCCCAATGCAGGAGGAAACGCAGCCAATCCTGCAGCTGCCGGCACGATTGAGATGCGAGACACGTTCACGCCGGGAGTCAACACAACGTTCGATATCAACGATGGCCATAACACCGGCTGGTTCCAGAATGGTGCCGGCCACTGGGTCAGCGATTCCTTTGGCTTCGGCATCGTCAATGCCGGCGCCGCCGTTGAACTCGCCAGTCGCTGGAGAAACGTCGCACCAGAACGCAAGGTCAGCACGAACAGCATCCTGGCCAGCCCATTCACCATTCAAGAAGGCAACCTGGGTGGGCTCGATTCATTGGATGAGGCAGGCAGCTGGGAGGTTGACGACCACCTCTCCGTTGAATGGGTTGAGCTCAACGTCAAGCTGGATCTTCCGGAACAGGATGAGATCATGCTGGCCGTCCAATCACCATCAGGAACACGATCGGTGCTGATGGCACCAGGCGGCAGCGATGCAAGGCCCTTCCCAAACCGTCGCAACAGCTTTGGCGAGCGCACCTTCATCACCAATCAATTCTGGGGCGAAGATTCACGCGGCGAATGGAGCATCGAAGTCCTCGACACCAACGCTGATGGTGATACAGCACGCCTTTCCGAAGCATCACTCGACATCTTCGGCACAAAGGCAAACAGCATCACAAACTTCATCCCCTACTTGGATCCAGAAAAGAAGTTGTTTGAACTCCCCAAAGATTATTTGAAACCCATCCCAAACCTCCAGGACCTCCTGAATCCAATCTCTCAAATGCAATCCACAGATGAGCTCACAATGCCAATCAAAGGTGAGGTAACAAACAACCTATCGCCAACCATGATCGAACAAGCAACGCTCTTCTAAATCGATCAACACCCATCCATCATCAACGTCAGCGCTGTTGCAGCGCTGACGTTTTCTCTTGTAATGGTTCAGCGTTCAGCATGAATCGCCGAATCAGCTCAGGTCCGACAAGCGCTTGCGGGCCAGATCGGCCTGGGCCTGCTTCTCCGCCAGGTTGGCCTGGCATTCCGCCACCACCTCCGGCGGCGCCTTGTCGGCGAAGTTGGGGTTGCCCAGCCGGCCCGCCAGACCCTTGATCTCCTTCTCCGCCTTGGCGATGTCTTTCTCGAGGCGACCCTTCAGCGCATCAAGGTCCACCAAGCCTTCAATCGGCAGCAGCACCTGCAGCTCACCGCTCACCCCCGCCAGGGCCTTGGCCACCGGAGCGGCATCGGCCTCTGTTGGTGTCATCACCGCGACCGACTCCGCCCGGGTCAACGCCGTGACGTCGGCCGCAGCCCTAGTGAGTACCGCTGCCAGCTCGCTGCGGCCGGTGACGAAGCGCACCGGCACCGATTGGGAGGGCTTGAGGCCTGCCACGGCGCGCAGGTTGCGCACCACGCGGATGGCACCGATCAGCTCAGCGAACGAGGCTTCCAGCGCATCATCCAGAGCCGCTTCATCGAGCGCCGGCCAGGGCTGCAGCGCCAGGAAGGTGGTCTCCGGCTCACCCGTGACGCTGTGCCAAAGCTCCTCGGTGAGGTGGGGCATCAGCGGATGCAGCATCAGGTGCATCTGGCTGATCACCTTGGCCAGCACCTGCTTGGCCACCCGCTGATCGGTGAGAGCCTCCGCCGAGGCGTTCTCACCGGGATTCAACCGGCGCTTGCTCAGCTCCAGATACCAGTCACAGACGTCGTTCCAGGCGAATTCATAGAGCCCCTTGGCCGCTTCACCCAGGCCGTAATTGCTGTAGCGCTCGGCCGTCTCCCGATTCACCCGGGCCAGGCGCGACAGGATCCAACGATCAGCCAGCTGGAGGGCACCGGGGTCGGGATCCCCCAGCTGGGCCGGGGTGTCGCCGCCCAGGTTCATCAGGGCGAATCGGGTGGCGTTCCAGAGCTTGTTGGCGAAGTTGCGCGAGGCCTCCACCGTGGCGGAGGTGTCCTTCTTGCGGTCGTAATCCAGACGGATGTCCTGACCGGCACCAGCCACTTCCCGCACCAGGGCGAAGCGCAGGGCATCGGTGCCGTAACGCTCGATCAGCAGCAGCGGATCGATGCCGTTGCCGGCGCTCTTGCTCATCTTGCGGTTCTGCTCGTCCCGCACCAGGCCGTGGATGTAGACGTCCTGGAAGGGCATCTCGCCGGTGAAGGCGCCGGCCATCATTGTCATCCGGGCCACCCAGAAAAAGATGATGTCGAAGCCCGTCACCAGGGTGCTGGTGGGGTACCAGCGCTGCAGGTCAGCGCTGCTTGCATCCGGCCAACCCAGGGTGGAGAAAGGCCAGAGGCCACTGGAGAACCAGGTGTCGAGCACGTCCTCGTCCTGCTCGATCTCCGCCGTCGCGCCGTACTCCTCCTTGGCCTTCTCCAGGGCTTCGGCTTCGTTGCGGGCCACCACGTAGGGCGTGGTGTCGGTGTATTTGCCGCCGGTCTCGCTGATCACGAACCAGGCGGGGATGCGATGCCCCCACCAGAGCTGGCGGCTGATGCACCAATCGCGGATGTCGGTGAGCCAGTCGCGGTAAACCTTCTCCCAACGCTCCGGGATGAAGCGTGGATCCTGCTTCTCCAGCGCTTCGCGGCAGCGGGCCGCCAAAGGCTCGGTTTTGACAAACCACTGGGTGGACAGCAACGGCTCCACCGGCACCTTGCCGCGATCGGAATAGGGAACGCTGTGGCGATAGTCCTCCACCTTCACCAGCAGCCCCAGCTCCTCCAAGCCGGCCACCACGGCCTTGCGGGCCTCAAAGCGATCGAGCCCCTCGAACTGACCTGCCTTCTGATTCATCGTGCCGTTCTTGCGCATCACCGTGATCTGGGGCAGACCGTGGCGCTGGCCGATGGCGAAATCGTTGGGGTCGTGAGCCGGCGTCACCTTGACGCAGCCGGTGCCGAAGTCTTTCTCCACGTGGTCGTCGGCCACGATCGGAATCTCCCGACCCACAAACGGCAGCGTGAGGGTCTGACCCACCAGGTGGGCATAGCGCTCATCGGTGGGATTCACCGCCACCGCCGTATCGCCCAACATCGTTTCGGGCCGGGTGGTGGCCACCTCCAGATGGCCTTCACCGCTGCTGAGGGGATAACGGAAATGCCAGAGGTGACCGTCCACCTCCTTCATGTCCACCTCCAGATCGCTCACCGCCGAGCCCGAGGCGGGGCACCAATTCACCAGGTATTCACCGCGGTAGATCAGCCCCTGCTCATGCAGCCGCACGAAGGCCTCTTTCACCGCCTCACTGAGCCCCTCATCAAGGGTGAAGCGCTGGCGCTTCCAATCAACGGAGTAGCCCAGACGGCGCAGCTGGCCAACGATGCGGCCACCGCTCTCGGCCTTCCACTGCCAGGCCCGCTCCAGAAAAGCGTCGCGCCCCAGATCATGGCGGGTCTTGCCCTCCTCCTTCAGCTGCTTCTCGAGGATCGTCTGCACCGCGATCGAAGCGTGGTCGGTGCCAGGGAGGCAAAGCACGTTCTTTCCGGCCAGCCGCTGATAGCGCACGATCGTGTCGATCAGAGCCGTATTGAAGGCATGTCCCATGTGCAGGCTGCCGGTCACGTTCGGCGGCGGGATCACCACAGAGAACGGTTCACCAGGGGTGGTCGGGTCGGGATAGAACGCTCCCTGGTCGTCCCAGGCCTGTTGCCAGCGGGCCTCCGTGCCAACCGGGTCGTAGGTCTTGGCCAGTTCGGGCACGGAATGCTCAGCGGTTCAGCCGGCCATGCTCGCAAAGCCCTGCCCACTGCGGCCAACGTCCCTAACATCGACCCACCAGGGTGATGGAAGGAGCTCAAGCTGGCTCGAACATCTCAGGCCTCAATCGTGAAGCTTCGGTTCGGAGCGGGTCTGCTGCTTCTTGCCCTGATCCTGAGTGGCTGCAGCGTGCTTCCCAAAACAGCGCCCGTGATGCTCTACCTGGCGATGGTGAGCGGTAATGACGACCGCATCAGCAGTGCCACCCAGAAAGAGGCAAGACGCCGTGTCGATCTGATCGTGTCCAGTTTTCGAAAGCTATACCCGAATGTTCGGGTGCAAGTGGCTCTCTACCAGCGCTCCAAACTGTCGTCAGAGTTGCGCAAGCGCAGCCGGGCAGATCTTGGCCCTGATCTGGTGCTGACCGATGTCCAACAAGCGAAAGAACTGCTCCTCGAAGGCATAACAGATCCTCTGCCGAGAAGTCAGCGAAGCAGGAGGCAGACCGATCCCACCATTCTGAAGCAGGTGCGTCTCAAGGATGGGCGCCTGGCAGGGCAACCCTTGTTGATGTTTCCCCAGATGGCCTGCTTCAACACCGGAGTGATCAACAATCCTCCGAAAAGCTTGAACGATCTGCTGCAAGTCGGAGCAGCAGGCGCCCGGGTGGGCCTATCCGTGGCCATGCACGAAGTGTTGTGGACAGCAGGCAGCCTCAACACCTTGCCAGCACTAGCAGCGGCATCCCGCGGGCAGACGCTGTCCCCGACCCAACGCGAACGCATCACCACCTGGCTGACCTGGCTGCAACAGGCGAGCAATCAACGCAATCTCACTTTTTTTGAAAACCAAAGTCAGCTGACCACGCTGCTGGGAAATCAAGAATTGGATTGGATCAGCTGCACGTCAGACATGCTGTTTCGCTTACGAAAACGACTCGGCGACGACCTTGGCGTTTCCCCTTTACCCAGTGGACCCGACGCAACCGCTTCACCCGTGAATCGGCTCCGCGTTCTTGCTTTGGGCCGAGACTCCAGTAAAAACCAACGCTCCATGGCAATCGCCCTGAGCGAATACGTCACCAATCCGCTGGTGCAGAGGAATATTTCGCTGTTGTCGATGTCATTTGTACCGGTCAATCCCGATGTCATCATCCCAACGAAAAGCTCAAAAACCCTCGCTGCACTTGAGCAGGCACTCAAAGACACTCAAAAGCAAGGTGACGACTTAGCCGCTGTGGATGGAAATCGTCCACTGACCCAGCGGATGACCAAAGTGCTCATTCCACTTGTTTTCGGCGACAGCCAACCCAAAAACAGCGCAGATGAACTCGTGCCAATCATGAGAAGCGAGTCATGAATCAACTGTTCTGGGAAGTCGTTGGCTGGCTGGGATATTTGCAACGCACCTCGATTATTTTTCAGCTGTCGCTGATCATTGTCTTTGTCGTCTACTGGCGACTCGTTCGGCGTCATATAACAATAAAAAAACTTCCAAAAACCCTCCACCTGCTTATCGCCCCAGCAGGCCTCAGCCTGATCAGCGTCGTACTCAAAAGCCTCGGCTGGGATGCAGGATTGCTCTCTTACATGAGCCTGGGGTGGCTTGGATGGAATTTACTGAGCTTGCTGCACGAACTCCTGCAAAAGCTGATACCCCCGCAAAGGGTGCATGAACTTCAATCTCGGCTGATCAGGCCGATGTACTTGATTACAGTGGCACTGATGTTTATCAATCGGCTCGACAGCCTGAACGATTTATCAGTAATTGAAATAGGCCAACTGTTTGGCATCGCACTAACCATTGGCAAGCTATTCACATCTCTTCTGATGAGCTATCTGCTGCTCGTGGGCACGGGCCCACCAGCCGCAGGTCTGGCCTGGTTATTGCAAAAAATGCTCGGGTATTCCGAAGGAAGTCGCAAGGCCGTGGAATTGATCATCCGCTACGTGGTTGTTGGCATCGGAATTACGGCGTTGGGATTTCACCTCGGGCTGAATGGCACCGCATTGGTGGCGATCGCGGGCGGACTATCGGTTGGGTTGGGTTTCGGGATCAAGGAAGTCTTTTCAAACTTCATCAGTGGTATCTGGCTGTTGTTCGAAGGATCTGTTCGTCCAGGAGAAGTGCTGATGATCGACAACGACCCCTGTGAAGTTCGAAAGCTCGGCCTCAGAGCCACTGTGTTGTGGCGCGATCGAGACAACGCCGAACTTCTGATTCCCAATCAGATGTTCTTCACAGATCAAGCCACTAGCTACACCGCCAGTGACCGAATGCGCCGCAGCGAGATCCGCATCGGTGCTGCATACCGGCATGATCCGCGCCAGGTGCTTCAGCTGCTCGAGGCAACCGCCAGGCAAGTGCCCAGGGTGTTGAACCATCCAGCCCCAAGAGCCTTGCAGGTGCGATTTGGAGACTCAGCGATCGAATACTCGCTGCGTTACTGGATCGCCGATCCCATGAGCAACATCGGGATCCTGAGTGAGGTCAACCAGGCGATCTGGACGGCCTTTCAACAGGAGGGAATCGAAATTCCATTCCCCCAGCAAGTGAACACCATTCGAGAGACGCCTCGGCCCAGGAGCTGGCAAGACGCTCAGGACAGCCCTGAACAACCCTCACGTTGAGCCGACTCATTCAATCCACTGGCAGTGAATCTTGGTGCGTCATCAACGAAAGATGAGGTTGACGAGAGAGGTTTGCCACTTTCCTGCAGTCGCACTGAAATGCCCCTTGATCGTCGCGACTTCTGTCAGAAGAGTTCCGCACCAAGGGGGTCGTAAGCCTTGCCCAGTTCCAGCGGGGAATGCGCAGCGTTTCAGCAGGACATCCTCGCAAAGCCCTGCCCACTCCGGCCAACGTCCCTAGCATTTGTCCACCGAAGTGTTGGCATGGGGCTAATCCGGATCCAGCATCTGGCCCTGGGCATCGCGCTGACTGCCCTTACAGCAGGTTGCAGCAGTTGGCGTCCACCGGTCGTGATCAAGGTGGTTCGCACGATCAATAACTCAGAAACGATCTCCAGTAAGGACTACGAACGGCTGCGGGAGATCACTGAAGACGCCATTGATCACATCAGAAGTGTGGATCCCACCATCCGCCCTCAACTAACCCTGTCCTCCCAGAAAAATTTTGTTGATGAGATTGAAGATCAGACCCGTAGCGGCTTTGGCCCAGATCTGCTGATCACCGATAGCGACACAGCACTCGAGTTGTACAAGCGCAAGTTGGTAGATCCGATTGTCATCTCTCTTGAAGATCGTGCTGATACACCGAGCTATCTGTTCGACCTCGTCACAGCCAAGGACGGGCAACTGGTGGGCCGTCCGGTGAATCAGTTTGTGCAGTTGGCCTGCTTCAACAAGGAGCGATTGCCCTCTCCTCCCCAGACCCTTGAGCAGATGGAACAAGACAGCGAAGAAAACAACTTCGGCATGGCACTTCAGCTGAAAGATCTGTTCTGGAGTGCTGAATCATTTGACGCTGGCGAAGCCATGGAAGCCGCACTCGCGAAGCTACCTCCGGATGCTGAACGCCAGGCCAACGTGACCGCTTGGTTGCACTGGCTGGAAAACGCGAGCTATCAGCAAAACATTCGCTTTCTGAACGATCAGCGCACCCTCCGCGACGCCTTGGTGGCTGGAGAGCTGGATTGGATCACTTGCTGGAGCAGCAACCTGCGGGAATTGAGAGAGCAAATGAAAGACAAACTTGCGCTCGCCCCTCTCCCCAAAGGGCCTTCAACCAAGCTAAAAGCCGCCACCAAACTGCAGGTGTGGGCGCTTGGACGCAACTCCAGCCCAACGCAGCGAGAGAAATCCTTGGTGATGATCGATTTCATCACCAAACCCTGGGCGCAAAAAACTTATGCACTCGCAGGGCGCAATTCATTGCCCGTGAACCGCAAAGCCGCGAAGATCGTTGCCGCCAAAATCCCCGGCGGCACAGAAGCCTTGGTGATGTATGCACAGGAGTCGCTGAAGGCAAATGCCGCCAAAGGGCAATCCAAAGCGCGCGTGTTTCGCGATCCGGAGCGTTATGAAGCCATCTCGGATGCTCTGCTGGACACGATCTACGACGTCAGCTCCCCAGAGGAATCGAGTCAAAAAATCCTGAAAAGTTTGCGGGAGAGCGACTCATGATCACCGAAATCACTTCTGAAACCACGACCTGGCTGGGCTATCTGCAACGGGGTTCCGTGCTCCTTCAAGTGGGCTTGTTCGTCGCGGCCATTAGCAGCGAATCCCGGCTCAAGCGCAAGCTCAGTAGCCCACTGATCGCCAGCCTGAGCCATCTCATTGTGCCAGCAACGCTACTTGCCAGCGCCACCGTTTTGACAGCTGTTGGCGTCACCGCTGGCTATCTGCAGTATTTGTCCCTACTTTGGATGATCTGGCGCTGTGTGGAACCAACAAAGCAACTCATTCTCAACCGCTTCCCCAAAGTTCCGGTGGAAGAAATCGATAAATCATTTTTCCGACCCATTCTCTTGGTGTTCACAATCCTCACTTTTTTCCAGATGCTGGGGAGCCGAGAATCACTATCGCTTATTTCCCTTGGCGATGTCTTCGGGGTGACACTCACCATCGGCAAATTGTTCACCGCCCTAGTGATTGTGTATCTGGTGATCACCCTTGCCAGCCGACCGGCAGCCTTCGCTGCCTGGCTGGGGGGCGGCTTCTTTGGCATCAAGCCCCAGGGCCGCAAAGCCCTCGAAGTGATTCTTCGCTACTCGGTGATCGGCATCGGCGTGATGGGGGTGGCGTACTACATCGGAATCAATGGCACCGCCCTGGTGGCCGTAGCCGGAGGCCTCTCCGTGGGCATCGGCTTCGGCATCAAGGAGATCATCTCCAACTTCATCAGCAGCCTTTGGCTTTTGTTTGAGGGCTCAGTGCGTCCCGGAGAAATCCTGATGATCAATGGGGATCCCTGCACTGTGCGAAAGCTTGGGCTGCGCGCCACCCAATTGCGCCGCGGCCGCGACGGGGCGGAATTACTCATCCCCAACCAGAACTTCTTCACCCAAGAGGCCGAGTCGTACACCGCTGAGGAAACCTCACGCCGCGACGTGGTGATGGTTGGAGCGGCCTATCACCACGAGCCCAAACAGGTCATTGCAATCTTGGAAGAGGTAGCCCACCAGCACGAAAAAATCCTCCAATACCCACCACCAGCAGCATTCACGGTGGATTTTGCGGATTCCTCGATCAACTACAAGCTGCTGTTCTGGGTGCGCAACCCACTCGAAGCATTTGGTGTGGGGAGTGATTTGCGCCAAGCCATCTGGACGGCTTTTGAAGAGAACGGCATCGGCATCCCCTTCCCACAACGCCAGGTGTACCCAATGGAGTGGCCTCCCTCAAAAGATCAAACCCTGCGCATTGGTGCTACCGCCAATCAATTGCAAGTGGAAGACGCCACCCCAGAGGACCAGCCCAACTCAACGGGCGAGGCGACTTAGATAGTCCTCCTGGCATCCGGCGTTAATCCAACCGGTGGCGATCAGCTTGCTGGCTCGCTCGCTCACCCGTCCCCGGTGAATGTGAGAAGGACCAGCAGGGAAGATCACCAGCTTGCCCCGCTCTGCCGGTTCATGGTGGCCCTGCCAATGAAACTCGGTGCCCGCCTCCTCCACGTCGTTGCAATAAAGAATCCAGGCCAGCACCCGGTGCACCGGCTCAGTGGCCTCATCGCTGATGGTCCAATCACAGTGCCAACGCTTGAACCCTTCCCCCGGGGCGTAGTGCTGAAGATTGAAGATCGGATTCACAAACAGGCTCTGCTGAGGGCAGCACTGGCGGAACAGCGGTCGCTCCTGCAGATAGCGATCCAACCCTGCTGTCACGCCACGAAAAATCAGTTGTGAAAGCGCAAAGGATTCGGGTTCCGAGCGATCAATCGCCACCAAGCTGATGTCAGTGCTCTGTTTGGCGGGTTCCGCATCCCCGTCTGCACCAAAAGCGACCCCGGGTCGTCTCAGATCCTCACGACGGCCGTAAAACTCCGCCACGGCGTCAGCCACCGCCTCGAAGCCGGCATTGCTGTAGTGGCCGATCAGATTCATGCCACAGCCTCCAATCGGGGAATGGCCACGGCAGCATCGAGCTGTTGCCAACGCTCCCGATCAGGCACCACATGGGCCTGCAGCTGCACCCGCTCGATCACCGTGGCAGCGCGCTCAAGATCGAGCGGCACACCAGGCCCCATCGGCAGAACCAGCACCTGCTGTTCAGCCGGGTCAGCCATCACCTGGAGATCGAGGGACTCCAGCTCCCGTTCAAAGAAAACCCTTCGCATCCGGGTCGTGAGGCTTGGACCGAGCGCCTCGACGAAACGGGCCATTCCGGCTTCATCCCCAGAGCTGCCGCAATTCAACGACAACCAGATCAGTAGCTTCACCCAACTTTCCGCTGTCCACAGGGGCTGGAAGCTCTCCCGGTGTTGCCGCACCAGCTCAGCAATGGCGAAATCGAACAGCGTGGCCTGCAGGCCAGTGGCATCAGCGGAATCCATGCTGTTCATCCTCTCCTGTGAGAGGTCAGACTGGGATCACTGGTTGCTCTCACCATGGCCCTGGACCTGAACGATCCTGAGCTCGAGTTCTCTGATCTGGTTTACGCCTACCAGAGCTGGGTGATGGCGGTCATCAACGATGAAAAACTCGACAGCGACGACAAGTTGCTCACCGACGACATCGCCGAGGATGCCCTGAACTCGATGCGCTTTCTCCCCGGTGAGGTGACCAGCGCCATCGAAACCAGCCTGGCCCGCGTCTACGACGTCGACGCCGATGAACTGGCCGAATTGCTGTTCCCGGAAGACTGACCGGATCCGAACTGCCTCAACCTGCCCCCCAGCTGCGTCTGAACCAACGCCGCGACGGACCCCGAACTCGGCAAAATGAGTTTCTGTGTTCATGCACCGATGGGTTGGTCCACTGCTGACATCCCGAACCAGCAGGGGCGCGTTGCTCTGATCACCGGAGCCAACAGCGGCCTGGGCCTCGAAACCGCGCGTGCCTTGAAGAGCTGCGGGGCCACCGTGGTGCTGGCTTGCCGCAGCGCTCGCAAAGCGGACGCTGCCAAACAAGCCTTACTGCAGGAACGCGATGGAGGAGCAGTGGATCTGCTGGACCTGGATCTGGCGGACCTGGCCAGCGTCCAACGGGCGGCGAACACCATCGGCGAGCGCTTTGAATGCCTGGATCTGCTGATCAACAACGCTGGAGTGATGGCACCGCCGCGGCGCACCACCGCCCAGGGGCATGAACTGCAGTTCGGTGTGAATCATCTGGGACATATGGCCCTGACCCAGGCGCTGCTGCCGCTGATGCAGAACCGGCCCGACCCCCGCGTTGTGACGGTGACCTCCGGGGCTCAGTACTTCGGCAAAATCCGCTGGGACGACCCCAGTTGGAGCAAGGGCTACGACCGCTATGGGGCCTATGGCCAAAGCAAACTCGCCAATGTGATGTTTGCCCTCGAGCTGGATGCACGCCTGCGCGAGCAGGGCAGCCCCATCCGCTCCCTGGCGGCCCATCCGGGCATCGCACGCACCGAACTTCAACCCACCGCGATCGCCAGCGTTGGCAACCCCTTTGAGGCCCTGGCCTACCGGCTGATGGATCCTTTGTTTCAAAGCGCCAGCATGGGCGCCCTGCCGCAACTGCATGCCGCCACCGCTGCTTCGGCGCAAGGAGGCGAGCACTATGGCCCTGAGCAATTCGGTGGATTGCGGGGTGCTCCTGCGCTCTGCCGTGTTGCGCCGACTGCGAGCCAACCCGCCGAACGGCAGCGGCTCTGGAGCTTGAGTGAGCAGCTGATCCTTGGCTGAGTCCGGTGCCGGGCTGGAGCGGCTGGCCCCCTTCGTGATGGGTCGGGTCCGACGCGGCGTGGTGGGATCAAGTCGCTATGCCCAACGGTTGCGCGGTGCTGTGCTGGAGGCCGCCCGCAACCCGCAACGCCAGCCCGTGCTGATCAGTGGTGAGCCCGGCCTGGAAAAAGACAATCTCGCCGCCCTGGTGCACTACGGATCAGCTGAGCGCCGCCGTCTGCTGGTGCGATTGGATGCTGGCGATCTGCAGGGCAGCGCGCTCAGCCTGCTGAACGAGCTCGGATCCAGCACCCTGTTGGTGAGCGGCATGGACCGCATCGACGTCAAGGTCCAGCAGCGCTTGATCGGGATGGCCCGTGGCGACGCGCCGGAGTTCCAAGGACGCGTGCTTTTCACCAGCGAAGCCGCCATCCCGGCCCTCGACGGCCTGGTGCAAACCATCCGCGTTCCTCCCTTGCGGGTGCGCCGGACCGACCTAGGGGACTGGCTGCGTTACAGGCTGAGGCTGCAGAGCCCTGGACTCGGCTGGAGCCAGCCACCAGCCCTGCCGGACAGCGTGGTGCGAAGGCTTCAGAACCACGATTTCGCCAACAACCTGCGCGAACTCGAAGCGATGGTCGATCGCGCCCTGCGTCAGGCACGTCAGCAAAGCCAAGGCGAGCTTCCACCACTGCTCCCCGAAGAGGTCTTTTGGACCGAAGAAAAAACACGGCGGGCCCGGTTTGACATTTGGCGCTGGAAACCGCAGTTGCGGGACTGGATGCGCGCACCGTCGCTCTGGAACAAGTTGCTGTTCGGCCTGGTGAGCTGGCTGTTCGTGGCCGTGAACCTTGCGCTTTGGCTTGGCCCCCAGGACCGCGCCGCCAATCCGATGCTGACCCTGTTCTGGGCCTGGTGGTGGCCTTTGATCCTGCTGAGCTACCCCCTGGTGGGTCGACTCTGGTGCGCCATTTGTCCCTTCATGGTCTGGGGGCAAATCGTCCAACGGCTCACCCCATGGCGCAAGAAGCGCTGGCCCCATGGTGATGTGGACCGTTGGGGAGCACCTGCTCTAGCCGCCGGGTTTGCCGCGATTCTCCTCTGGGAAGAGGTCTGGAACCTTGAAGACACCGCCTGGTTAAGCAGCTGCCTGCTGTTGCTGATCACGGCAGGAGCAGTGATCAGCTCAACGGTGTTCGAAAAACGCTTCTGGTGCCGATACCTCTGTCCCGTCGGCGGCATGAACGGACTGTTCGCCAAGCTCTCAATCCTTGAGTTGCGGGCTGAAGTCGGCACCTGCAGCGGCAGCTGCAGCAGCTACGCCTGTTTCAAGGGAGGACCGGCCGACGGCGAGGGACTGGCAACCGAAGGCTGTCCGCTGGGGACCCATCCCGCCCACCTGAGCGACAACCGCAACTGCGTGCTCTGCATGACCTGCACCCAGGCCTGTCCCAACCGTTCTGTGCAGTTGCGACTGCGGCCACCTGCGGCCGATCTACAACGCAGCATGCAGGCGCCCGATGGAGAACGCGGACTGATCCTGGTGCTGGCTGGCGGAATCTGCCTGCACCACTGGGAGCGCCTGCTGGGCTGGCTGCCACTTGCACCAGCCTCCATGCATGAGGGGCCGCTACTGGCTCGACTCAGCTTTGCAACGCTGGCCCTTGCCCTTCCAGCTGCTGCTGGTGTGTGGCTTCACCGCCGTTGGCTGTATGCAGGATTGCCGATGCTCTGGGCCCTACTCCTGGCACGCCATCTACCCATCGGCATGGCCGAAGCCGGTACCGTTCTGCCGGTTAGCTGGCCGCAATGGTCCGCCGACCCCCATGTGATCGGCTTCTGCCAAACCATCCTGGTGGTCATTGGATGGGTTGGTGCTGTGATTTTGAGCCGTCGCTTGCTAGATCTCGACCGTCGGGCCTGGTTCACAGGCAGCATGGTGCTGCTCTTGGTGAGCCTCAGCGGCCGCTGGTTGGTCGCCCTTTAAACCCATGGCCAGTCTCCCTCCCGCAACCGAAATCAATGCCCGCCAAAAGGTGTTGTTGGCGAGTCTCCAGGCTTGTGGCGATGAAATGAGCGGTCAGCAACTGCACCGCAGCCTGGAGCCCAACCAAGCCATGGGCCTGGCCACGGTGTACCGCAATCTGCGTCAGCTGCAGCAACGGGGCCTGGTGCGCTGCCGCCACCTGCCCAATGGTGAAGCGCTCTACGCGCCGCTGGAGCGGGATCGCCACCACCTCACCTGCGTTGATTGCGGCAAAACACAATCCCTCGACCACTGTCCGATTCACGACCTGGAGGTGCCGGAAGACGGCCGCAAGGGCTTCGCTCTCCTGTTCCACACGCTTGAATTCTTTGGTCTCTGCAGCGACTGCCGCGAGCGGCAGCAAAACCCGTCATGACCCTGGCCGCCACCTACTACGGAGCCAACGGTTGGTTGCTCGAATTCGATGACCTACGCGTTCTGGTGGATCCCTGGCTGCGCGGCAACCTGAGTTTCCCCCCCGGAGAGTGGCTGCTGAAAGGGGAACTGCCCTGCGAGCGGGAGATCCCGGAGAACCTGAATCTGCTGCTGCTCACCCAGGGGCTCGCGGATCATGCCCACCCTGAAACCCTGGCCTTGCTGCCGAAAACCTTGCCCGTCATTGGATCCGTGGCCGCAACGCGCGTGGTTGAACACCTGGGCTTCACCAACGTGACAGCGCTCTCCCCCGGAGAGAGCACCACCCACCAGGGCCTGCAGGTGCGTGCCAGTGCCGGTGCACCAGTTCCCATGGTCGAAAACGGCTATCTGATCGACCATCCGGCCGGCTCGCTCTACCTGGAACCCCACGGATTTCTGGATCCAACACTGCAACCGCAACCGCTGGATGCCGTCATCACGCCGATGGTGGATCTCGGGCTGCCCGCTCTGGGGGCATTTGTCAAAGGTTGTTCCGTGGTGCCGCAACTAGTGGAACGCTTCCAACCCACAACAGTGCTGGCCAGCACATCCGGCGGTGATGTTCGCTTCGGCGGGGCCCTGAGCCGCGCTCTGCAGATGAAAGGATCCGTGGCCGGAACTGGAGCCCAGTTGCCAACAAGCAGCCGCTGGACCGATCCCACGCCGGGGGAACGACTGCTGCTGAAAAACTGATTTCATGGATTAAGCTTTGTAACAACAGCTTGAGCCTGATGAAGCCCACGCAAGCAAACGACTCTTGGTTCCAAGGCGTCGCCACGCGCGAGATCCATATGGAACAACTCAAAAAAGCGGAACGCTTCAACGGGCGGGCCGCCATGCTCGGCATTGTGATCGGGATCATCACCGAAGGCCTCACCGGTGCCGGCATCGTTCATCAAATCGGTCTGGGACCCCTTGTGGATGGCTACGCCGCCTGCCGCACCCAATTCCTGCCCTTCTGCTTCTGATCCAATTGAGGGGCTCTAACGGCCCCTTCATTTCCACCATTTCGGAAGGCGAATGCCCCCCGATGACGAGAATGGTGCTATTCACGCCCGACTCGAATGGCTGCTGACAAGGAACTGCTGAAGGAAGTGGCTCTGGAGCTGTGGAACACCACCAAAAAACTGCGTCCTGGCCTGCCGAAAGCACCCCGGGCCCAGCTGGTCTTGAAAGCACTGCTGACCATCGGCGACATGAGCGATCAACTGGAAGCCGCCATGGTGCTCGGTGTGATTGAGGCCCAGGAACCCGACGACGAACCGGTACAGGAAGGGACGGCAGGAGAAGACAAAACTGTCTCCGAGGACAAGATCGAGCGAGAAACGCCAAGGGTTGTTCGCAAGCGCTCAAGCACCCGCTGATCAGGGCTGCTGACGGACGCGGGCGAGACGAAAAGGACGCCTCAAGCTGACAGGTCGTCAACCCCGCGCCAGCCTGAGTAAGTGATGACTTGCTCTTTTGTTGAAACTCCCCTCCATTGCTGTTCTCGCTGCTGGCGTTCTTGCTCTTGGCCTTGGTTCGTGTGCTGAGAAAGAAGACGCCAAAGTCACCGACCTGAACAACCTCCAAGGGGACGTGATCGGCAAAGTGAATTGCAGCGAGCAGACCTTTGTTCTGGATGCCGACCAAGCCAAAGGCTTCGCGGAGTTTGCAGGCCAGTGGATGACGGTCGACGCCTTCGGCACGAAGTGGGTGGAAGAAACCGGGGACACCTTTGGCAGTCAACTGGCGATGCAAGTCGCAGAAGGTGCAATGGGTGAAGCCTGCGCCTCCGAATAAGCAAAACAGCAGAGACCAGCGCCACCGATCGCTTTAGTCACGGCGTTGCCGCTGCTGGGGACAATCGCCAGCCCCCAGCTGCCCTGTTTTGCAGGCCTCACCAATGACCTGCCGACGCTGTTCAGGGGTCGTCGCCCCACGTCGCAGCAACAGCTCAAACACAGCAGGGCTAATCAGCCGTTCCTGAAGGAGGGCCTCATTCGTTTGCGCTGCACTGGGCCAAGCCAGCACAATCCCGGCGGCGCAAGCGACAACAACGCAGGAAAGCTTCCCCATCATCCGCTCAACGTTGCATGGCAACCACCACTGCAGCAGCGGCAAGGGCCACGATTCCAGCCATCCAAAAGGTGTTCTGGCGTGCCAACAACCAAGTGGCGTTCCGAGACAAGGCCAGCCGGCCCGTTGCAAGCAGAGCAGTGAGCCCTACGAGCAGAACAACGGGCAACACCAATGCCAGGAACAGTTGCATCACCACATGCTGAGGGGACCCACCTTCCCAGGATGCTTCAGTCGAACGCTGAGTAGCTTTTAAGCCTCCGACCAACGGCTTCGACCTTGTCCTTGCTCATTGCCACGGCTGGCTTCATCGGACTGCTCTGGGTGACGCAAAGCCTGATCCGACGCAGCATGAACGACGGAAGCAACGGCTGAACGCGCACCACGACAGAGCGAATCAAGATGCGGGCAGACACGGAAGAGCCATGTCCCTCGGCATCTTGATCTCAACGCTCACCGGCGGTTTCCTGCTCGGGTTTGTGTTCTCGGCCTTGAAACTGCCATTGCCCGTGCCTCCCTTGGCAGGACTGATCGCTGCTGCTGCCTGCCTCGGTGGCTCAGCAACCTTTGAGCTGGTGCGACAACAGTGGCTGCGTTAACCACCAAGACGATGAATTGACCACTCGGGGATGGATGGGCCTGCAGGTTGCCCGGATGCTGGCCAACCTGTTGTCGACGCCCCAACCCCAAGAGCAAAGACGCCAATGTCAACCTTTGATCAGAGCACACCTTTCATCCTTTTGGCGCGCATTCACGTCAAGCCGGGATGCGTTGATTCCTACCTCGAGCTTGCAAGAGCTACCGATACCGCCGTTCAGGCATCTGAACCGGGAATGATCCACCACACCTTTGACCAGGATCCCGATGATCCACAGGCCTTTGTTTGGTCAGAGGTCTACGCCAACGACGCAGCCTTCAGCGCACATGTTTCTAATCCTCCAGTCCAGGAGTACCTCAAGAAGCATGCTGAGCTTGGCGATGGCTTCAGCATTGAGGTCTATGGAACGGTCAGTGATGCCTGTCGAACGCTGATGGAATCCTTTGGCTTACCACTCAAAATCTTTAAAACCAAACTGGGATACAGCAGGGTTTAGACCCATTGCGGAACGGCCAACCTCAACAGCGTTGAGGCAAAGAGAAAGAAAGCAAGCCCGAGCACTTTCTGGTGTGCAGGAGCCAATTTCAGTGATGAATTTGTTCCCTGGGGGCTTGATCTGCTTCCGCTTTCAGAAAACGGCGATGTTGAGCGGATGCATAGCCGCTGAGGTCAATTCGGCTGGCATTGCTGCCACCCTTTCTCCACTCCCTGGGGGGAGTGCTGAATCTTCGGTTCATGGAATCGAGTTATCGGTTCTCGCGCAGTGGGCCCTTACGGGGCTCTTTGGCGTCATCCCACCATTGCACACCTCTGCATCATTCCCACCAAAGCTTGCTCAGACCTCATCCCGAATGCAGGTTGACGCTGGTGGGTTCGGCAGTGCAAAAAGCCAAAAACCCAGTGCAGAAGTCGCTTTTCGAGATGGGCGATACCGGGATCGAACCAGTGACAATCTCCTTGTAAGGGAGGTGCTCTACCGCTGAGCTAATCGCCCCACCAAGCAGATTCTGCCTTAAGGCGTCAGGTTGGGGCCACACAAGAGCGCCGAAGGCTTGGCAACAGGTCGTCGCCATGACCAAAGCATCTGGCTCCTGAGTCTCCCGCTCGGGCTCACTGTTGGATTGGTGCTGGGACTCCATGCAGCACTCATCGCTGCAGCAAGCTGTCTGGCCGGTGGGCTCTGGCTTTCGCCCGATCTGGATACGCGCTCAAACGCGCTGCGGAGGTGGGGGATGCTCGGATTCCTTTGGTGGCCGTACCGACGTTTGATCCCCCATCGCTCGCTCTGGTCCCATGGTCCAGTGCTTGGCACAAGCGTGCGACTGGGGGTGCTGCTGACGTGGTGCCTCATCTTCAGCATGGCCATTCCGGCACTCTCACCATCAACGCTGCTGGCGGATCTCCAGCAGCTGATGCGCCAACACCCGCGAGAGTTCATCAGCCTGGTGGTTGGATTGGAAGGCAGCGCATGGATTCATCTGATCCTCGACGGTGACCCCTGGCCCCAGGAATGGTCCAACAAACGACAGCAGTGAGAGGGTGGGCGTCACCCAAGTTGTTGACCCTGCATGGCCAACGCACCATCTGATGCGATGCAGCGACTGATCGAGGTCGTGGCACAACTCAGAGATCCAACAACGGGCTGTCCCTGGGACCTGGAACAAACCCATGCCTCCTTAGTGCCCTACGTGTTGGAGGAGGCCCACGAGGTGGCTGATGCCATCCGTCATGGTGATGACAACCACCTCAAGGAGGAACTCGGCGACTTGTTGCTGCAAGTGGTGCTTCATGCACAGATCGCTGGGGAGGAGCAACGGTTCGATCTCGATGCAATTGCCAATGGCATCAGCGAAAAGATGATCCGCCGTCACCCCCATGTGTTCGGCGATGCCGAGGCCTCCAGCAGTGACGACGTTCGCCGCAGCTGGGACGCCATCAAGAGGCAGGAGCAAGCAGAAGCCCTGGCTGGCGCAACCAGTCCGCTCAGCGACCAGCTCAGAACCAAGGTGCGTGGGCTGCCGGCCCTCGCCGGAGCGATGACCATCTCCAAAAAAGCGGCCAAGGCCGGCTTCGAGTGGGATGACATGGACGGCGTCTGGGAGAAGGTCCATGAGGAACTTGACGAACTCAAGGAGGCCGTGGCCAACGGCAACCGAGGCCACGCCCAGGAGGAGCTGGGCGATCTGCTCTTCACCCTGGTGAACGTGGCACGTTGGTGCGGCATCGGGCCTGAAGAGGGCCTCGCCGGCACAAATCAGCGTTTCCTGGATCGCTTCTCCCGCGTTGAAGCCGCCCTGGGTGGGGATCTGCAAGGACGCAGCATCCACGAACTGGAAGTCCTTTGGAAACAGGCCAAAGCTGCCATCAGGGCAGAACAGTCTTCAACGTCCGGATCCAATTAATCGATCAGTCGTCCATGGATGGCCGGCTCCGCCGTTGACGCTTGAGATCACCACGCTTCTTCTTCGTGTCCAAACGCCGCTTCACCGCACCGCGGCCAGGCCGAGTTGATTTGCGTGCACGAGGCGGTGGCTGCAAGCCCTCCCGCAGAAGCTCCGCCATGCGATGCAATGCCTTCTGACGGTTCTGCCATTGGGAGCGTTCTTCAGCGACCACAACACGAAGACAGCCCTCCACCAACCTTGTCTCGAAGTACTCCACCAGTCGGGCGCGACGAAATGGACCAAGGCCAGAGCAGTTCTCGACATCCAGCACCAACTCCACACGGGAATCGGTGGTATTGACCCCCTGCCCGCCTGGACCAGATGAGCGACTGAACCGCCAACGCAGATCTCTGGACGGAATGATCAAGCGCTCATTGACGACCAGATCTTGCACCACACATGTCCCGGATCAAGAGCAAAAAAATGGCTTTTTGCCCGCCTGATTTATTCGAAGGCAAAGTATGTGACATAACCAGACCTAGAGCCTCTACAAATAAGCCATCAATCCGCAGGAAGGGATTGGCGGCAGTTGAAAAAACCTGCGACGCAAAAAGGCGGAGGGAGAACCGTGAGGAGGCGACGCTCCCTGCCATTCCCGTATCGAACACCACATCTAGAGGCCTGTCAACACTGAGGCACTACTGACGGTGTTCAAAACCGCACGCGCCAGAGGCTTAGCTGGAGAGATGCCTCGCCACCCCATGAGCAGCTGGATTGACGAAGAGCACCGCGGCGTCCGCTACGGATTGAAGGGAGAGGTGCTGGTCGAGGAGACCAGTCCGTTCCAGCGGATCAGCGTGATTCGCAGTGAGCGCTATGGGCGGGGACTGTTGCTCGATGGCTGCTGGATGACAGCGGAACACCAAGAACGGCATTACCACGAAGCGTTGGTGCACCCAGCGCTCTGCAGTGCCAGCTCCATCGAGCGGGTCCTGGTGATTGGCGGTGGAGACGGCGGCACCGCCCGGGAGTGCCTGCGCCATCCAGGGGTCCAGCGGCTGGACATGGTGGAAATTGACGGGCGGGTGGTGGAACTCAGCCGAGAACACCTCCCAGAGATCGGCGGATCCGCCTGGGCGGATCCGCGTTTCAAGCTCACGGTGGGGGATGGCATCGCCTGGGCCGCCGAGGCTGAAGACCAGAGCTATGACGTTGTTTTGGTCGACGGCTCTGACCCGGCAGGACCGGCAGAAGGTTTGTTCAACCAAGCCTTCTTCGAAAACTGCCGACGCCTGCTCAAGCCCGGCGGGGTATTCGGCACGCAGAGCGAGTCTCCGGAAGCCTTCCGCGATGTCCACATCGCCATGGTGCGGCTGTTACGCGAGGTGTTTGATCACGCCGACCCGCTCTATGGCTGGGTGCCGATGTACCCCAGCGGCTGGTGGAGCTGGACCTTCGCCGCGATGGGAGCGCCCCACTACCGCACTCCCGACCCCGAGCGCACCAAGGCCATTGCCGCAGGATGTGAAATCTGGTCACCGCGCTGGCAACGGGGGGCCATGGACGCCATGCCGGCCTTCATCGAACGGGAGTTGCAGTCATGACGGCAATGCCGCTGAGTGAGCTGCTTGACGGGTTGTTTGACAGCGACGGAACCATTTTCATGGGCTCCCGACGCGACCCTGCCGACTGCCGCGTCGGCCTATTCGGGGTCCCGTACGACGGCACCACCTCCTTTCGCCCTGGCACCCGCTTCGGACCCGCCGCCATCCGAGAGGTCAGCACCGGCCTAGAGACCTATTGCCCGCAGCTCAATCGGGATCTGGAGGATCTCAACTTTGCGGATCTCGGTGCCGTTGATATTCCCTTTGGCAACCCTGAACCCGTTCTGATCAAGGTGAAGCAGGCAACCGAAGCTGTGCTTGCTCTAGGCCTCAAGCCCCTGATGCTGGGCGGGGAGCATTCGATCAGCTCCGGTGCGGTGGAGGCCGTTGCCCAACGCCACCCCGACCTGGTGCTGGTGCAGCTGGATGCCCATGCCGATCTCAGGGACACCTGGCTGGGGGCGCGCCACAGCCACGCCTGCGCCATGCGCCGCTGTTTGGACATCCTTCCAAGCCAGACGCTGTTTCAACTCTCGATCCGAAGTGGAACGCGGGAGGAATTCAACGAACTGCATGGAAGCGGTCGGCTGATGCCAGACATCGATGCCCTTCGACAGGCGCTCTCTCCCCTCAAAGGAAGGCCCCTCTATCTCACCGTCGACCTGGACTGGTTCGATCCCTCCGTTCTTCCTGGAACCGGTACACCCGAACCTGGTGGTTACTACTGGTCTGATTTCGCCCGGCTTGTGGAGGTGCTCCGAGAGCATCACCTGGTGGCTGCCGATGTTGTGGAACTGGCCCCACAACTCGACACCAGTGGCATCAGCTCCGTACTGGCCGCCAAGGTGTCCCGCAGCCTTCTGCTCCTCCTAGGAGCCGATCAATAGAAGTGGCGCGCATCAACCCGCTGCTGCCGCAAACGGCTGTGTTGCTTGCTGAGAAGTTGCAGCACCAGTGTTGGGTGCCGGTGGATGAGCGTCAGAAAGTTGGAACGACTGAGGCGGAACAGCGAAACAGGTGTCACAGCCGTGGCATCACGGCTGTGACACTCGGTGGGATCCACCAGATCCTCATAGAAAAACAATTCACCGGAACCAAACCGAATGCGGTTCAACAGACCACTGCTCAGTTCCATCCATCCACGTTCAATCACATGAATGAACTGCACAGGCTCCCCTGCTCGGAAGACGGTTGTGCCGGTCGGCAACATCATGCGATCTACCTCAGGCTGTTCCTGGATGAGTTCCAAAGGAGTCAGCGGAGCTGAGGCAGACAACGTCAAAAACCTGAATGAATGGAGTATCCCGTGACCGCCGAATGCTGACCATCACAGAGGACACGGCGAATTTGTCGATCCGAGCTCAAGTAAAGCTGCGATCCAGTTCCAGCTGACACTCAGCAACGCCAGTGCTCTGCAGAACAGGAAGCTTTGGAGTACGGGGGGTCCAGTGGTGACAGACCACGAGATCCGAAAGTTCGGAATGCACCTCCAACCGGCGCAGTCGGCACCAACCTTTCGACCCTGCAGCAAGGCTGCAGTGTTGACAACTGCGACAGCAGGGACTGTTGGCCAAGGAGGAAATCTGAGTCCGCCAACGGTAGTGACGGTTTGGGAAACGGACCGCAGCAAAGGGCCGATTTCCGGGTTCCCTTCCGGATGGTGAAGCCCTCCATAAGAATGCGCTTCGCAACGGCCGCCCCCATGTCTCTGCAGCGCACTCCCCTATTCGAGCTCTGCCGCAGTGTTGGTGGCCGCATGGTGCCATTTGCCGGCTGGGAGATGCCGGTTCAATTCAGCGGCCTCATCCAAGAACACAAGGCCGTTCGCGAACGGGTCGGCATGTTCGACATCTCCCACATGGGAGTGCTGCGCCTGGAAGGTGCCAATCCCAAGGATGCGCTGCAACGGCTCATCCCCAGCGATCTGCACCGCATCGGTCCCGGCGAAGCCTGCTATTCCGTTCTGCTGAACGAGCAAGGCAACATTCGCGACGATCTCATCGTTTACGACTGCGGCGCCATCGATGCCGAACGAGGTGCGTTGGTGCTGGTGATCAATGCCGCCTGCGCCGACAGCGATACCGCCTGGATCCGTGACCAGATGGAACCCGCTGGCCTGACGGTGACTGACATCAAAAACGGAGGGGTGCTGCTCGCGCTTCAGGGACCTGAGGCCATGCCATTGCTGCAGGAGCTGAGCGGCGAAGACCTCAGCGGCCTGCCCCGCTTTGGCCACCGGGTACTCCAGCTCAACGGCCTAAGTCAACCGGTGTTCAGTGCTCGCACGGGTTACACCGGCGAAGACGGTGCAGAGCTGCTGCTCAAGGCCGAGGACGGACAAAAGCTCTGGCAGCTTTTGTTGGATCGCGGCGTTACCCCCTGCGGCCTTGGGGCGCGGGACACCTTGCGCCTGGAGGCCGCCATGCACCTTTACGGCCAGGACATGACCGACGAAACCAACCCCTTCGAGGCAGGGCTGGGTTGGCTCGTGCACCTCGAAATGCCCATGGATTTTGTGGGCCGACAAGCTCTGGAGCAGGCGGCGGAATCCGGCCCCGCCAAACGCCTGGTGGGCCTCAAGCTTCAGGGTCGCGCGATCGCCCGCCACGACTACCCCGTCATGCACAACGGGGAGACGGTCGGCATCGTCACGAGTGGAACCTGGTCGCCCACCCTGGGAGAAGCGATCGCCCTGGCCTACGTGCCCCGATCCCTGGCCAAAATCGGCACTGAACTGAGTGTTGAGATCCGCGGCAAGGCCCAACCGGCCACGGTCGTTCGCAAGCCCTTCTACAAACGAGCCTGAACCTCACCGCTGCTGTGGGAAACTCGCTCTTCTCCAGTTGAGATATCCCATGCGCAGCAACGGTTGCGGCGACCTGCGCGAACAGAACATCGATCAGCAGGTGCAACTGTGCGGCTGGGTAGACCGACGCCGTGATCACGGTGGGGTGATCTTCATCGACCTGCGGGACCGCAGCGGCACGGTGCAGATCACGGTGGACCCAGATCTGGGGGCCGACGCCTTCGCCGTCGCCGAGCATCTGCGCAGCGAAACCGTGCTGCAGGTTGAAGGCAAAGTTCGAGCACGCCCTGGCGAATCCCTGAACGACAAGCTGGCCACCGGGGCTGTGGAAGTGCTGGCCAGCGGCATCACCGTGCTGAACAGCGTGAAGGGCAATCTGCCGTTCCCGGTGTCTGTGCACGACGAGGAGAACACCCGCGAGGAACTGCGGCTGCGGCACCGCTATCTGGATCTGCGCCGGACGCGCATGAACGACAACCTGCGGCTTCGGGCCCAGACGATCCAGGCCGCCCGTCGTTTCCTGGAGGACGAAGGCTTCATCGAGGTGGAAACACCGGTGCTCACCCGCTCCACACCCGAAGGCGCCCGCGACTATGTGCTGCCCAGCCGAGTCTGCGGCGGTGAATGGTTCGCATTGCCCCAGTCGCCGCAGCTGTTCAAACAGTTGTTGATGGTGGGTGGGATTGAGCGGTACTACCAAGTGGCCCGCTGTTTCCGCGACGAGGATCTGCGCGCTGACCGTCAGCCGGAATTCACGCAGCTGGACATCGAGATGAGCTTCATGGATCAGGAGCAGATCCTGGAGCTGAACGAATCGCTGATCTGCGCCATTTGGAAGGCGGTCAAAGGCATCGAGCTGCCTCGTCCCTTCCCCCGCATGACCTGGCATGACGCCATGGAGCGCTACGGCACCGATCGGCCGGACACCCGCTATGGCATGGAGCTCACCAACGTCAGCGACATCGTCAAGGACATGGGCTTCAAAGTGTTTAGCGGTGCCGTGAAGTCAGGCGGCGCGGTGAAGTGCATCGCCGTGCCAGGCGGCAATGACGCCATTTCCAACGTACGGATCAAACCCGGCGGCGATGTGTTCAGTGAAGCTCAGAAAGCCGGTGCCGGTGGCTTGGCCTTCATCCGCGTGCGCGATGGCGGGGAGATCGACACGATCGGTGCGATCAAGGACAACCTCAGCGATGAACAGAAGCAGGAGCTGCTCAGCCGCACCGGCGCGGAACCCGGCACGCTTCTGCTGTTCGGCGCTGGCGACACCGCCACGGTGAACAAGGCGCTCGACCGCGTGCGCCAGTACCTGGCCAAGGAGCTGGGCATGGTAAAGGCCGAGCGCGACAACGATCAGTGGAACTTCCTCTGGGTGGTGGACTTCCCGATGTTCGAGTTCAACAGCGACGAGAACCGCTACGAGGCGCTGCATCACCCCTTCTGCGCTCCCAATGCCGATGATCTCGGCAGCGATGCGACGCAATGGGCCGAGACCCTCCCCGGCGCTCGGGCCCAGGCCTACGACCTTGTGCTCAATGGCCTTGAGCTCGGTGGCGGCTCCCTGCGGATCCACGACTCCGCCCTGCAGCGCCAGGTGCTGCAAACCGTTGGCCTGCCACTCGAGGAAGCCCAGGAGCAGTTCGGCTTCCTGATGGATGCTCTCGATGTGGGCGCGCCTCCCCACGGCGGCCTGGCCTTCGGTGTAGACCGCATGGTGATGCTGCTGGCCGGCGAGGAATCGATCCGCGACACGATCGCCTTCCCCAAGACCCAGCAAGCCCGCTGCCTGATGACCAATGCCCCTGGTGGCGTGGCCGACAAGCAGCTGGAGGAACTGCATGTGGCCAGCACCTGGGTGGAGCCCGACCAGGAGGACTGACCTCTGAAGCTGGACTGAGCAGATCCCGAAGGGAATCAGCGCATTTGTCGCACCGCGGTCAACGGCGAGGAACCCTGAAGTTGGACTTCACCAAGGCCAGCTTTTGCCCAGTAAGCCCCGACGGACAGGGGGAACCCGTGAGCGCCGCAGCAGCGGCACGACGGATCTGCTGCGGCTGTATCTCCAGGACATTGGCCGCGTCGACCTTCTCACCAACGAAGAGGAGGTCACACTGGCGCGTCTGGTGCAGCGCCGCGAAGCACTACTGCACCAGCAACGGGATCTGGCCGATAGCCATGCGGCCATTGGGGAACTTCATCGTCTCGAAGAGCTGCAGCGCCGCGAAGCGAACCAGCACAGCCACTGGCCGACCAAGCAAGAATGGGCCCGGGCGGCCGGGCTGCCCTTGCCGGAGTTGCAGCAGCGAATCGACGTGGGCTACCAGGTCTGGGCTGAGCAGGCACAACTGGAGGCCAAAGACTTAAGGGTTGCCCTTCGCAACGGGCGGCGGGCCAAAGACCACATGATTCAGGCCAACCTGCGGCTTGTGGTGGCGGTGGCCAAGAAATATCAGCAGCGAGGCATGGAACTCCTGGACCTTGTGCAGGAAGGGACGCTCGGGCTGGAACGGGCGGTGGAAAAGTTCGATCCCACCCGTGGCTTTCGCTTCAGCACTTACGCCTACTGGTGGATCCGTCAGGGCATCACCAGGGCGATCGCCACCCAGAGCCGCACCATACGTTTGCCCGTCCACGTCACCGAAAAACTGAACCGGATCAAGCGGGTTCAGCAAGAAATTGCGAGCAACGAAGGGCGCATCGCCTCCATCGCGGATCTGTCGAGAGAGCTCGGCATCAGTGAGGACACCGTGCGCCAGACCCTGGCCCGGGTGCCACGCTCGGTCTCTCTGGACACCCGCGTCGGCCGCGAACAGGACACCCAGCTCGGGGATCTGATCGAAGACGGTCATGCCACCCCTGAGCAAACCCTCACCCACCACGAACTCCACAACGATCTGGAACATCTGCTGGACGAACTCACCAGCCGGGAAGCCGCTGTGCTGCGCCGCCGCTTTGGGCTGGAGGACGACACACCCCAAACGCTGGCCCAGATCGGAGAAGAGCTGAAGCTGTCTCGAGAACGCGTTCGTCAGATCGAAACCCGCGCCTTGCTCAAACTGCGACAACCCCAACGACGCAGCAAAGTCCGCGATTACATCCAGGGCCTGGATTCGTAAACCCAAAGCTCACCTGTCCCCAGCAATCCATGGACATGGACATCGACATCGGCCTCTCCCAAGAGCAGCGCAGCACCATCGCCGATGGACTTGGCCGGCTTTTGGCGGACACCTACGTGCTGTACGGAAAAACCCACGGCTTCCACTGGAATGTCACCGGGCCGATGTTCAACACGCTGCACCTGATGTTCATGGAGCAGTACACCGAACTGTGGACCGCACTGGATGAGATTGCCGAACGGATCCGTGCCCTTGGCCTGATGGCCCCCCATGGCGGCAGCACCCTGGCGGCCTTGTCATCCATCACAGAAGCCGAGCAACATCCAGCAGCATTGGACATGGTTCGGGAGCTGGTGGCGGGCCATGAAGCGGTGGCACGAACAGCGCGCAGTGTTTTCGCGTTGGCAGACGCGGCAGACGATCAGCCCAGTGCAGACCTTTTGACGCAACGCCTCCAGGTACATGAAAAAACCGCCTGGATGCTGCGCAGCCTGCTCGACAGTTAGCGCATTCACCGACTGGCCTCTGGAGAACACGACCAACGCCAGGTAATTTGAAGAGTCGCCTGGCAGGTCATGGCCAAATTCGTCTTCATCACCGGTGGTGTGGTGTCCAGCATTGGCAAGGGGATCGTGGCGGCAAGCCTCGGCCGGCTGCTGAAGTCACGGGGCTACGACGTTTCGATCCTCAAGTTGGATCCATACCTCAATGTGGATCCGGGGACGATGAGCCCGTTCCAGCATGGGGAGGTGTTCGTCACCGAAGACGGCGCGGAAACAGATCTCGACCTCGGCCATTACGAGCGCTTCACCGACACGGCGATGTCACGGCTGAACAGCGTGACCACAGGCTCGATCTACCAATCGGTGATCAATAAAGAACGCCGCGGCGACTACAACGGCGGCACCGTTCAGGTCATTCCCCACATCACCGGCGAAATTCGCGAGCGCATCCACCGGGTTGCGTCCAACAGCAACGCTGATGTGGTGATCACCGAGATCGGCGGCACCGTCGGTGACATCGAATCGCTGCCCTTTCTCGAAGCCATTCGCGAGTTCCGGGGTGACGTGGGTCGCAATGATCTGGCCTACATCCACGTCACCTTGCTGCCCTTCATCGGCACCTCTGGCGAGCTCAAGACCAAGCCAACCCAGCACTCGGTCAAGGAACTGCGCTCCATCGGCATCCAGCCCGATGTGCTGGTTTGCCGCAGTGATCGCGACATCAGCGACGATCTCAAACGGAAGATCGGCGGTTTCTGTGGTGTACCAACCCGTGCCGTCATCCCCTCACTGGACGCCGACAGCATCTATGCCGTTCCCCTGACCCTCGAGCAGGAGGGGCTGTGCCGTGAAGTGCTGGACGTGCTGAACCTGGCAGACCATGACAGCGACATGGCGGCATGGGAACAGCTGGTGCATAACCTCCGCAATCCCGGCCCCTCGGTGAAAGTCGCCTTGGTGGGCAAGTACGTCCAGCTGAACGACGCCTATCTCTCCGTTGTCGAAGCACTGCAGCATGCCTGCATTGCCCAGGATGCCTCTCTCGATCTGCACTGGGTTTGCGCAGAACAGATCGAATCCGATGGTGCCGATGCACTGTTGCGGGGGATGGATGCGGTGGTGGTGCCCGGTGGCTTCGGCAACCGTGGCGTTGACGGAAAAATTGCAGCGATTCGCTGGGCCCGGGAACAACGCGTTCCATTCCTGGGGCTATGCCTCGGAATGCAAACCGCTGTGATCGAGTGGGCACGCAACCAGGCCGGTCTCACGGATGCCACCAGTGCCGAATTGGATGCGGGAACTCCGCATCCCGTGATTCACCTGCTGCCGGAACAGCAGGACGTGGTTGATCTCGGTGGCACGATGCGGCTCGGGGTGTATCCCTGCAGGATTGCCCCGGAAACCCTGGCCCAAAGGCTGTACGGAGAAGAAGTGGTCTATGAACGTCACCGCCATCGCTACGAATTCAACAATTCCTATCGCAATCTGTTCTTGGAATCCGGGTATGTGGTGAGTGGCACCTCCCCGGACGGACGACTGGTGGAGTTGATCGAACTGAAAGGGCATCCCTTCTTTACAGCCTGCCAGTACCACCCCGAATTCCTGTCCCGGCCTGGGAAACCACATCCTTTGTTCCGGGGTCTGATCGAGGCAGCCCAACAACGTCTCCCCGATTCACCTGCCCAGGCCCTAAGGCAACAAGGGGACATTGCGATTCCGTGAACCGCATTGATGGCTGACTTCCAACGTCTCCCGGTAGTGGAAACCTTCCATTCCCTACAGGGAGAGGGTCACCATGCAGGGCGCAGTGCTTTTTTCATCCGTCTTGCCGGCTGCAATGTGGGTTGTCCATGGTGTGACACCAAACACTCCTGGCCCGTTGATCAGCATCCCGCCATTGCCGTGGAGACGTTGGCTCAACAGGCTCTGAACGCACAAAACAACGGAGCCGCTTTTGTGGTGGTCACGGGTGGAGAACCTCTTCATCAAGACCTTGCCCCCCTGACACAAGCTCTTAATCATCACGTCGACCTGCCCATTCACCTGGAAACCAGTGGCGTGGATCCCCTCAGTGGACGTTTTGACTGGATCACCCTCTCACCGAAACGCCACCAACCTCCCAGGCATGACCTCTTGCAGGCTTGCCATGAGCTGAAAGTCGTGGTGCATGGCCCGGAAGACATCCGCTTCGCTGCTGCGATGGAGATGAAGTGCCACGACGACACCCTGCGATTGCTGCAACCTGGATGGGAGAGCGCAACAGGAGAACAGCTGGCTGTGAAGCATGTGCTTCAGCACGCCAAATGGCGCCTCAGCATTCAAAGCCACAAATGGCTAGGAATCCGCTGAGGGGCGAGGTTGTCGGCTGTCCTACTTCAGCGAGTTCTCTGCCCAAAAGGACAGACAGAACTTCTAGCCCCAACTGGAGCTATGTTGATCTAATACTGGCTGCAGTCGACACCAATCAATCGTCACGACCAAACCACCGATCAACCTCTTCGATCGATGCCTAACAGAAACCCGTCAAAAAAGACAAAGCAAGGAGCGACGGGGAACAAGGTCACTCAAAAAAATAGCGGGAAATTTAAGCAACAAAACCTAATTCGTCCTTCAACATTTACCTCAGCAAAGGACGACGATGGCAATGGCCTTGTGGATGGGTCTGAGAAAACCGCATATCAGCTCTATAACTCCGGCAATCCTCTTTTTATCTCCACAAAATCAGGGAAAACATTTTCCAACAAAACGTCCACGAAATGGTCCATCCTCGCGGCGGTTCCTGAAAAGCAGGGCCATCTCGCCTTAGTTAACAACAATCAATCCCGAAAGATCAAGCACAAGGTCTGGGAGATCAATGCCCAAGGAATAATTCAATCGAAAGGACGCTGGCTGTCCGAACGGGCACTTGGATCTCAAGGCTATGAAGCTAGTTTTGGCATCGATTTCAACGGCGACGGGGTGATTGAGGCTGATGCCTTGGTCGATGCTGGAGATGCCAGCTACGTCCTGTCAGGAACTGCTGCTGTTGGCGAGAGATTAAAAGTTCAACGCAAGGCTGATGACCCGGACGGCAACGGAAAAGCCGCTATCACATGGCAATCATCCTCAAAGTCTGGAGGATGGACAACAATCGGCACACAAAAATCGCTGAAGGTTCCAACCAACCTTGACGGTTCACAAATCCGCGCGCGGATTGACTACGTCGATAGCGATGGTTTCAAAGAAACTGTTTTCACACCAGCGCTGGATATCCCCTACGTCGACGCGGGAAATGCCAGTTATGTCATTTCTGGAACCGCTGCTGTTGGCGAAATATTGAAGCTAGAGCAGAAGTCTAATGACCCTGATGGCAACGGAAACCCCATCATCAAATGGCAGTCATCCTCAGGGGGGGACAACTGGACCACCATCGGCACCCTCAGCACACTGAAGGTGCCCAGCTCCCTCGATGGCTCACAGATCCGTGCGCAAATCGATTACACCGATGGTGAAGGTTTTGATGAAACTGTTTTCACAAACTCGCTCACCATCCCCTACGTCGATGATGGTGACGCCGCCTTCCTCATCACAGGCACCCCAGAAGTCGGACAAACCCTCTCCATCACAAAGTCCGACAACGATCCTGATGGCGATGGTGATGGCACACGCTCCATCTCCTGGCTCCAATCCACCGATGGGGTCAACTGGTCTCGCAGCAGCTCCGAGAGCAGCTTCAACATCCCCCACGACCTAGAAGGGCATCGCATTGTTGCAACGGTCGATTACACCGATGGACAGGGATTCGCTGAATCCATTGACACCAACATCCTCACCATTCCCTACATCGATGACGGTGACGCCGCCTTCCTCATCACAGGCACCCCAGAAGTGGGAGAGACCCTCTCCGTCACACGCTCAATCAACGATCCCGATGGCGATGGTTCACCATCCATCTCTTGGCTCCAATCCACCGATGGGGTCAACTGGTCTCGCATCAGTTCCGAGAGCACCTTCAACATTCCCCACGAACTAGAAGGGCATCGCATTGTTGCAAAGGTCGATTACACCGATGGGCAGGGATTCGACGAATCCATCAATACAGATGCGCTCACCATTCCCTACGTCGATGACGGTGACGCCACCTTCCTGATCCAGGGCACTCCTCGCGTCGGACAGACCCTCTCCATCGCACGGTCCAGCACTGATCCCGATGGCGATGGCGATGGCGCCATGGAGATCAGCTGGCAAGCCTCGTTGGACGGAATGACTTGGTGGGAAGTCAGCACATCCGATCAGCTGGCGATTACTTCGGAAATCGCCGGTCACCAACTCAATGCCCTGGTCCAATACACCGATGGACAAGGCTTTAAGGAATCGATCTCAACGGAAATCGTCTCCGTTCCAGGGGTCCCAGGGTTGGATCCCGACGGCAACGATGACTACGGCGACAGCCCATCCACCTCAGGGCGCCTCACGGTCAACAACTCAGCGTCAGGCGAGCTTGGAGATCCCGGAGATCGCGACTGGTTTGCCATCGACCTGACGGCAGGTGTGCGTTATCAATTCAACCTTGAAGGAGACAGCCTTGCGGATCCTTTTTTATATCTGCGCAATGCGTCATCTTCACTAATTGATTACAACGACGACAAGTCAGGTTCCAGTCTTAATTCACAGATCACCTTCACCGCCGATACAAGTGGTACCCATTACCTCGACGTCGGTTCTTACTACGACGCATACACGGGCACATACACCCTGAGCGCTACAACGCTGAATGCTCCGGACCCTGGTTTCAGTAGCTCCGATGGTTATGGCCATGTCAATGCGCAACGTGCCTTCGAACAACTGCTGGGGGTTTCGCTCGACTCCGTTGATGCACTTGGAGGAAATCTTTGGGGTCTCGACAATGTCAATGCCCCTGAAGTTTGGGGTGGAGGCGGCTCCTTCTCAGGTGCCACAGGGAGCGGATCCACCGTTGCAGTGATTGACACCGGCGTCGATCTCGATCACCCCGAATTCACAGGACGAATCGTCGGTGGGTACGACTTCGTCGATGGAGACTCAACCGCTGATGACGGCAACGGTCACGGCACCCATGTGGCCGGCACCATTGCCGGCGCAAACGACGGGAATGGCATCACCGGTGTGGCCTACGACGCCAACATCATGCCCTTGCGGGTGTTGGACGATGACGGATACGGCTGGACCAGCGACATCATCTCCGCGGTGCGCTGGGCCGCTGACAGGGGCGCGGACGTAATCAACATGTCTCTCGGCGGCGGGGGCTACAGCCAGGCCATGGCTGATGCCATCAGCTACGCCACAGGACAAGGAAGCGTTGTTGTAATGGCGGCGGGCAACTCCGGTGGAAGCTCACCGGACTATCCAGCCGCCCATGCCATCAACCAAGGCATCGCCGTGGGTGCTGTTGATCAGAACCGGGCACTGGCTGGATTTTCCAATCGAGCCGGCAGCACTGAGCTGGATTACGTCACGGCACCAGGAGTAAACATCTATTCAGCCGTTCCGGGAGGTGGCTACAGCAACGCGAACGGCACGTCGATGGCCGCACCCCACGTCGCCGGTGTCGCTGGCCTGCTGAAGGGCCATGACCGCAATCTCTCACCATCAAGCATTGAAGATCTGCTCACCGGCTCGGCCAGCAACTCCAGTGCCAGCAGTTCCGTGAGCAACTCTCGAGCTTCAGGCGCCTGGAGATCACAAGACACAATCACCGCACAGACCCTGAGCGACTTTCAAGATCACGAACTGAGCGGAACCCTGATCGCCAGCATTGATGGCAATAGCAAGGAGCGGCGTTCCACGCTCCGACAGCTCAAAAGGGGGGTGCGCAACAACAATGCGGCCTACAACGGTCTAGACCACGTCAAGGTCGTTGACGCCAGCAGGAACAGCTTTGCAGTGCTTGAACTCTCCGATGCGCGAACGGTGGATCAACGATCACTTCTCAGCAACCTTCTGGCCAGTGATCAGTTCCATTACTTTGAAGTTGAACAGAAGTTTTCGATCGTCTGAGCCATGACCTCAGTGGCCGTTCTGGGCACAGGGCTCCTCGGAACGGCCATCGCCACGCGATTGCTACACCAGGGGCTCAATGTCCACGTTTGGAATCGTGACTCCTCCCGCATCGCCCCCTTGGCAGCGATGGGAGCCAACGTCATCGACGATCTAGAGCAGGTTGTCGAAAATCACCGGCCAATCATCACCGTCTTGCGGGATGCATCAGCGACAACCTCCGTGATTGACGGGGTTGGACATCTGCAGGGATCAACGGTGATCCCGATGGGAACCATGGGCGTGGAAGAAAGCCGCAACCTCGCCAAGCATGTGGCGGGTCAGGGCGGGAGTTATCTGGAAGCGCCGGTTCTCGGGAGCCGCCCCCAGGCTTTAAACGGCACCCTGCTGGTGATGGCTGGCGGTGAAGCCCTCGACTTCAATCAACAGCACGAGCTTCTGACTCACCTCGCGGAACAGCCAATGCACGTGGGCCCGGTGGGCAGTGGTGCCGCCACCAAGCTTGCACTGAATCAAATGATCGCCAGCCTCACCCACAGCTTTTCACTCTCGATCCGCTTGATTCAGCAGAGCGGTGTTCCGGTGGAGACCTTCATGAAGATCCTGCGCCCCTCTGCGCTCTACGCACCAACCTTCGACAAAAAACTCCAGCGCATGCTGGATCAGCACTACAGCGATCCCAATTTCAGCACCGCGCTCCTGCGCAAGGATCTCCGGCTGTTCCTGGAGGAAGCCGCTGCAGCGGGGCTTCAAACCAATGGACTTCAGGGCCTTGCCACACTTCTGGAGGATGCGCAGGGAGGTGACCTGGATGATCAGGACTATTGCGCGCTTCACGAACTCACCGTCCTGAGATGAGTCAACGCACTGCGATCGCGCTGCTCTCGGGTGGGCTGGATTCCGCCACGGCTGCAGCCCTTGCCCTTGAGCAAGGCGACCGCGTCATTGGCCTCTCCTTCGACTACGGCCAGCGACACCGGCGCGAACTGGAGGCCGCTGCAGCCATTGCCGACCGTCTTGGCCTCGACGAACATCACTGCATCGCGGTGAATCTGGCCAGCTGGGGAGGCTCAGCCCTGACCGACGCCAGCATCTCCATTCCGACCCATGGCGTCGAGGACGGCTGCATCCCGCCCACCTATGTACCCGGGCGCAACACCGTGTTTATTTCCATTGGCCTCAGCCTGGCTGAGGCTCGCGGGGCCGAACGGTTGGTTCTTGGCGTCAATGCAATCGACTACTCGGGATACCCAGACTGTCGACCCGACTACCTCCAGGCCTTCCAGGCTCTGGCGAACCTGGCCAGTAAGGCCGGTCGAGAAGGTCACGGCGCCCAGCTCTGGGCACCCCTTGTGCAGTGGAGCAAGGTTCGCATCGTCGAAGAAGCCCTTCGCCTGGGTGTTCCCATCGCGGCAACCTGGAGCTGCTACAGCGGCGGAATAACCCCATGCGGTGTCTGTGACAGCTGCCGCATTCGAGATGCAGCACTGCGCGACGCAGGACGGGCCGATCTCTGCAGTCAGGCGATCGAATGATCAGCCCGAAGCGGCTTGAACTGCCTTGGCAGGAACCCCAAGCCCTGGCCCGCCAACTGGTCCATATCTATGGGGAGCAAGGCCTGATCTGGCTGGATGGCGATGGCAGCGACCTCGGCCGCTGGGCGACGCTGGCGGTGAACCCGCAAGAGACCATCTGCTGCCGGGGACTGCCTGGCGATCCAGATGCCACAGATCCCTTCGCGGCTCTTCGCGGACTATCACCAGGACATTGGTGTGGCTGGTTGAGCTACGAAGCCGCCGCCTGGGTGGAACCGGGCAATCCCTGGGCCAGCGATGGGATGGCCACGCTTTGGATCACCCGTCACGATCCTGTGCTGCGTTTTGATTTGCAGCACCGCAAAGTCTGGATCGAAGCGACAACAACTGAAGCGCTGCAGACCCTGTCCGAGACACTCAGCCAACTCGTCCCGCCGTCCACGAAGCAAGTGAAGGGCATCCCACTGGGGGCATGGCATCACCACACACCGGTTCCCAGTTATGCCGCCGGCGTGAAACGCATCCAGAACCTGATCGCGGCGGGCGACCTGTTCCAGGCCAACCTCACCGCCTGCTGCAGCACACCCTGGCCTCCAGGGACCAGCAGCATCGATCTGTTTCTCAAACTGCGCCGGGCCTGCCCCGCCCCGTTTGCGGGCTTGATGATCACAGGGCACGAGGAAGCACTGCTCTCCGCATCCCCGGAACGGTTCCTCCAGATGAACCGCAATGGCGTTGTGCAAACCCGCCCGATCAAAGGCACCCGCCCCCGTCATTCGCTGCCCGAACGCGACGCCGAACTCGCTGCAGAACTGGTGAGCAGCGACAAAGACCGCGCCGAGAACGTGATGATTGTGGATCTGTTGCGCAATGACCTCGGCCGGGTATGCCAACCGGGCTCGATCCGCGTCCCCCAACTGGTTGGTCTCGAGAGTTACTCCGCCGTGCACCACCTCACGTCCGTTGTTGAGGGCCAGTTGCAGGACGGCCTGAACTGGGTTGACTTACTCCAGGCCTGCTGGCCGGGGGGTTCGATCAGTGGTGCACCAAAATTGCGGGCCTGCCAACGCCTGCACGCACTGGAACCCACCAGCCGCGGCCCCTATTGCGGCTCGATTCTGCGGATCGATTGGGATGGCACCTTCGACAGCAACATCCTGATCCGCTCCGTCCTGCGCGAGGGAGACACCCTGCGCGCCCATGCCGGCTGCGGGATTGTTGCTGACTCAGACCCCGACAGCGAAGCGGAGGAACTGATGTGGAAGATGCAGCCATTGCTGGAGGCTCTGTCATGAGCACATCCATTGCCTGGATCGACGGCCACTGGGGAACCGCAGCAGCTCTGAGCCTTCCTCTCGACGACCGCGGAGTGCTGTTGGCCGACGGCCTTTTCGAAACCGTGCTGATCCGCAACGGACAGCCGCAGCTCCTGCATGAACATCTGCAGCGATGGACGAACAGTGCTGCGCTGCTGGGCATGGACCCACCCCCGCAGCACAACGAGCTGGAGCCTTTAATTCAAGAAGCGATTCAACGCATTCAGCTGAACGAAAGCGATGGGGCCCTACGCCTCAACTGGAGTCGAGGCAGCACGGAACAGCGCGGCATCGCGCTGCCGAACTCCAGCATCCATCGCTTCTGGCTCGGCCTGCACCCTTGCAGCGCGGTTTTCACACCAGTAACCACAATCACCAGTCGCCATGAGCACCGCAATGCCTCCAGCCGACTGAGCCGTTGCAAGACATTCGCCTATGGGCAAGCCATCCAGGCCCGCAGGGAAGCGCAGGACCAAGGCGTTGACGATGCTCTGCTCTTAAATACAGCAGGAGCCATGTGCTGTGGAACGACAGCCAACCTGATGATCAGGCGTCGCGGACAGTGGCTCACCCCAGCACTCAGCAGCGGCTGTCTTCCGGGGGTGATGCGGGGCCGTGCTCTGGCCCAGGGGCTGGCGGTAGAAACTGAGCTGACGGCAGAGTTCGAAGCAAATGATCAAGCCGTTCTGATCAACAGCCTCAGCTGCCGGCCGATCGCGGCCCACAACGGCAGGCCCATGGCCGCAACGACGCGTGCGTTGGAGCTATGGCACTCCCTGCTCGACTGATCAGGGGGAGCCAGCAACCGCCTCGATCCTGAGAATCCGGCGCACAGCCTCATCCCAACCTATGGCATGGGGGGCTCCGGCCAACTGAAATCGTCCTGAGGCGATGCCGGAACACAACTCCGGGTGGGGGCCGTCAGGCCCAGGAACCACAACAGCGACGTCGGCCACCTCGAGCAGCGGCAGATCGTTGGGGGAATCTCCCAAAGCCAAGACCTTCACCTGCTCGGCTCCCAGATGACGCTTCAGGGTTGCCAAGGCCTTGCCTTTGCTGATGTCCGGACCCAATAGATGCCCCATTCGGTTGCCCTGCACCACCGTGAGGCCCATCCCCTGCGCCAGAGCCTGAAGTCGACACCGACCCTCCGCAGAGGGCGGGACAAAGGGCACGCTGCAACAGCGTCGCTGCGCCTGGCGCAAGGATTCACCACCAAGCCCTAACAACTGCAGACCTTCCTCTTCGCTGAGTTCATCCAAAGGACGAAGAGGCTCTCCAAGCTCGTTCTGGAGACACTGCAACCGAGGCTTCAGCTCGGTCCAACCGGGGCCCAGCGGCAACTCCCAGGCATCTCCATCAAAGGTTTCACCGTGAACCGCGCCACCGTTTTCAACGATGTATGGGTCATGAAGGCTCGCTTTTGCGCGAAAGACACGCACTTCCTCCGCCGTTTTGCTGGTGCATGGAATCACAGGGATCCTGAGCTCTTGCAGCTGGCGGAGAAGATCCTTCGCCGGCGACCAGTCGTAGGTGTGATCCAACAAGGTGCCGTCGAGATCGGTCACCACCCACCACGTCGACTCGACACTCGCGGTCATGGCTGTACCAACCAATGCACCGCGTAAGGCTCTAGCGAATGCAACTGATGTGGTGCAAAGACATGACCGCTCAGGCAATCGGCCCAGGGCTGGTTCACATCACCGCCCAGACGACTGAGGCGCAAACTCAGGCGCGATGCCGTCATGTTGTGAACAGCCACCAACGTTTCCCCCCCATAGGAACGCTGCAGGATGACGCGATCAAGGCGGTCAGCGCTCAGCACCTGCATGGGGGCATCAGGATGCAAGGCCAGATGAACAGCCCTTTCGGCAAGCGCCCGCTTCAGCAACGGAAGCAGCGCCGATGCATCGGCATCAGGGTCCGCCAGGCGTCGCTCCAAGGCCTGGGCCGTGAATTGGGGCCGATTGAGATCCCGTCGATGACCCGTCCGACGAAAACGAGTTAGATCATTGGGAGCCGCCAAAAGCGCCGGCAGATAAAAAGCGGGCACCCCTGGCAAAGCCAGGATCATGAGTTGGGTGAGCAGAAACCGCTCCCGTTGGAGATAGGTGGGATCAATCCCCCCATCCGCCATGGCACTCCACCAACTGATGTTGATCTCGTAGGGAACTTCTTCCCCAGAACTGAGCATCCTGTGGCTGACCAATCCACCCCGTTGCTCACAGCCGATCAACAGTTGAAGCAAACGTTTCTGGGACATCAGTCCCTCCAGCGGCCTTAAGCCGATGCCGTCATGACAGGCGGTGAAGTTGAGCAACCCCGTCTGCTGCGGAAGGTCGGGCCATCGACTTAACCAGGCATTCAGGAGATCGGCCCGACCACTGACGCTGGCCTCCAGCAGCAAGGGCGGCAGTGGAAAGTTGTAGGCCAGATGCGCTTCATCACCACTTCTCAGGTACGAGAGGTTTTCCTGCTCCGGCACGTTGGTCTCGGTGACCACAACGCCATCCGGTCCCACCTGATCGAGGAGCAGGCGAAGCACCTGGACCAGTTGATGCGCCTCAGGCAGATGAATGCAAGAGGTGTTGGGCTGCTTCCAGACAAAACCCACTGCATCCAGACGAATCCAACGCACCCCATGCCGGGCCATGCGCTGCATCAGACGGGCAAAGCCCAGCAGCACCTCCGCACTGCGCCAGTTGAGATCCACCTGATCGGGGCCAAAGGTGGTCCAGACCTGACGCGCACCTTTGGGCCCCCTCAACTGCGTGAACAGATTGGAGCTGCGAGGACGAACGACATCCGACCAACAGGGATCGGGAGCAGCCTCCAGCACACAAGAGCGACCGGGATCTTCATCCCGCATGAACTGCTGCACCCAAGGATGAGACGCCGACACGTGATTGAGAACGAGATCGGCCATAAGCCGTCTCCCCTGGGCCAGGGCGGCAAGGTCGCTCCAATCGCCGAAACGCTTCTCAAGAGACATATGGCTGGCCACCGCAAAACCTCCATCACTGGTGGATTGCAGGAACGGCAACACATGAATCACTGGTGCAAAGGGGTGCAGATGGCGATTCACAAAGGACTTCAAGGCTTGAAGACCAGGCACACCGTCATCACCAATCGTGTCGGCGTAGGTGATCAAGACCACAGCGCGGCCATCCCAACGCTCAACGCGTCGCACTGCATCTGTCTCGGTATCGCCATCTGCAGACGATTCGCTCAAGATCTGCAGCAATTGCGACGACAACTCCTTGCCATCCCCGGAAGAATCATTCGGGTACAAATTGCCAAGCAGGTTCCGCAGCGTCTCTTCGCGCGGGGGCTGCATTGCCTTCCTCCTCAACACCGTTCAGGTATGGGGCAGGACTCTGACCTCTGTTGTTGCATCGAACACCACATGGATTTTCAGCAGGGCCTGATAAGCACCGTTCACGACTACAGCTTGGGCAATCTTGATGCAGTTGCCTTTAACCAGGAGTTGAGTCAGCGACCCACAACGCTGCTGATCCCCTGCTTGATGGAAGAATTCAGCCGCCCGGCCCTCGGCCTGATCCGAGACACGCTCTCTGGACTAAAGGGCCTCAACGAGCTGGTGGTGGCGCTGGCGGCCAAAAGCCCCGAAGACGTCAAAGCAGCAGAACAGTTTTTTGAAGGGATGCCGTTCCCCGTACGGGTGCACTGGACCAACGGCCCCGCGGTTCGGGAGCTACTCGAATCCGTCGGCGACCTGGGGCTCGATGTGACCGGCCCACCAGGCAAAGGATGGGCCGTCTGGCAGGGGCTGGGGGTGGCATGCCAAAACGCTGAGGTCGTTGGCCTGTTCGATGCCGACATCAGAACCTTTGGATCGGCGTATCCGGAGCGCATGCTTCGCCCCTTGCTCGATCGATCCCACGGCATGGCCTATGTCAAAGCCTTCTACAGCCGCCTTTCCCTTGAGACCCAGGCGCTTCAAGGGCGCGCCACCCGCTTGTTTGTAGGCCCGTTGCTGGCCAGTCTGGAACAGATTTTCGGACCGCTCCCCTACCTGGCTTACCTGCAGTCATTCCGCTACCCCCTCGCTGGCGAATTCGCCTTCACCACAGATTTGGCGATGAATCTGCGGATCCCATCGGACTGGGGACTAGAGGTCGGCTTGCTATCAGAGGTCTACCGCCACGTGGCACCGAGCCGAATTGCTCAGGTTGATCTGGGATTGTTCGACCACAAACACAAAGAACTGGGGCAGCAACCGACAGAGGGCTTGCAACGCATGGCCGGCGAAATTTTTGGCACGGTCTTACGCGGCCTGATGGAACATGAAGGCTGCGTGATGTCGATGGATCAACTGCCGACGCTGGAAGTGCTCTATCGACGCGTTGGCGAAGATCGCGTGCGTCAGTTCGGTCTCGACTCAGCGATCAACCGACTGCCCTACGACCGTCATGGCGAGGAACTGGCTGTTCAGAACTTTGCAGGCCTCTTACGGCCTGGTCTTGCAAAACTGATGCAGGCACCTATTGCGCATCAACTGCCCAGCTGGTCGCGGCTTCGGAGCTGCAATTCGGCGTTACAAGCTGATCTGGCTGCAGCGGGACAAGCTGATCGAGGATCCCAGATCTTGAGAGGGGATCAGCCATCCTTAAAACGACCCAACCACAACCCGCAGCTCCTTTCTCCTGAGATCGCCGCGTAAAACCAGCCGAGGACCACACTCAGCCCAACTGTTGCCGCTGCCTCGCCACCCAGGCAGTTGCGGCACGCTGCGAATGCCAAGCCTGGAGCAATCGCTGGGCAAGCATCTGCAATTGCTGAGCGTCACTTGTTGAATCGATGGCTCGATTCATGCGCTCAACATCAAACTGCTGAGTAATACTCAAGCTGACTGATTCTTCCACTCTCAATACCTCTATTGACAGAGCAATGATGCGGAGAGCAAAGAAAAATAATTGTTTCATCCGAAACGAATTCAGTCGTTTATGTTCACTACGCAACAAAGACTCCCTCTCCCCGAGAGGCAAAACGTGAACATGAAATTTGTCGCCGCTACTACCGAATCAACAGGCTTTGTATCCCTCCGTCTAAACGAAATCTAAAGGTGTGAGGATTCGGTGACGAAATAGACACCTCTCGAACCCCAACACAGCGAAATTGTCAAGCAATGGCTTGACTCAAATGATGGAATGCATCTATCGCAACGACACCGACCGGATGGTGATCGTGAAGTGCATTGGAACCGATCACTTCTACATAGAAAAAGTGGTGATGCCCACCGAGATGTTTTGGTTTGAAGCTCCCAGGGACGCCAGGCTGGAAATCTGGAAAATGTCGATCAGCGGCCAGATGCTGCATGTACGAGCCGACGTCAGCGACTACGCCAGAGAAGACGAACCAGTAGCCGAAACCCTCTGGGCGAGCTGATCACGACAGACCAACCGCCTTAGTACGCAATACCTCGATAAACACGGGTTGACTTGGCCCTCGTGCAATCCAGCTTCAGCAGATCAGCCGTAGCGCGAGACCGCACAACACCACGGGGCCGCACAGGAGCACCAGCAGCTTTCACGGGATTGATGCCGAGCAATTCGGCTGTCATGCGAGAGCGAATGACACCTCCCTGTTGAATCGGAGCACGGTCAAGCCGCTTGGCCTGAAGCGAGCGAACCGGAACACCGCGATACACAAAGCGGTTGTTCTCTTTGGGGCCCTCTAGTTGAAGCAGCTCCGCTGTGGGAGCCGAGCGAATGACCCGCTTCTCTTGAACAGCTGAGCGATAGACCAGCTGCTTAACAGGAGCTTCAGAGCCGGAAGACAGAGAACCCCGTTCGTAACGGACTCCGCGGAAGGTGAGAACTGACATGGCGACGACGGCAAGAGACGAGCCCCCGTTCCTTGGCTCGTTGTAGATGCGCCCTGATCCAGGGTGAACGCAGTGTAGCCGTTGCTACAGACAGAGTTTGACCATTGACTTTCCTGGCATGGCGTTCATAGGGCTACACACCGGCAGAAAAAAAACTTTTTTTAATGGTTGGCCTGCGATGTAGACAGAGAAGCGTCTTGGACCACAGGGGCGTTGCAGCGTCATGCCAAAACAAGTCATCTCAGCGCAGCTGATCCTGCTCACCACGGCAGTCGCCTTGGCCTGCCAAGGCTGCAGCTCATCTGCGCCAAAGGAGACACGACTTCACGAAGCCCAGCCTGGCGATGTTCTGGTGATCGAAGGCAAGACAACCATCAAGCTCAGCAAGGCATTTCGGCCCGGAACACCCAACGGACTATTCGATGGCGGGGTTTTGGTCAGCAGTCCTGAAATGGAAGAGAGGGCCGCGGAGGTCAACGCCGTTTGCAGCATGCCGGACCTGCCGAACTGGCCCGAGTACGACAACATCTACGGTCGCTGGCTGGAAGAAGACGAAACCCCCGGCTCGGAAGGTGGAGATACTGATTGGCAACTCTTGATTTACTTCAACGGGACGACACAAAACAAAGGGAGACAAGAGGCTCCCCCCTGGGCCCAACGCCTCGCCAAGAACGCCTGCCGCAAAGAAGACTTCCGCGACAACTGATCACTTAAACGGTATCAATAGCAACTCTTTACGACCAAAAGGCTGAAAGATGCAGCAAGAGATACAGCTCCCCAAAAACCCCGAAGACACAATGAGAATGATTCCCATTCCTCCTTTATGGCAAGCACCGGCAGCGTCAGCTCCTGGGACGAATCCCTGCTCGTCGCAATGATTCAGTATCCGGTCCCTGTGATCAAAGGACCGGAAGACATTCAGACCCAGGTTGATCAGATCTGTAAAGCAGTTGCTTCAACCAAGGCCGGCTATCCAGAGGCAGACTTGATCGTGATGCCGGAGTACTCGACTCAGGGTCTCAACACAGCGATCTGGACCTACGACGAGATGCTACTGACCATCGACTCACCAGAAATCGGCCGCTTCAAACAAGCCTGCAAAGATAACGATGTTTGGGGTGTATTTTCCTTAATGGAGGTCAACGATGACCCAAGCAAACCACCCTTCAATACAGCCATCATCATTAATTCAGATGGCGAGATAGCACTTCACTACCGCAAACTGCAACCCTGGGTCCCCATCGAACCCTGGTCTCCAGGCAACTACGGCATGCCTGTCTGTGATGGCCCTAAAGGTTCCAAGCTTGCAGTCTGCATCTGCCATGACGGCATGTTCCCAGAACTTGCAAGGGAAGCTGCTTATAAGGGTGCGAATGTCTACATCCGCATCTCGGGTTATTCCACGCAAGTGAATGATCAATGGATTTGGACGAACCGAACCAATGCTTGGCAAAACCTGATGTACACCATTTCGGTGAACCTTGCTGGTTACGACGGTGTGTTCTACTACTTCGGCGAAGGAACAGTCTGCAACTACGACGGAAACGTTATCCAGCAAGGCCATCGCAACCCATGGGAAATCGTTACAGCAGAACTATTCCCACGCCTGGTTGATAAGGCAAGAGAAAATTGGGCCCTCGAAAATAACATCTTCAATCTGGGATGTCGTGCCTATGTGGGCAAGCCGGGAGGAGAAAAAGAAAATTACCTCACCTGGGTTGAAGACCTGGCTAAAGGCGAATACAAACTCCCTTGGGACAGCAGCATCAGGATTCGTGACGGGTGGAAGTACTACCCCGAAGGAGTGAAGCTGGGACCGATGCCGAAGAACGGAACAACAACTGCCAAACCAGCTGAGTCAGTCTCGGTATAGGCAGGCTTGCGCCCGGAGCTGTCCAACGCCAACTCCGGGCCTTATCAAAAGCACGATCAAGTTTTAGTGTCATCTAATACCAATATATTCAAACCGAAAAACCATTCAGGAAAATAAGTATCAGCCACAACATCTCAGCTTTTTTCTGCTGATTTGAATGTTGTTGGTTGATAGTGCCTTTTCATGCCCGAGACCCTGTTCAAGGTGGATCTCACCAAGCCCATGGACCAGCAGGAGATGCCTGGTCACAACAGGTGGCACCCCGACATTCCTGCTGTTGCCTCAGTCAATCCAGGCGACGTCTTCCGCATTGAATGCAAAGACTGGACCGATGGACAGATCAAGGACAACGACGACCCGCAAGATATTGCCGACGTCAACTTGGAAGTTGTTCACGTTCTGAGTGGGCCGATCTGGGTGAACGGTGCCCAACCCGGTGACATCCTTGTCGTGGACATCCTCGAGGTGGGAGCCCTACAAGGGGATGAATGGGGTTTCACAGGAATTTTCGCTAAAGAGAATGGCGGTGGCTTCCTCACCGATCATTTCCCCAAAGCAGCAAAAGCCATCTGGGATCTTGAAGGTGTATACACCTCGTCACGACACATTCCTGGTGTGCGCTTCGCAGGCATCACGCACCCTGGCTTGATCGGCTGCGCTCCTTCCATGGAACTGCTCAACGAGTGGAACCGTAGGGAAACGGAACTGGTCAACACCGCCCCGGATCGCCGGACCTACGGCGCTGGACTCTCCGGCAGTGAACCTGTGCTGGCTGCTCTACCCAACCCCAACAGTGCCATCCTCGGCAATGTGGGGGCGGGTGATTTCGATCGCATCGCCAATGAAGCAGCACGCACCGTTCCACCCAGAGAACATGGCGGCAACTGCGACATCAAAAACCTCACCAAAGGCACACGGATCTATTTCCCCGTGTACGTAGAAGGGGCGAAACTTTCCATGGGTGACATCCACTTCTCACAAGGTGATGGTGAAATCTCCTTCTGTGGTGCCATCGAAATGTCGGGCTATCTCGACCTGCATGTCGATCTAATCAAAGGTGGCATGGCCAAATATGGAATGGTCAATCCCATGTTCAAGACCAGTCCCGTTGAGCCTCATTACAGTGATTACCTCGTCTTCGAGGGAATTTCTGTTGATGAATTCGAAGGCAAGCAGTACTACATGGATGTGCATATTGCTTACCGTCGCGCTTGCCTGAATGCCATTGAGTACCTGAAAAAATTCGGTTACACCGGCGAACAGGCTTACTTGCTCTTGAGTTGTGCACCTGTCGAAGGCAGGATCAGCGGCATTGTCGACATCCCCAATGCCTGTTGCACCCTGGCCTTGCCGACGTCGATCTTCGACAAGGACATTCTTCCTTGCTGAGGGACAACCCTCCCCACGCAACAGCGAAGGAGTCAATCGCGTGTTTGACTCCTTCTTTTTGATTTCCTCGAAACAATGCCCGTTTACGAATTCGCCTGCTCGACCAACCAATGCCCAACCTATGAAGTGTGGAGGTCAATCTCAGATCGCGACACCAGCACGGAATGTCCGGAATGTGGAAGTCACGGGAAGCGATTATTCAATCCACCAATGATGCTTACCGGTGGGTTGCGCTTGAAAACTGAACGGAGGGAACCTGAACTCGTTACTAAAAAAGTGCGGGAAACTTCCACCAAACCAAGGCTTCAGGAAAGCACCACCCGGCCTTGGATGCTGAATCGCGGTTGCTGATTTAAGTAACCAACCCACGACAAAGCCCCCGCAACAGATAGCTGCGGGGGCTTTTTGATGAGGAGTTAAACCGTCAAGAACTCTTGGATGACAGTGTCAGACAAGGAGGACGTTGGGCCACTGGACACAATTCCACCGCGCTGCATGGCGTAGTAGAAGTTCGATTGACGAACAAAATGCAAATGTTGTTCAACAAGCAAGACGCTGATACCGGTCTCTTTGATGATGCGCTGAACAGCACGCTCAATGTCAAGGATGATTGATGGCTGAATACCCTCGGTTGGTTCATCCAGCAAAAGTAGCTTAGGCTTACCGAGCAATGCACGAGCGATAGCCAACTGCTGTTGTTGACCACCACTCAAGTCGCCACCACGCCGATTCAGAAACTCTTCAAGAATTGGGAAGAGTTCGTAGATGAAGGGATCGATATGGCGATTTTTGCCCATTCCGCCAGGTAGAGCCTCCATACCAAGCATCAGGTTCTCACGAACTGTTAGGCGAGGAATAATGTCGCGGCCCTGGGACACATAACCAATGCCATGACGAGCACGGCGATACGGAGGTTGCTTCAAAAGCTGGTTTGACTCGTATTCAATCGAGCCACTTTTCTGCTGAAGCAGACCAATCAATGTTTTCAGAAATGTGGTTTTACCCACACCATTGCGACCGATCAGGCAAACCATTTCTCCCTTGGGAATTTGCAGATCGACATCCCTAAGGATGTGACTTTCACCGTAGTAAACATTGACACCTGATGACTTGAGAATCAAGTCAGAAGAAGTTGGATGCATGGTAGATGATTCAAGGATTGCAGTCGGCATGACATCTAGTTCAAAGAAGATTTAGTGATCATCAGATTCACCGAGATAAACCTCAATCACACGGGGATCAGTCTTCACCTCATCCATGGTTCCCTCCGTCAATTTCCGGCCTTGATGAAGCACGGTGACAGGGGCTCCCAGGTCGCGAATGAACTCCATATCGTGCTCGATCACCACAACGGTGTGCTCACCAGCAAGAGATTTGATCAAATCGGCAGTTTTGGAGGTTTCCTCATCCGTCAAACCGGCAACAGGCTCATCCAGGAGAATGATGTCTGGAGACTGAGCCACCAACATCGAGATGGCGAGCCACTGCTTCTGACCATGGGACAACGAACCCGCCTGCCACTTGGCGTAAGGAGCCAAGCCCACATACTCCATGATTTTGAAGACTTCGTCCTTGACGGTGTCATTCAATGATTCCGTCAACAACGACAACGGATTCTTTTTGGGTGACGCGGTCAGTTCGAGGTTGCGCTGAACCGTCAGATTCTCAAAGACGCGAGGTGTTTGGAACTTACGACCAACACCCAGACGAGAGATCTTTTGCTCGGAGAGGCCAACAATGCTGCGACCGCGCAACATCACATCCCCTTTGGTGGGACGGACTTTTCCGGTAATCACATCCAGGAATGTGGTTTTTCCGGCTCCGTTAGGGCCGATAATCGAGCGCAGCTCACCCGGACGCAGCGAAAAAGAAAGGTCAGTGAGAGCATAAAAGCCGTCAAAACTGACGCTGACGTCGTCTAGATCAAGAATAGTTTGAGACATGGAGAACCTTCAAGAAATCAGAGTGAAAACATTTAGGCAGATGCAGACTCACTTTGAGCAGATTCGTCAAGGTCGATCTTTGGATAAGTCGGAGATTTCTTGGCAAGACCGAAAGCAGCGAGCATGGTACGGAAGCCACCTTTGGTAAACCATCCATAGATTCCGTCAGGCATCAGGACAACAACAAAGATAAAGAGTGCACCTTGCACAAACAGCCAAGCCTCCGGGAGTGCTTCACTGACCAAACTCCTCAGGTAGTTGACAACAACAGCACCGATAATCGGACCCACCAGCGTGCCGCGACCACCAACAGCGACCCAAATCACCATCTCAATCGACATCGAAATCGACATAAATTGAGGAGAGACAATGCCCGACTGGACGGTGTAAAGGGCACCAGAAATACCCGCTAAAGCACCAGCCACAACAAAGACAATCACCTTGAAGGGAGTTGGATTGAATCCTGAGAAACGCAAACGCGGCTCATCATCACGAATCGCGATCAGAGAATCACCAAAACGACCAGAGGTCAGATATTTGCAGAGTAAATAGGCAAAAGGAAGGAGTATCAGAGTGATGCGGTAAAACAAAACCTGTGCATCATCTGAACCAGCAACCAACCCGAAGATTTCCGTCGTACTGGTCTTCAAACCATTGGTTCCATTGACAAGTTTTTGCTGACCATTGAAGAAATGGTAGAAAACCATCAAGGACGCCTGAGTGATGATCGAAAAATACACACCCTTGATTCGGTTCCTGAAGATCAGATAACCAACCAATCCCGCCACAACGGAAGGAACGATGAAAATGGCAAAGATGGAAACAGGGAACGACCAGAATGGTTCCCAGAAAAAGGGCAACTGATCGACACCATAGTTCTCGAAAAACTTAGGCAATCCGTTGGCTCCTGTTGTGAAGTCATTTTTGGTGACCAGCAACAGGTGCATCGCAATGGCATACCCCCCGAGGGAGAAGAAGATTCCCTGGCCCAGACTCAGCAAGCCTGTATAACCCCAAATGAGGTCAATTCCGAGAGCAACAAACGCGAGTGAAAAGTAACGACCAAACAGGTTCAGTCGAAACTGAGAAAAGCCAAACAACTCGCTATCTGCCATGGCAGGCAAGATAAAAAAGGCAAAAGCCAGGAGGATCCAGGGGATCAGGCGCTTAAAAAGTTTCATTGAAATAATGCAAAGTCATTAAGCATCAACTGAGCGTCCCTTTTGAGGGAACATGCCTGTTGGCTTGAACTGAAGGAAGGCAATAATAAAAATAAAAACAAGCACCAACGACATACTCGTCGTTGCGAAAAACTCGGTCACAGCCCTCAAACCAGATGGCATATCTGGGAATGCAATCAACAACGAACCAGAGCCAATAATCGATTGAATGATGCCGAGCATCATCGAAGCAATCACTGTTCCAACAAGGTTCCCGACACCTCCAAGAACAATCACCATGAAGCAGGAGACGATGTAGGAGGCCCCAAGGTTTGGTCCAACAGAGCCAAGCAAGGTGATGGCACAGCCAGCTACCCCAGCAAGACCAGATCCAATGCCAAAGGTGATGCTGTCAACACTATCGGTAGGTATTCCAAGACAGTTACTCATTTCACGGTTCTGAGTTACCGAGCGAATTCGGACACCCCAGACACTTTTGGTTAGGAACCAAGCAACAGCTGCGAGCAAAAGTGCCGACAAGACAATGATGAAGATCCTGATTCCTGGCAATTCGATCCCAGCAATGGAGCCCCAACTTCCTTGCAACCATTTTGGAGCAGTGACGTCAATGTTGCGTGGTCCAAACCAGGGGTTTGAAAAGAAGCGACCAAACGAAGCGAAAATATTGATCGAAAGGATGCCAAGCACACCAGCAACACCCCAGAGAGCCCCACCCAGATAACTTGAATAGGATGCTTCTTTCAAAGAAACAGGCATAAATCGTTTGGCCAACCAGCCCAGCAATGCCGTCACACCAATTCCCAGCATCATGGCGAGGGAAACGCTGCGGACAAACTGAATCAGAATCAGGCTGACACCCCAGGTGGCTAGGAGTGTTTCAAGAGGCCTCCCATACAACCGCCGAATCAATGTGCGTTCCAGCAGAACACCCACCAGAGCGGTCACAACAAAAGAGGCGACAAGCGCAACGAGGTAATACAGCTCAAAAACAGTTCCCCCAAGTGGGCGAAACATGTTTTGAACCACAAAGGTGACATAGGCACCAAGCATCATGAATTCACCATGGGCGAGATTAATCACACCCATCAATCCAAAGACGATTGCCAAGCCAGTCGCCGCGAGCAGAAGCACCGAACCGATACTTAAGCCATCAAGAATCTGCGAAAAAACTAGCTCCATGATTTCATCGGATAATAAAAAAGGTGGATCAAACTAAGTCTGACCCACCCAGGATTAGATTTCTGAATCAAGAATCACATCTTGAACTTACCAGCATCCGGACGATCCAGAGTCCAGTCGCATGCAAAGCCCTTGGTCTCAGGAACGTACTGGTTCCAGGTGATCGGAGCAACGGGAGTTTTGCTATCCCAGAGGATTTCAAACTGGCCATCATCCTTGGCTTCACCGATGCGAACGGTCTGAGAGATGTGGTGGTTGGGATACATCTCGATGGGACCTTGAGGTGCATCCATCTTGATGCCGATCATGGCATCGCGAACGGCATCCAGATCCTCATAGGTACCAGCCTTCTCAACAGCAGCCTTCCAGAGGTAGACCATGTTGTAAGCGGATTCCATCGGGTCGTTGGTCACCCGATCGTCGCCATACATCTCAATGAAAGCTTCATTGAAGGTGTTGGAAGCTTCTGTTCCAAGCGACATGAAATAGTTCCAAGCCGCATAGGTGCCGCCGACGTAGTCAGGGCCGATCTGGCGAATCTCTTCTTCCGCGATGGAGAAGGACATGATCGGATACTTGTCCGGAGTGATGCCAGCTGCCTTGAACTGCTTGAACAGAGCAACGTTGGAGTCACCGTTCAGGGTGTTGATGATGATGCCGCCATCAGGGAACTCCTTCTTGATCTTGGCGATGATCGGAGCAACTTCAGTGTTACCCAGGGGGATGTAGTCCTCTCCAACCGTTTCACCACCCAGGCTCTTGACCTGCTCTTTGATGATGGTATTTGCGGTACGCGGATAGACGTAGTCAGATCCGACGAGATAAACCTTTTTGCCGTACTTGTCAGCAAAGGTATCGAACAACCAATCAACAGCAGGCTCAGCCTGCTGGTTGGGAACAGCACCGGTGTAGAAGATGTTCTTGGAACACTCCTGACCCTCGTACTGGATGGGGTAGAAAAGGAAGTGGTCCTTGGCTTCGTAGACGGGAAGCATGGCCTTACGGCTGGCTGAGGTCCAGCCACCGAACACCACGGCAACCTTGTCGGCGTCGATCAGCTTCTGAGATTTCTCAGCGAAAGTGGGCCAATCAGAAGCACCGTCTTCAGAGACGTAGGTGATCTTGTAAGACTTGTCGTCGATTTTGACGCCGCCTGCGTCATTGATCTCCTTGATTGCCATCTCCTCAACCTCTTTGAGGGTGGTTTCGGAGATCGCCATGGTTCCACTCAGGGAGTGGAGGATGCCCACCTTGATTTCGCCGTCGAAATCGCCACCGGAAGAATCACCGCCGCCACCGCAGGCCGTCATGGTGACGCCAACAGCTGTTGCAGCAAAGCCAGCAAGGACTCGCTTTGAAAGTGAACTAATCATTTCCCGAAAGACACGCGAAGAAACAAAGACCGCCTAGGGGCGTTCTCAGAAGGTATTGAGGGCAACAACCAGAGAAATGTATCCAATCGCACTATTTGCCGATTCCAAGGTTTTTGGCAATTAGTTCGGTAGCTGTTGCAACAAGAAGTCCACCACCTTCTCCAATCCCTGACCGTTATGGAGGTTGGTGAAACACCACGGCCTATCTCCGCGCATCCGCCGGGTGTCCTGTTCCATCACCGCAAGGTCGGCACCGACCTGAGGAGCCAGATCAATCTTGTTGATCACCAGCAAATCCGAGCGCGTGATGCCTGGCCCTCCCTTGCGGGGGATCTTGTCGCCAGCCGCAACGTCGATCACATAAATGCAGAGATCCACCAACTCAGGGCTGAAGCTCGCCGCCAGGTTGTCGCCGCCACTCTCAACAAGAACAAGATCAAGATCAGGAAATTGCGCCTCCAGCTCTGCCACAGCGGCTCTGTTGATCGAGCAGTCTTCGCGGATCGCCGTGTGAGGGCAACCACCGGTCTCCACCCCACGGATCCGCTCTGGATCCAGGGCACCGGCACGGGTGAGGAACTGGGCATCCTCCTGGGTGTAAATGTCATTGGTGACCACCGCGAGCTGCAGGTCGTCGCGCAAGCGGCGACAGAGCGCCTCCACCAGTGCGGTCTTGCCGGATCCCACAGGACCCGCCACCCCCAGGCGCAGTTTGCTGCTCATCAGCTTCGAAATAGGCGTGAATACAGCTCAGCATGGGCAAGCTGCGCCATGCCCGCACCAACGCCACTGCTCCAGAGCTGCTGCGGATCGGCCGCCTGGAGCAACAGCGCTTGCGACGCAATCATCGGCAGCAGACGCCGTTGAAGAACCTGCGCTCGGGACGGACCTAACGGCAGCAGCCGTACCGCTGCACTGAGCTGATTGGCGACCCAGCCGTAGAGGTACCCCTCCACCATGTCGTTAGCTGGAACCGACAAGCCCACAGCGGCCCAGGCCCAGGCCGCTGGCCAGCTCAAGGGAACGGGTTCAGGCAGGTCCTGTCCCATGTCAGACATCAACTGCAGCAGCGACATCCCCATCTGACGCTGTTGCGCACGAAGCTCTGCCGCTTCACGGGTGGCCAACAACCAGGCATCCAGATCGAGAAGGCGCGCTTTGGCCGCGCCATCCGCCTGGGTTGACCACCCCACCAACGCCTCTGCAAGGGGCCTCAAGGCAGCGGCCTCCAGTCGCACCGCGCCCCACTGCAGCTCAGCCTCCAACCAAGCCTGAACGGCCTGCTCATCAGCGATGGAGCCAGCCTGGATCAGCACCTCCAGACCCTCTGAGTAGCTGAAGGCACCAACGGGCAACGCCGGGCTGACCAATTGCAACAACGCCAGGGATGTCATCCGTGCTGATGCCCCCCATAGGCACCACCTTCGGGAGCAAACGGCTGTAGGCAGCGACTGACCGTCAAACCGCGCCCTTCCAGCATCGTGGCCAGCACGGAATCGTCTGGAAGCAACAGCTCCTGCTCATGCAGCTCAAGAGCGACATGGCGATTGCCCAGGTGATATGCCGCCTGCAACAGCTCCAGGGGATGCGACCCCTGCACCCGCAACAGCGCTTCCGGGGCTGCCGTCACCTCCACAACGGTCAAACCGGACTGATCCCCCAGCAGATCACCAGGTTGCAGAGATCCCACACGGGGCAACTGAAGCAGCACCGGACGACCGCAGGAGGTGGTCCGACGACCGCGCAGCACCGTGCGCTCTTCGGCTGTCAAAGGCAAGTGCAGGGTTGCCGTGGCACTGCTGTTCTGCAGGCGCTGCTCCAGCACGACCACCGCATCCGTCACCAGCGCCTCCTGTCCAGATCCACAACGAAAGCGTGCCGACAGAACAGCTGCACTTTGGTGTTCATTGCTACAGAGTCGAAACCGGCGGCGGCGGAGCGTGAGGCCATGCAACGTCTTGATCCTTGGCACGGCCGCTGCGACCTGCAGTTTCATGCCACCAACGGCAGCACCCGACACCAGGGGGGCTGCACGGCTCCGTTCAAGCTGCTTCGCAGCGAACGCGGTGATGACGGACGCTGCGAGCTGCCGGTGCTGCACACCGCTGGAGGCCTGGTGGGCGGCGATCAACTCAGCCTCGACATCAAGCTTGAAGCCAGCAGCCGCGGCCTGATCACCAGCGTGGCGGCGCAGAAGGTTTACGGGTCGATCGGCCGCAGCCGCCTGCAACCCGAGGGTTGCTTTGCCCATCAACAGGTGCGCTGCTCGCTGGCCAACGGCAGTGATCTCGAATGGCTGCCGCAGGAACTGGTGCTATACGCCGATGCCTTGTTCGAGCAGGAGCTGACGGTGACCCTGCCCGAGGACGCCTCCTTTCTCAGCGCAGAAATCGTGCGCTTGGGTCGAACCGCCGCCGGCGAAACCCTCCAGCAGGGACGCTGGCGGTCGCACCTCACCATTCAGCGCGTCGCGGCCAGCAGCTCAACCTGGGAGCTGGCGGATCGCGTGGAACTGGGCGGCGCCAGCCTGGACAGCCCGCACGGGTTAGGAGGCGCCCCTGTGTTCGGCACGCTGGTCTGGGCCGCGCCGATGGCCATGGGCGCCAAAACAACAGAAAAACTGCTGGAAGGAGCAAGGGCCGACCGAGAGGGACTGACGGGCACGATGCGCTGCGGCACCCTCGATCAGGGATTAATCGCGCGCTATTCCGGCACTTCCAGCCGCGATGCCCGCTTCTGGTTCAGCCGAATCTGGGAGCGCACACGAAGGCTCCGGGGCCTGACAACACCTCGCATCCCCAGGGTCTGGCCCCTGCAGGAGCAGCCTCTGCGCCGACAAACGTCCACCGTGAACGCTTTCGAGGCTGCAGCAGAGACACACTGAAGAAGACCGAGCTTCGCCATGCATCTCAGTCCCCAGGAAAAGGACAAACTCCTGATCGTGACCGCGGCACTGCTTGCCGAGCGGCGCTTGAACCGCGGCCTCAAGCTCAACCACCCCGAAGCGGTGGCCTGGCTCAGTTTTCTGGTGTTGGAAGGCGCCCGTGACGGCAAGAGCGTGGCGGAGCTGATGCAGGAGGGCACCACCTGGCTGCAGCGCGACCAGGTGATGGAGGGCGTACCCGAGCTCGTCCATGAGGTGCAGATCGAGGCCGTCTTCCCCGATGGCACCAAGCTCGTCACCCTGCATGACCCGATTCGCTGAGACAGAACCCATGGCACCTCTCATTCCAGGCGAACTGCTTCCCGAACCGGGTGAACTCGAACTGAATGCAGGCCGACCCGTCACCACGGTGAGCGTCTCCAACAGTGGGGATCGCCCTGTGCAAGTGGGCTCCCATTTCCATTTCGCCGAAGCCAACGCCGCCCTGCAGTTCGACCGGGCCGCAGCCCGCGGTCAACGGCTCGACATCCCCGCCGGCACGGCCATCCGCTTTGAACCCGGCGACAGCCGCGACGTGAACCTGATTCCCTTCGCCGGTGCGCGACGCGTCATCGGCTTCAACGGCCAGATCAACGGACCCCTCGACGCCTGACCCATGCCCTACCGCATCTCCCGCCAGGCCTACGCCGAGACCTACGGACCCACCACCGGCGACCGGGTTCGCCTGGCCGACACCGAGCTGATCCTCGAAGTCGAGAAGGATTTCACCGTGTACGGCGACGAGGTGAAGTTCGGCGGCGGCAAGGTGATTCGCGATGGCATGGGCCAGTCCCAGACCCCTCGAGCCGAGGGCGCCGTCGACACGGTGATCACCAATGCTCTGATCCTGGATTGGTGGGGCATCGTCAAAGCCGATGTCGGACTGAAAGACGGTCGGATCGTGGGCATCGGCAAAGCCGGCAACCCCGACACCCAGGAAGGGGTGACCATCGTGGTGGGCCCCGGCACCGAAGCGATCGCTGGGGAAGGTCACATCCTCACGGCCGGTGGCATCGACACCCACATCCACTTCATCTGCCCCCAGCAGATCGAAACAGCTCTGGCCAGTGGCGTCACCACCCTGATGGGAGGCGGCACCGGACCAGCCACCGGCACCAACGCCACCACCTGCACCCCTGGCGCCTTCCACATCGGGCGAATGCTCCAGGCCGCTGAAGGCCTGCCGGTGAATCTGGGCTTCTTCGGCAAGGGCAACGCCAGCACCCCTGAAGCTTTGGAAGAACAGGTGCGCGCCGGCGCCTGCGGCTTGAAGCTGCATGAAGACTGGGGCACCACACCCGCAACGATCGATGCCTGCCTGTCGGTGGCCGACCGGATGGATGTGCAGGTGTGCATCCACACCGACACCTTGAATGAAGCCGGCTTCGTGGAAGACACGATCGCCGCCATCAAGGGACGCACCATTCACACCTTCCACACCGAAGGTGCCGGCGGCGGCCATGCACCGGACATCATCAAGATCTGCGGCGAAGCGAATGTGCTGCCAAGCAGCACCAACCCCACCCGGCCCTACACCCGCAACACGCTCGAGGAGCACCTCGACATGCTGATGGTGTGCCACCACCTCGATCCGAAGATCCCGGAAGACGTGGCGTTCGCCGAATCCCGCATCCGACGAGAGACGATCGCGGCCGAAGACATCCTTCACGACCTCGGCGCCTTCTCGATCATCGCCAGCGACTCCCAGGCCATGGGGCGCGTGGGCGAAGTGATCACACGCACCTTCCAGACCGCCCACAAGATGAAGGTGCAGCGCGGTGCGCTCCCGGAAGACTCCAGCCGCAACGACAACCACCGCCTCAAGCGCTATATCGCCAAGGTGACGATCAACCCCGCTCTCGCCCATGGCATCAGCAGCGAGGTGGGCTCGATCGAAACCGGCAAGCTCGCCGATCTCGTGCTGTGGAAGCCGGGCTTCTTTGGCATTCGCCCTGAACTGGTGATCAAGGGCGGTTCGATCGTGTGGGCCCAGATGGGCGATGCCAACGCCTCCATTCCCACCCCCGGCCCCGTGCACGGCAGGCCCATGTTCGGCGCCTTTGGCAAAGCCTTGGCTCCCAGCTGCCTCACCTTCGTGAGCGAAGCAGCAATGGATGCTGATATTCAACGCCAGCTGGGTCTGGAACGCACCTGCATGGCCGTGAAGGACACCCGCAGCGTGGGCAAAAGCGCTCTCAAACTCAACTCCGCCCTGCCGAAGATGAGCGTGGACCCGCAGACCTATGAGGTGTTCGCCGACGGTGAACTGCTCACCTGCGAGCCCGCCGACGTGCTGCCCCTCGCCCAGCGCTACCTGCTGCTTTGAGCACCACGCTGCTGGTGATCCAGCACGTTGACCACGAAGGGCCCGAACTGGTGGGACAACTGGCGCGGGAACGGGGAATGGACCTCCAGACCCTGCGGCCGGACCGTAGCGACTGCCTGCCGAACCCAAGCGAATGCCCGAACAGCATCGCGCTGGTGCTGGGGGGACCAATGGGCGTGAACGAACGGCATCAACCAGACCTGCACTGGCTCCAAACCGAGCTGAACTGGCTGATGGCTTGGCACCGGCAGAGCCGACCTGTACTGGGCATCTGCCTGGGGGCTCAGCTCTTGGCTGTTGCTGCAGGTGGCTGCGTCAAACCCCTGCAGGTTGGAGCACCACCGCAGCAGCTCAAGGAACTGGGACTGGGCGCAATCCACTGGGTCGCTGATCCGACCCATGAGGCCCTACTGCAGGGACAACCGAGCGGCAGCTTGGCGCTGCATTGGCATGGCGATCGCATCCACCTGCCAGCCGATGCAACCCTGCTGGGTTCCTCGCTGCACTGTGCGGAACAGGTGTTTCGAATCGGCGATCACGCCATTGGCCTGCAATGCCATCTCGAGATCAACGGAGATGCACTGCAACGCTGGATCGCCAACGACCACACCTATGTGATGAGTGCCCTTGGGCCTGAAGGGCCCGAACGCCTGATGCGGGAGTGGCGCTGGCTAGGAGACGAGCTGCAGGAGCAAGGTCGACACTTTTTCAATGCTGCACTCGATCAACTGCAGGACTGCTGCATGATTCAGTGATTGGTATCAACAAGGCCTACTAATTCCTACGGACAAAAATAAACAAAACCAAAAACTTTTCTGTACAAGTATCGACCCGAACATCGCCTCAGGGGAGGCAAGCGCTTGAATAGTTCTGTAGCAACAGCTACCGATCGTTCACTTCGCGCCACGCGAAGCGCAGTTCGCCTCAGGCCATGGAACGGGGACCTGAGCTTGCTTCGAGGACCATCCAATGACCACCCTTCTCTATCGCGGGCATCAGTACCAGCAAAGCAACGCCACTGAGGGCAAACCTGGTGTGCAGCTGGTCTACCGCCGCAACGTGTACCAAGCCCGTCAGATCAACAGCCACCGCACTCCGGTGCAGCTCGTTTACCGCGGGGTGGGCTACACGCGCTAGGCCAACTTCTCAATCTGTAGCAAGTCGAACATTCCGGTTCCGAGGATTAGGGCGTAATAGATCCAGCTTCAGCAACGACGTTGGATCTCATCACTTCCCGCCTCGACAAAGGCCTTGTGCAGGTGAATCCCTCCAGCGTGCACGGCGTGTTCTGGCTGCAAACCCACTTTCCGGCGAACGAATGGGATGCCTTGCTGTCTGGACAAGCCGCCTTTGGCATGGACTGCATCGATGATCTGGTCAGTGATGCACGCGAGGCTGGATTGAATGTGGAGTGGGAAGCCTCCGTCCCCAGCTGAGCCATCTCAAATCTTTCAAACTTTCAAAAAGACCCTGCACACTTCGGTACTGCAGGGTCTTTTTTTGACATGACCTGTGGCTGATCCCTACGCCACCAGACGGTTCAGCATTGGCAATTCCGACAGTTCGTCCCTCCACTCCTGAGCCCAAAGGGCCTGGCTGCGCTCATACACCTCCATCAACTGCTCCACCGCACGCTCATGGAAATCAACCCGTAGGTCCAACAACGGAAAGGCAGCTTCACCACTCACCTGTACCGCTGCTGAAGTGCAGAAATCGGAGCGGTGATCGCCTCCAGCAGCCTCCCCAGCCTGCAGGGCAGCCATCAGGCGACGACCAAGTTTCCAGCTGGGATCGCTGGTGAGATACGCCTGCTCCATCGCCTCCACAACACCATCGTCCACTAAACAATTTCCGGCGACAGACAGGTCACGCCGATGGCGGTGCCCAGCCCAAGCCCCGCAATCCTGCCCCGTCCAACAGGCCGTTCGACCATCCAGATCGATCAGGTGAAACTGACGCCGGTCACGATGCTGATCATCCGCCAGAAGGCTGGCCAGAACACTCTCGGCATCCGAACTCTGCTCCAGGCGTTCAAGGCCACAGATCCCCAGATAGGGATTGGTGTGGGCCTGGGTCGCCACAGCGCCAACTCCGGCGCGGATGTGGGGCACGGTGGATCCAACGGCCAGATGACAGGTGGCAACAGCCACGCCAAAGCGGCCGTTGTTGGGATCACGGGCCAGGATCGAAAAAGTCACGGCAGCTGACGGTCAAGCCGCAGCAACGTTTCGAGCAGCACCGCAGTGCCCGCCCAGCACTGTTCATCGCTGGTGAACTCCGCAGCGGAATGACTCAAACCACCCCGGCTGGGGACAAAGATCATGCCCATCGGCCAACGGCGACCGACTTCCTGCGCATCATGGCTGGCGCGGCTGGGGAGATGGCTGTGGGACAGACCGAGGTCGGCAGCGGCTTCTGCAATCGTCGCCATCACCACAGCATCAGCAGGGGTGGGATCAACACTGAACTGTGGGTCCACCGAAATCGGGCAGCCCGTTTCAGCACCGATGCTTTCGACCTGCTGCATCAACTCCTCCACCAATTGATCGAGCACACGTCGATCCACATCCCTTAAATCAACTGTCAGGGAGACAGCACCAGGGACGACGTTGGCGGCATTGGGCCAAACCTCAAGACGGCCCACCGTCGCCACAGGATCTCCTGGATGACTGGAGGCCATGGCCTCGACAGCGAGAACAATGCGCGACGCCGCCACGAGGGCGTCCTGTCGCAGACCCATCGGTGTAGTGCCGGCATGGTTGGCCTGTCCCTGCACATTGATGCTGAACCGGCGCTGACCGACGACACCCTCCACAACACCGATGGCATCACCGCGTTGCTCGAGAACACCGCCCTGCTCAACATGCAATTCCAGGAAAGCGGCGTAAGCCTCATCGGAGCGGCGGGCGGAGGCCAATGACGGCCAATGCCCCCCGATGCGTGCCAGGTTCTCCTGAATCGGCTGGCCATTGCTGGTGGCGTAACTCTCCGGATCAGTGGAGGCCGTGCCCGCCAAACCCTTGCAACCCACCATGGTCGACTCCTCGTCGGCAAAGGCGATCAACTCGATTCCATGCCGCAGCCGCATGCCCTTGTCTTGAAGAGCTCGGCAAGCTTCGAGACCTGCAAGAACACCCAAGGCTCCATCGAAACGTCCGCCTGTGGGAACGGTGTCGAGGTGTGACCCGGTCACCAAAGCAGGACGATGTGGCTCGAGGCCGTCAAGACGCCCGATCAAATTGCCAGCGGCATCAACACGAACCTGCATGCCCAGCTGCTTCATCCAACTGGCCAGCAACTCACGGCCCTGGACGTCTTCAGCCGAAAACCCCCGTCGACAGACGCTGCCATCCGGCTTGGAACCAATGCTGGCCAGCTGCTGAATTGATCCGACCAAACGATCACGGTTTGCACGCGTCGCAACTTCGACTGGCTCGACCCTCGATGCAGGGGTGGTCGGAGACGCCGAGATGAGCGATGGCAATGCCGTGACCTTCAGTTCAAAGGGTTCGTCATCTTGACCTGAATCAACCGATTGGCGTGTAGCTAGTGCAACGATTTAACCCTGATCAAAGAATTCAAACGGGCATCAGCACCCGCCATCCAAGGCGGTCGGCCTCCCGACGGGCCAGGGCGGGCACGTCTTCAGCCACAAACATCCGGTGCAGCATTTGCACACCCAGCAGATGATTGATCACGGCATCCATCTGCACACGCTCCGCATCGGTGGTGGCTGGGTCCTCATGACGCGAAAACAAGGCGCGTACGCCGGCTTTGCTCAATAAACCAGCGGCATCAATCGCCTCATCACTGAGGTAGTCATCAGCGAGTTGCTTCATCTGCGCCCACTTCTCGGGCTCCGTGTGGGCAGGCGGCGCCATGAAGGCGAACTTCTCTCGCCGATACAACACCTCGGGCAACAAACCCGCCATGGCTTCCCGCAGCACGTATTTCTCGGTTTTGCCCTTAATACGCAGTTCGGGAGGCACTTGCACGGCAACAGCGGCCAGATGGTGATCCAAAAATGCCGGTCGCGCCTCCATGGAATTGGCCATGTCGACCCGATCACCACCCCAGGTCAAAATCTGGCCCTCCAACATGGTTTTGATCCAGACGTACTGCGCCTTGTCGAGGGCATGGCGCCCGTCCAGTTGATCCGCATCCAATTGCGCCGCAATCGCTTTACCCGGGGAGTAATCCTGCAGAGCTGCAGCATGAGACTCCGCCAGAAGCTCCGGCACCAAGGGCGCGCAGGCCAGCCACGGCTGCAGGCAACTGGGGGTGAAGCCAACCACCGCATCCAGGTCTGGATCGTCGACCTGGTTTTCAGCCAACATCGCTCCCTGCACCAGGGCATTCGACTGCTGAAGCAGGCTTTCCCAGGTATCGCGCTCCTCCTGAGGCAGGTCATCCAGACCGTGCAGGAACATGTCGCGGCGAAAGGCGGGATAACCGCCGAACAACTCATCTGACCCTTCACCGGTCATCACGACCTTGTAGTCAACATCGTTGACATGGCGACTCATCAAGAACTTCGCCACCGCCAACGTGTTGTAGATCGTTCGCTCCGCATGCCAGATGGTGCGCTCCATATGGCCATAAAGCTCTTGGCCCGACAGACGCATCAGATCCTGCTCAGCCCCCGTGGCCTCAGCCATCTCCTGGGCAATCGGCGACTCGTCGTAACGGGCGTCATCGAATCCGATCGTGAACGCCTTCACCGGTGCCTGGCTGACAGCTGACGCCAAACCGAGAATCGAACAACTGTCGATGCCACCGGACAGATAACAGCCCACAGGCACGTCGGCCACCATGCGCAGCTCGACGGCCTCCAGCAAAGCCGCACGAACTGCAGCGATGTGGTCGGCCTCCGTGAGGCGGCGATCGCGCTGATCCTGACGCGGAAAGTCGACATCCCAGTAGGTCGACTCCGACACCTCCAGCCGCCCGTTCGCACGTTGCACCTTCAGCACATGGCCAGGCTGCACCTGGTGCACCCCAGCAAAAGCCGTGGTGCCAGGAACCATGGTCTGCATCAACTGGTGGAACAGACCTTCTGAGGTAAAGCGCCGCTCCACCGCCGGATGCGCGAACAGCACCTTCAACTCGGAACCAAACACCAGACCCTCAGGCGTCATCACCCAGTACTGCGGTTTGATGCCGAAGCGATCCCGCACCAGGTAGAGGCAATCCTCCACACGATCAAACAATGCGAAGGCAAATTCCCCGCGCAACAAGGGCAGAGTCGCCTCCAATCCCTGGCGCTGGTAGAGCCGGAGCAGGATCTCGGAATCGCTCTTGCTGCTAAATCGCACCCCTTGGGCGGTGAGGTCCGCCCTGATGCGCTGAAAGTCGTAGAACTCGCCGTTGTGCGCCATCAGCACCTCACCGTCATCGGTGAGAAAGGGCTGACGGCCACGTGACTCGTTCAGATCGATGATCGAGAGGCGGGCATGGCAGAAACCAACACCAGCCTGATCAAGCACCTCGACGCCGAAGCCGTCGGGCCCGCGATGGGCCTGGATCGCCGCCATGTTGACCAGCAGCTGGCGGTCCACCGTCTGACGACAGTCAGCATTGAAAACACCTCCGATTCCGCACATAACGCTCGCTCAGACGACATCCATGACGCGTTCGGCCCGGTTCACCATGCAGGTGAGAAGTGCCATCCGCAGGAACACAGCTCCCCTGGCCTGGCTGAAGTACCAGTTGTGGGGTGTGTCATCCAGGCAGGTGCTCAGTTCCGCTCCCCGTGCCAAGGGGTGGAGCACGATCGCTTCAGGCTTGAACGGCATATCGCGGGTGAGGCGAAATCCGCCACCGTGCACTTCATAGGTATCGCCAATCCAGGCGATGGCGTTGATATAAATGACATCCAAATCGGGCACTTCAGCCTGAAGATCGGTGCTGCAGCGCACCTTCATTCCACAAGCTTCGAGCTCCTCCAACTGCCCTGGGTCAAACAGCTGCAGATCCGAATCGAGCCCGGGAGCATGGATCACCACCACCTCATCCACGGTCTGCGGGAATTTGGCCAGGATCCTCAGCAGTGAGCGAACCGTTCGCATCCGGGATGGAATCCCGACGATTCCGATGCGAATCCGATCAGCCGCAGCCACCTCAACTTCAGCGAGCTTGGGACGCCACTTGAAGATCGTGTACAGATCCGCCATCGCCTGAGTCGGATGTTCATCAATGCCATTGCCTGCATTGATGATGGGAATCCGCAGGGTTGACGTCATCGCATAAACAGCACCGGGATCGCTGTCCCGTAGCACCACGCAATCGCCGTAGTTGTTGAACATGTGGGCGACATCTTCCAGAGACTCGCCTTTGGCAATCCCCGTGGTTGCCCTGTCGGTGATGTTGATCGAGCTGCCACCAAGACGATGCCAAGCGCTGTCAAAAGACAGGCGGGTGCGGGTGCTCGGCTCGTAAAACGCGTTGATCAGAATCTTGCCGGTCAGGGGCGTGTTGTGACGGCAATACCGATCTGGATTGCTCTCGAACTTCGCCGCCAGCCGAAACACCTGCAACAAGGCCTCGGGTCGAAACGGTTGGATCGACACCACATGCTGATTCACCAGATCCAGCAACGGCTCTCCGTCCTCGGCAATCGCAGCCAGCAGCTCCTGGGGTTGGTTCTGGCCATAGACATCGGGACCCATCGGCTGAAACCGAATCTGTACCGACGTGGCGTCCACAACTGCTGAATTGGCCTGTGCCATAGCGGGATCAGATCAACACTCTGTTTGCCAAACCAAGTGCTAAATCCAGGAACTACATCTTTTACCGGTAACAACAACAACACCCCTTCGTCCACAAAGAAGCAGGTTCTTAAGCAAAGATCCCGAAAAAATGTTCAGCTGGTTACTAACACTTGCAGCCGTCACCACACACGACCGTTCCGCCACTCAACCCACCAAATCAGTAACAAGACGAACACAGACAACACCAAGGCAAGCTGACTGGCCACCAGCAGAAACTGAAAACCGGAGAGTCCAACGAGGCTGGTCATCAAAAGAAGACTTTGGATCATCCCTCCTCCTGCAACAAAGTGAAGTCAAACCGTTCCGGCCACGTGCGACTGCCGATCAGCATCACGACTGCTGACACGGCCGCCGAAAACACAGCGGCGCAGTAAGGCGCTATCAGCACATAAGCGAGCAGGCCAACAACGCTGCCGGCGAGCATGGCCGCAATGGCAGCCGTGCGATTGGCCGTGCGCCAGTACAGGCCGCAGGCCACAGGCCAGACCGTGGAGGCCACCAGGGCACCGGTGAAGAACAGCACCGACGCCAAAGAATCCAGCCGCGGCCAGGACAGCGCCAGCGTGACGACCGCCAACCCCACCACCATCAGCCGCGCAGCCTGCTTCAGCTGCAGGTCACTGGCTTGGGGCCGCAACAGGCGGAAGTACACATCCTCCGCCAGAAGATCGGCGGTGGATGCCAACAGCGAATCCAGGGTGGAGGTGAGCGACGCAAACACCACCACAAACACCAGAGCAGCGCCGCCGGCTCCAAGCAGATCAGCCGCCATCACTGGAAACACCATGTTCACTTGCTCGAGAGGCAACTCACGCGCCAAGGCCACCAGGCCGATGGAGCCCGTCACCATCGGCACGCTCATCCAGGCGACCCCCCCCAACACAAATGACGTCATCACCACCGAGCGACGGCTTGCGAAAACCCGAGACCACCAGATGTTGTTGTGAAACACCTCGCCCATCGAGAACAGGGCGGAATTCCACGCGATCAACAAACCGGCAGGCAACAGCAGATCGAGCCGATCGGGATGCCGGGCGAGCAACGAGGCATGCACCTCGGGCATCGGGAATTGCCGGAAGGCGAGCACCGCCACCACCGCCAGCAGCACCATGATCAAAAGCGACTGGATGAAATCGGTGCCGATCACGGCCCGCATCCCGCCGAACAGGGTGTAAAGCGTGGCGACACCAATCACCACCACCATCCCCACGTGGTAATTGAAGCCTGAAAGGGCCTGCAGCAGCAGTCCGGCACCCATCGCCTGGGTCATCAGAAAACCCAGGGTGTAAATAGCGGTGATCACCATGAACACCCACCACGCCAGGCGCCCGTAACGCAACCGAATGAAATCGCCGCTGGTGCGCCCGTTGGGCATCAGCTGCTTGATCCGCGAAGCCAGGGGGGCAAACAGGATCAGTCCAAGCCCTGCCAGGGCATAGCTGAACATGCCCCAAAGCCCGGTCTTGTAGCCGAATTCAGGGGCAAGCAACGTGGTGTTGCCGGTGACCCAGGAGGCCATCAACGTGGCGGTGCTCAGGGCCAGCCCGATGTTGCGCCCCGCCAGCATGTAGTCATCGGCATTGCCTTGACCGCGCCGACCCCAAGCAATCCCGAGGGCAACCCAGAGAACGGAGAACAACACCACCAGCGCCCAGGCGATCCCGGGCTGGAGGAAGGGAACCGAGTCAGCGGACATCCGTCGACCCCCTGCGGTTCCAATAAAGATGTCCGCGCAGAATCATCACCACAGTTGCCACGGTTACGGCTGCACCGAGGGCAAAGATCAGTCGCGCCCAGAGCAATTCATCCAAAGCGAAGACCCTTTGAACTCCAGAAACAGATAAGCAAAGGAGTCTTCCCCGCCTGGCCCTTCGCCCTCGATTCAGGTGCCTTCGGATACGCAAACATCAAGCAATCAGCGCCCTGTCACCTGAAATTGCGGAATATGTAGCAACTACAACCCGAGGGGGTTGGGGCGACGCCTTGGATGAAATGTGCCCAGACCATCGGAATGTTCACCGACTACAAACCCACGGTCGGGTTCGACGAATATTTCTGCAGTGAAACGGCGAGGCCTCGCGACGATCTGGCAACGCTGCTTGCATCGCTGGGGCAGATGGGATTGCCCGAGCTCAACCGCAGTCATGCCTCCGCCAGCCAGCTGCTGCGTCGCCTCGGTGCCACGTTCCGCCTGAACGATTCCGGCCTGAAGGGCAGTGAACGGATTCTTCCTTTCGATCCCTTGCCCCGACTGATCGGCCGCAGCGACTGGATCAACCTGGAGCGGGGACTACTGCAACGCCTGGAAGCCATCGACTGCTTCCTCGCCGACATCTATGGCCCCCAGCAGATCCTCAAGGACGGTGTGATCCCGCGGGAAGACGTGGAAAGTTCCTCCGGCTGGCGACCTCAGATGCAGGGCATCAGCCTGCCCCTCAACCGCTGGTGCCACATCTCCGGACTCGACCTGATCCGCGACGGCAATGGCACCTGGCGTGTCCTGGAAGACAACCTGCGCTGCCCGTCAGGGGTGGCCTACTTCCTCGAGAATCGTCGGGTGATGAAACGGTTGTTCCCTGGCCTGTTCGAGGGCCGTGCCGTTCAACCGATCGACGCCTATCCCTCCCATCTGCTGCGCACCCTTCAGGACCTGGCGCCCTGGAGTGAAAGCCCTCGCGTGGCAATCCTGACGCCCGGGGTGTTCAACAGCGCCTATTTCGAACACAGCTATCTGGCCCAGCAGATGGGCATTGCACTGGTTGAGGGACGCGACCTGGTCTGCGACAACGGCCGGGTGTGGATGCGCAGCACCAACGGGCTCAAGCCCGTGGATGTGATCTACCGCCGTATCGACGACGATTTTCTCGATCCCACCGTGTTCCGGCAGGACTCGATGCTGGGGGTGCCGGGCCTGATCGACGTGCTTAGGCAAGGACGGGTTGCCATCGCCAATGCCCCCGGCACCGGCGTCGCCGACGACAAGCTGATCTACGCCCATGTGCCGGCAATGATCCGCTACTACCTCGATGAGGAGCCGATCATCGAGAACGTTCCCACCTATCTCTGTGCCCGGCCCGACGATCAGCGCTATGTGCTCGACCACCTCGAACAACTGGTGGTGAAATCGGTGGCGGAAGCCGGGGGCTACGGAATGCTGATCGGCCCCCAGGCCAGCCGATCGGAACTGGCTGACTTCGACACCAAAATCCGTGCGAATCCCCGCAACTTCATCGCGCAGCCCACACTGCAGCTCTCCACCGTGCCATCCCTCAGTGACGGTGAGCTGTATCCCTGCCACGTGGATCTGCGCCCCTATGTGCTGCGCGGCTCAAACAGCTGGGTGAGCCCTGGTGGGCTGACGCGCGTGGCCCTCAAGCGGGGCTCACTGGTGGTGAATTCGTCCCAGGGGGGCGGCTGTAAGGACACCTGGATCGTCGACGACCAACGGATGTCGGCACCGCAGCCAAAGGAGGCTGTGCCGTGTTGAGTCGCGTTGCCGATTCGCTCTACTGGATCAACCGCTATCTGGAACGCGCCGAAAACGTCTCACGTTTTCTGGAAGTGAGTGAAGCGATGGCGCTGGACAGTCCTCCAGGGAGCGCAGAACCATGGTTGCCGTTGGTGGAGGTGACAGGAGATCGGAACCGCTTCGACGCGGCCTATCCCGATGCCACTCCCAAACAAGTGGTGCGCTTCCTACTGCTGGACCGCAGCAATCCCAACAGCATCGTGAGCTGCATTGCGATGGCTCGGGAAAATGCAAGGCAGATCAGGGATGTGATCACCACGGAAATGTGGGAGCAGATCAATGATCTGCACTGGAGCTTGCAAGACGACGAAGACATCTGGCGGGAACCCGTGCAGGAGCAACTGCAGATCATCCGCCGCGGCTGCCAGCTTGTGTACGGGATCACCGACACCACACTGAGCCGCGATCTGAGCTGGCTATTCAGCCAGCTGGGACGTCTGATCGAACGCGCTGACAAAACATCCCGCATCCTCGACGTCAAATACTTCCTGCTGCTGCCGTCCACCGAGGAGGTCGGCGGGGTGCTGGATGAACTGCAGTGGATCACCCTGCTGCGCACGGCGGGCGCGTATCAGATGTACCGCCAAAGCGTCCAACAAGCGATCAGCCCCGCATCGGTGGCCCGCTTTTTGCTGCTGGATCCATTCTTTCCTCGGTCGGTGCGCTACTGCCTCCAGGGCATCAGCGACACCTTGCAACAGATCCAACAGCACCCGAGCCAAGACACGCCAGACGATCTCGACTGCTTACGCGGACAGCTCCTGGCCCGCTGGAGCTACGTAAGGATCGACAACCTGATCGAATCCGGTCTGCATGAAGCGATTGACCGGCTTCAACAGGACCTCAACCAACTCCACAACCTGCTCCAGACCCGCTACTTCACCAGCGCTGACCTCCGTTCCACCCCCACCGATCCCGCATGCGCGCTCTCATCGTTCACCGCCTGACGTATCGGTATGACGCCCCGGTGAATCTGGGGGAGCATCGCCTCTGTCTGCGGCCCCGGGGGCAGGGGTTCCAGACCCTGCTGGACCATCACCTCTACGTGCTGCCGGAACCGGAACAACGTCGGGAACTGGTGGCCGCCAGCGGCGACGAAATCCAACGGCTCCGCTTTCTCGGCAGCACCGATGAACTGATCTTTGAGGCCCGCAGCCTGGTGGAGACCCGGTCGGCACCACCGCTGCAAAGCTGCTTCAACGGACTCGAACCTCCACTGCCCTACCCGCAGGGGCAACTCAACGGCGATCTGCAGGGCGCCCTAAAGGGTTGGTTGCCGAATGGCCAGCACGAACCCGCAGCCATCGACCTCACCCAGGAAGCGCTGATGGGCAGCAACCAACAGACCCTGGCCTTTCTGAAGCAACTCATTGAACTGATTCAAGAGAGGGTGAAATACACCCAACGCCATATGGGGCCGGCCTGGCCAGCGGGCCGAACCCTGCGCGAGCGGATCGGCTCTTGCCGAGATCTGGCCATGCTGATGGTGGCCTGCTGCCGCGTAGTGGGTCTTCCGGCCCGATTCGTGAGCGGCTATCAACTGCAGCAACCTCCCCCGGAGGAGTACGACCTCCATGCCTGGGCGGAGGTCTACCTGCCGGGAGCGGGCTGGCGAGGCTTTGACCCCAGTGCCGGCACGGAGGTCAACGATCGCTATGTGGTGCTGGCCACCTCCTCCAAGCCGGAACTCACCGCGGCCGTAAGCGGCAGCTTCAGCGGTCCCCCCGGAACAAGCAGTGAGCTGAACTGGCAGATTCAGATCAACGAAGAAGCCTCCGAACCGGAGAACTCACAACGCAAGCTGGTTCAGGCTGCCTGAAGCAGAGGTTCCACCCCGTGCAACTGGGGCTTCAGAGCAGAAATATGGGTTGCCGCCATCAAGGCCGGGATCTTGGCGCTGTTGTAGACGCGAAATTCCCGCACAAGAGAGACGCCTTCCTGACGAACCGCCTGGTTCAGAACGACAGAGCCATTGGGATCGGAAATCGAGCGGTGGAAGGTGCCGGGGGGGATGCGGAGGATGTCACCACCACTCTCCAGCCGAACGATGTGAAAGGGCTGGTCCCAGGCCAGGTTCACCAAGAAGAAGGTTCTGCCGCCACTGGCCGCAAGCAGGTTGTCTTCCTGATGGGGATGCAGATAGAACTGCCATGCTCCGCTCTCAGGGTCGTTGGGTGGGGACACGGCCGGCCCGCTGTGAATCACCAGGTCGCGTGCATTCGAGGTGTCCACGGTGACGTCGAAAAAACGAACCGACGGAGTGTCGCGGAAGCGCTCGTAGGCCAGCAGTTCAAACATGTCGATGGATCCCTCTGGATCCTTCAGCTGCCCCGTTGTACCGGGAGCATCAGGCAAAAACGGTGACGATCACGACGGTTCAGCCCCCCAGATACGCCATCTCGGCATGGGTTGACGCAGCGGCGGCTGGATCACGCTCCTCGCTGTAGCGGTCTTGGCGCCGCTGCCAGAGATCGCGCATGGCCTGCTCGAGGCGAGACTCCGAGACGAGCGCGGGCTTGAGATCCGTGCCATCAGCCGAGAACAAACAGGTGAACGCCTGTCCATCGGCGGTGACACGCAACCGGTTGCAATCCCCACAGAATGGCTCACTGATGGAGGCGATCACACCGATGGATCCAGCTCCATCGCCATAGCTCCAACGGCAGGCCGTCCCACCCCTCGGGCGACCCAGAGGCTCAAGGGGCCAACGGGTGTGAATGCGCTCCACCATCTGCGCCGCCGGCAGCACCTGGTCCAGCGACCACTGGTTGCGGTTGCCCACATCCATGTATTCGATCAAACGCAGCTCGATCCCCTGCTGCCGCGCCAAGCCGGCCAAGGGCAACAGCTGATCGTCATTGATCCCCCGTTGGATCACGGCATTGAGCTTGAGCTCACCGCATGAGGGATCAAAACCAGCGGCGCGGGCCGCCGCGATACCGTCCTGCACCTGGCCCACCAGGCGGTCCCCAGCCACGGCGCCACCCTGGAGACCAGCCATGCGCGCCGCTGCATCCCCTTCCGCTGCATCCAGGCTGATGGTGATGCGATCCAGCCCTGCGGCACGCAACGCGCAAGCCATCGGTTCCGACAGCAGCACCCCGTTACTGGTCAGCGCCACAGTCTGAAGACCGGCCATCGGATCCCAACGATCCCGCCGGGCCTGCGTCACCGCCTCCAACAAAGGCAACAAGCGCCGGCTCAACAACGGCTCTCCACCCGTAAGACGCAGGGTTTGTGCCCCGAGGCGCGAGGCCACGCGAATAACGCGTATCTGCTGCTCAAGCGTGAGCAGGCCCGGGGGCTCCTCCACATCCGGACAGCAGTACGGACAGGCGAGATTGCAGCGCGCCGTCAGCGACAGCCGCAGCACCCCGATGGGCCGGTTGAAGCGATCTGCGAGCGGCAGCGTGGTGCTCATCCTTCCAACGCTGACAGATCTGCAGAACAGTTGGCATTCAGCAGAGCCTCTGCAGGCAGAGGGACCGATCGATAGGGAACACGGGTCAACCAGTCCATCCAGCGCAACTCTCCACGTTGCAGTTGCTGATCAAGACAGGAGCGGAATGGAGACGTCGAAGGAATCACCGCCAGCAACGGCTGCAGCCGTTGCCCGTCATGGGCCACCGCCGCATGCTCAGGAGCACGGTTCCAAGCCGCAATGAGCTGATGAAAAACGGCCGTCCGCAAGCGCGGCATGTCCACCGGGAGAACCAGCAACGCCTCCCCGGGTAGCGGGGGCAGAACCTTGGCAAGCGCCTGCAGAGGGCCATTCCAGGGAGGGGGCTCCAACAGAACGGAACACCCGGGTCGGAGCCCCAGCACCTCTGCATGCTCGCGATGGCGACTCAACACTTGCACCGGATACCCCAGAGGAAGCAGCTGATCGACCAATGCGGTGAGCCAGACACCACCCGATGGATGCGGCAACAACGCCTTGTCACGCCCCATGCGACGACTGTCTCCGCCACTGAGCAAACAAACCCGCAAGCCTTGATTCACATCGCCGATCAACAATCTGCACCAGCAAAGACCAACCGCTCGACAAAGTTGCAACCGCTACCAAATCATCCATATACAAGAAGACCTGATCCAAGCAATCAGCTCCATTGATGTTTGCTTAGGAACACAAAAACAGCAATTGGTAACCAATCTGACCAAACAAAGGCCCAACGAGTTGATTAACTGCGCGAGTTAAACGGATCTTCTTTTCGACCGTTTTGCCATCCCCGGGCACCCTTCGTTTTGACGCCCGAGGTTTCATTTCTTCTTCTCAATGCTTGGCGACCTCTGGTCGTTCCAGGGCAGGTATCGAACCCTTCACCTGACCTGGATCGCCTTCTTCCTGACCTTCGTGGTCTGGTTCAACCTGGCCCCTCTGGCCACCACCGTTAAAGCAGACCTCGGATTAACCGTTGGTCAGATCCGCACCGTGGCCATCTGCAATGTGGCCCTCACCATCCCGGCTCGCGTGCTGATTGGCATGCTTCTGGACAAATTCGGACCCAGGGTCACCTATTCCTCGATCCTGGTCTTCTCAGCCTTTCCCTGCCTGCTGTTTGCCTCCGCTCAGGACTTCAACCAACTGGTGGTGGCCCGTCTGCTGCTCTCCATCGTGGGCGCTGGCTTCGTGATCGGCATCCGAATGGTGGCTGAGTGGTTCCCGCCCAAGGAAATCGGCCTCGCGGAAGGCATCTACGGCGGCTGGGGCAACTTCGGTTCCGCCTTCTCCGCCCTCACGATGGTGGCCCTCGCCGGCTTCCTCTCCTTCTCCGGTGGGTTCGAACTGCCGACCGGTGCTGTTCTGAACTGGCGCGGTGCGATCGCCCTCACCGGCATCGTTTCGGCTGCCTACGGCTTCTTCTACTTCTTCAACGTCACCGATACACCCCCCGGCAAGACGTACCAGCGTCCTGAGAAGACCGCAGGCCTGGAAGTCACCTCCATGCGCGACTTCTGGGGTCTGCTCGGCATGAACGTGCCCTTCGCAGCCATCCTCTGCGTGCTCTGCTGGCGTCTCGGCAAGGTGGGCTTCCTCACCGCTGCCACCTACCCGCTGGCCCTCGGTGCCGTCGCCGTCTGGTTTGCGTTTCAGACCTGGGGAATCATCCGCACCAACCGCGACCTGATCCTCGGCAACAAGGTTTATCCCAAAGAAGACCGCTATGAGTTCCGCCAGGTGGCGATCCTCGAGCTCACCTACATCGTGAACTTCGGCTCCGAACTGGCCGTGGTTTCGATGCTGCCCACCTTCTTTGAAACCACCTTCGATCTGCCGAAGGCCACCGCGGGAATCCTGGCGTCCTGCTTCGCTTTCGTGAACCTGGTGGCCCGCCCTGCTGGCGGTCTGATCTCCGACCGCGTCGGCAGCCGCAAGAACACCATGGGCTTCCTCACCGCCGGTCTCGGCGTGGGCTACCTGGTGATGAGCATGATCAAGCCGGGCACCTTCAGCGGCACCACCGGCATTGCGGTTGCCGTGGTGATCACCATGCTCGCCTCCTTCTTCGTGCAGTCCGGTGAAGGCGCCACCTTCGCGCTGGTGCCCCTGGTCAAGCGTCGCGTCACCGGTCAGGTGGCCGGTCTGGTCGGTGCCTACGGCAACGTTGGTGCTGTGACCTACCTGACCATCTTCAGCCTCCTGCCGATGTGGATGGGCGGCGGCGGCGAACCCACCCCCGAGGTGATCGCAGCTTCCAACAGTGCCTTCTTCCAGATCCTGGGAGTAGCTGGTCTAGTCGTGGCCTTCTTCTGCTTCTTCTTCCTGAAAGAGCCCAAGGGGTCCTTCGCAGACCTGCACGAAGGCGAAACCGCCTGATCCATCTCCCTCCGCAGCACCATGTCGCTGCACAACGACCCGGAGCTTCGGCTCCGGGTTTTGTTCTTTTTTGGTTCTTGCATGGTCAACTCCCCCCGCAGCGTGCGCAGCCAGTGCCCCTACTGCGGAGTGGGCTGTGGCCTGGAGCTGCTCCCTCCTGCTGTGAAGGGTCAAGCCGTGAAGCGGGATGGTGAAGGCAATCCAATGTGGACGGCCCGCGGCGACCGCGAGCACCCCTCCAGCCTTGGCCAGGTCTGCATCAAGGGCGCCACCGTCGGCGAAACCCTGGCCCCAGGCCGCCTGCGCCAACCCCTGTTCCGCGCAACCCTCGAGGACGACTTCGCGCCGATCAGCTGGGACGAGGCCCTCGACAAAATCACCGGACAAATTCAGGCAAGCGTGACCCGGCGCGGCAATGCCGATGGCATCGCCATGTACGGCTCCGGCCAATTCCACACAGAGGATTACTACCTGGCCCAGAAACTGCTGAAAGGGGCACTGGGCACCAACAATTTCGATGCCAATTCGCGGCTGTGCATGAGCTCAGCAGTGGCGGGCTACACCCGCAGCCTGGGGTCCGATGGTCCTCCCTGCAGCTACGAGGATCTCGACCACTGCTCGGTGGCGTTTCTGATCGGCACCAACACCGCCGAGTGCCACCCGGTGCTGTTCCAGCGTCTTCTGAAGCGGAAACGAAAAAACCCCGGCAGCGTCACCATCGTGGTGGTGGATCCCCGTCGCACCGACACCGCCAAAGCCGCCGATATCCACTTGCCAATTGCACCGGGCAGCGACCTGGCTCTGCTTCACGGCATTGCCCACCTGGTGCTCCGCGAGAACGGCCAGGATCCAGCTTTCATCGACGACCATACCGAGAATTACGACGCCTTTTTTGACGTCGCCGCCCGCTGGACACCGAGGCGGGTTGCCCTGTTCTGCAACATCCCCGAAAAACGCCTGCGGGAAGTGGCCTCTCTGTTCCACCGGCGCGAAAAGGTGCTCAGCCTCTGGTCCATGGGGGTGAACCAACGCCGTGAAGGAACAGCAGTGGTGCAGGGGTTGATCAATCTGCATCTGCTCACCGGCCAGATCGGCAAAGAAGGAGCGGGCCCGTTTTCCCTCACCGGCCAGCCGAATGCCATGGGCGGGCGCGAGGCCGGAGGCTTGGCACATCTGCTGCCGGGCTACCGCTTGGTCGCCAACGCTGACCACCGTGCCGAAGTGGAACAAGCCTGGCGGCTGCCTGAAGGACGCATCAACGCCACACCTGGATTGGCGGCCTGGCAACAGATCGAAGCGATGGAACAGGGCGCGCTGGATCTGTGGTGGGTAGCCGCTACCAACCCCTTGGTCAGCCTCCCGGATCTCGACCGGGTGAAGTCAGCCATGAACAAGTGCCCGCTGGTGGTTGTGAGCGAGGCCTATGCCGACTCGGAAACGTCCCATTACGCCCACCTGCTTCTGCCCGCAGCCCAGTGGAGTGAGAAGGCCGGTGCCATGACCAATTCCGAACGACGGGTGACCTATTGCCCGGCCTATCGACGCAGCTTCGGCGAAAGCCGGCCCGACTGGGAGGTGTTCGCTGACGTGGGACGCCGCTTGGGCTACTCCGAACAATTCAGCTTTGATTCAGCGGCCGCGGTTTACGCCGAATTCACCGAACTGACCCGAGGGCGCCTCTGTGACGTCAGTGGCCTGAGCCATGCACTGCTTGAACAGGACGGTCCACAGCAGTGGCCATACCCCCACGGCAGCACCCCCAGCGCAACGGCGAAACGCCTCTACGAAGACCATCAATTCCCCACCCCGAACAAGCGCGCCCGCTTCAGCACCGATCAACCGCTCGGGCTGGCGGAGCCCCCCTGCGAGACCTACCCCCTGGTACTGACGGTGGGCCGCTATCTGGGGCAGTGGCACACCATGACCCGCACAGGGAAGGTGGAACGGCTGATGAAACAGCATCCCGAGCCGCTGCTGGAGATTCACCCCGGTGACGCTCAGGATCTAAAACTGCGTAACGGCGAACTAGCAGCGATCAGCTCGCGCCGCGGTCACCTCACCGCCACCGTGAAGGTCACCGATCGCATTCGGCGTGGATCGGTCTTTCTGCCAATGCACTGGGGATTCACCCAGGAGAAGGCCTGCGAGGCCAATACCCTGATGCACGACGAGGCCTGCCCAGTATCGAAGCAGCCGGAACTCAAGGCCTGCGCGGTGATCGTGGCTCCGGCCGTCTCGGTGGTGAAGCCCGTTGAGCAGCAGAAAGGAAAGCTGGAAGCCCTGCGCCGACTGCTCACACCAGCACTTCGCTGAAGGCTGCCTCAAGGTTGTGATGATCGTGCCCCGGCCGGGCCAACTTGCACAAGGCAAAGCGCTCCAGCTCACTGAGCTGGGTCCATTGCTCCAGGGTCAGCACCACACCCCGCACTGTGGCGGCCTCCTGCACCACAGCGGGCAGCTCGGCCAGCTGTTGCCAGGGGGCACCGCTCACCGGTGGCAGATCCTTGGCCATGCCATCGGCCATGGGGCTCGTGCAATCGCGCAGGTGTTGGCAAAGCTGCTCGAGAGCATCATCTGCATCCGGCCAATCCACCAGGGCTTGACGTTGCTCATGGGAAAGTTCAAGCCAGTGGTTGAGCTTTAACTTCACCCCACACAGATCCAATTTGCGTCGCACACACAGGGGAATGCAGCGCCAGTTGCCGATGAAGTCCTGTTCAAAGGCAAAGCAATGGCTGGCGGAATCACGACGGCTGGACATCAACCAAAGCCTTGATCGGTGTCAATGATGACAACGGAAGTCCACGAAAACAGAGATGTTTACCTCGATACAAAATTGGTCTGTGCGCTTCGCCCTCTCCCTCGGAATGTTGCTGGGAATGTCCCATGGATGGGTCACAGCTGAAGCATTCCAGCACCAGCCCGTGCAGGACTTTGATCCCATAGAAACTGTTAATTCCGCTACACAATTCAGCCCGTTTAGTAGTCGTTCACACCAATTCTTTCCATACTGAAGCTCTGTTCAAAGAGTTTCTGCCGTGACCAGCAGCATCTCGTCCGCTTCCGGCCGCAGCCCCATCACCCTGGCCGCCGGCTTCCTGGGTGCCTTCATCATTGGTTCCCTCGCCGTGCAACTGGTGCGCAGCCAGACGGCCTCCGTTCAGGCCGGCGCTACTGGCGTCGAGCCGGTGATCGCAGGTCCTGCCGCTCTCTGGGCTCCCTTGGGCGAGCGCGACATCGCCAGCGCCAACACAGCCGCAACCGCCCAACCCGCTGCTGCCATCCAGCCCGCTGTGGAGCCTGTTGTGGGTTCCGAAGCCACCCTCTGGGCACCCTTCGGCGAGCGCTGATCGCAGGGGCCAAATAGAACAGCCCCGATCGCACAACCCACCAGCCGGCCCACATAGGCTGCCGGCATGGGGATTCAGCGCCGTCACTTCCTCCAGCAAACGGGCGGTCTGGCCTTAGCCGCCCTGATGCAGGCGCGGCCTGTTGAAGCAGCTGAAGACGGGTTCTGCGTTCCTGATGATCCACTCCAGGCTCTGATGGCGGGAAACCGCCGGTTTGCAGAGGCTTGGCGCAGGGCCGATCAAAACAACTGGGCCACACAGCAAGCACCCAGTCCAGACCCACGCTGCTTCAACTCCCCTCGAGCTTTGGCCAAAAGCCAGCACCCCTGGGCGACTGTGCTCACCTGCTCTGATTCACGGGTATCGCCGAGCTGGGTGTTCGACACCACCCCTGGAGACCTATTCGTGATTCGCAACGCCGGCAACAGCGCGTTTGACGAAGCGATCGCTTCGGTGGAGTACGGCGTCAGCGTTCTCAAGACGCCACTGGTGATGGTGATGGGACACAGCGGCTGCGGAGCCGTCACGGCAGCGATGGACGCCAACCCGCTCACCCCTTCGCTGGACCGGCTAATCCAACCCATCCAGGAGAGCATCAACGGCAGCAGCGATCTGGCGGAGGCCGTCAGGAGCAATGCCCTCGCCAGCGCCTCCACGCTGATCCAACGCAGCGCCGTTCTGGCCGATGCCAAAACCAGCGGTGCGCTGAAACTGGTGGTGGGTTATTTCCAACTCAGCAGCGGTGTTGTCACCTTGATCGAATGACGCAAAACCTGAGTCATCTGAACCAGCAAGGCGAGGTTCACATGGTGGATGTGGGGGACCGTCCGGCCACCAACCGCGAGGCCCATGCCCGTGGGGCCATTCGCATGGAAGCCACAACCCTCGGCCTGATCCAGCGGGGCGAGACACCAAAAGGAGATCTTCTGGCGGTCGCCCGGGTGGCGGCCATCCAGGCAGCCAAACGAACCTGGGAACTGATTCCCCTGTGCCACCCACTGCCGCTCAGTGGCATGGATGTGACGATCGACGCCGACGCATCGCTGCCTGGCCTGGTCGTCAACTGCCGTTGCCGCACCACAGGCCAGACCGGGGTGGAAATGGAAGCGATGACGGCGGTGTCCGTGGGGTTGCTGACCCTTTACGACATGCTCAAGGCCGTCGATCCAGCCATGACGATCGAGGCGATCCAACTGGAGTTCAAAGAAGGTGGGCGGAACGGTGTCTGGAAACGCTGAGCCCTACGGACGCGAAGGGCTCCCCCTGGAGGAGGCACGTCGACGGGTTCTGGCGGCGATCCAACCGATCACGGCGACCAGCACGGTGCCCCTGCAGGAGGCCCTCGGCCGCATGAGCGCAATGGCAGTGCAAGCCACCGCAGCCGTTCCCGGGTTCCGGGCTTCGATCATGGACGGCTACGCCCTGGGGCAGAGCCACCAGCCCAAGCTCCGAGAGACCTGGCAGCTAAAAGGACGCTCCGCCGCCGGCCAACCCTTCAACGGGACCCTCGTGAACGGCGATGCGATTCGGATCCTCACCGGAGCTCCACTCCCGGACGGTGCTGGCTGGGTGCTGCCCCAGGAGCTGATCACCGTGGACGGCACCACCATCCAGCTGGCGAAAGACGCATCGGATCGTCCCTGGATTCGCCCCGAGGATGAGGAATGCCGACCAGGAGACCTGCTGCTGGCCGCTGGACGGCGCCTGGGTTCAGCCGATCTCGCACGGCTCGCCGGCTGCGGCATCGCCGAGTTAACCGTTGCGAAGCAACCCCGCATCGGGCTGCTGATCAGCGGGGACGAGCTGGTGCCACCCGGAACAGCGCGGCACCCCGGTGCCATCTGGGAGAGCAACGGCACGCTTCTGGAGACGATGCTCCAGGCCCTCGGGCAGTCGGTGACCCAGCGACGGGTGGTGGCCGATCAACCCAACGCCCTGCGGCAGGCCCTGCTTGATCTGGCCAACGACTGCGACGTGGTGGTGAGCACCGGCGGCGTCTCCGCCGGTGACACCGATTGGATCCGACCGCTGGTGGCGGAGCTGGGTGCCGTGGACTTCTGGAAACTGTTCCTTCGCCCGGGTCGCCCCTTCGCCTTTGGAAGCATCGGTGAGGGCGTGCCATTTTTCGGACTACCAGGCAATCCGGTGGCGGCGGCGGTCACCGCTCTGCAACTGCTCTGGCCCGCTCTGCAGGTCCTGGAGGGCCAGACCGAACCGGAGCTGTTCCCCCGGGTGATGGTGGAACTCGCCGACCCGTTGTCCCGCCGACCGGGACGGCCGGAACTGGCCCGGGCCCGCCTTGACACCAACGCCGCAGGCACGCTGCTGGCACGGGTGGATGGCTCGCAGGCCTCCTCCAGGATCGGCTCCCTGCAACACGCCGATCTGCTGTTGGAACTGCCGGCGGAGGCCGGCTCGCTGGAGAGCGGCACCCGCCTCTGGGCACAGGTGATCCGTCAGCGGATTTTCTAAGCCTCATCAGACCGAAAGCGTCGACGCTCCCAGGCCATGAGCTGGCCCGATGCATCGAAATGGATGCTGATCTGCTGAAACAACTCAGCGCCGAGACGCCCACCGATCTCAAGGCTGAAGGGCTGCTCCGGTATCTCACTGGGCACCGAGAACACCAAGCCGTCGGGCATCACGGCTGAGCAGTCGTTGTGCAACAGCTGGCTTGGATCGAAGACCAGTGGAGCGGCATCCTCAGCCTGGCCGTTCACCCCCACTTGCGGCCTGAGCATCTGCCGCTTGCCACTCCATCCCTGCACCGGCGCCAGCAGGGCCTCGGGTGTCCCGCCCGCGGGACGGTCGGGTTCCGGATCGGTGCTGTTCAAGCAACGGAAACCCACCGCTCCAACGCGCTGCAAACGCCAACGGCCGTTCCGCGGTTCCCAGAGCAGCACCAGCATCGAGCGGGAGCGACCGCAGAACAGGTTGATCTCGTGGCCGAAGCGCGGACGATCGGCATCCAAGCCAAGGCTGGACTGGCCCCCCGCCCCGGGAAACTGCCAGCAAACGCCAGCGGCGTTGTAGGTGGCTCGACTGATGGGATAGGTGGCCAGGCCACCGGGAGCAAACGCCAGACCCGAGCCATCCCACACCCCGTGGTCGTCATCGGAAAAGGAAATCACGTAGGTGGTGGGGTCAATCCGGCGCGACGGACGCTGCAGATCCAATCGATTGCTGCCGTCCCGTTCAAACCAGTGGCCACAGCCCTGCCAGTGGCCGGCGAAATTGCGGCGGTTGAGGGTCCATTGATCAGTCATGTCAGTGACGGCATGGAGCAGTCGATCTTCTTAAGGTCGCTGCAACAGCCATCCCCCGCCATGGACCTGACCATCGTTGGCTGCGGGTATTTGGGGCTCGCCCTAGCGGAGCGGCTGCAACTGAGACGGCCACAGCTGAGGCTGACACTGACCACCACCACCAGCGAACGGCTGGAACAACTCAGCCCCCTGGCGGATCGGGTGCAGGTGTGCGACGCCACCGACCCCGCCCAATTGCTGGACGCACTGCGACAAAGCAGCAGCGCGGTGTTTTGTCTGGGTCCCAAAGGAGATCGCCAGGTGGATACCAACGGCTATCGCCACACCTTCGTCGACAGCTTCCGCTGCCTGATGTCGCTGTTGCCACAACTGCCAAATCTGCGACAGATCGTCTACACGAGCAGTTGCTCGGTGTACGGCGATGCCCAGGGTGGCTGGGTGGATGAAGAAACGCCAGCCGAGCCAGGCCGTGGCCATGGCGATGTTCTGCTTGAAAGCGAGCAATTGCTCAGCGGCATCAGCGACCGGCGGGTGTGCATCCTGCGCCTCGGAGCGCTGTATGGCCCCGGACGCGAGCTTGATCGACGCTTGCGCGGGCTCGCCGGAGTAGAACGCCCCGGCAACGGAGCCTCCTACAGCAACTGGCTGCACGTGGCGGATGCCGCCGGTGCCCTGGAAGCAGCACTTGATGGTGAATGGATCGGCGTGGTGAATGTGGTTAATGACGAACCAATTCGACTGCGGGATCTGGTGGGGAAGAGCCTGCAGCGCCAGGGTTTGGCGCCCGTGCACTGGCTTGGACACGACGAACCAGGGTCAGCGGGCCGACGGATCCGCAACACCCGACTCAAACAGCTGGGTTACGAACTGCAGCACCCAAACGTTGATCAGAGCGGTGTGTTCTCCGCCAGCCAGGTGCCCTGACCAGCGCACCACTCCCGCTTCCAGAATGGGGCCTGGTGCTTGAGATGCTCCAAAAGGGCGGCTGAGCAGCGCTGCGCCGCACCACGACGATCCGCCTGCACTGCGACCAGAACGATCGGGTCTCCAGGGGCGAGCCTCCCCACCCGATGCAGCACCAAAATCGGCCCTACCCGGTGCTCGTGCTGCAAACGCTGCGCCATGGCCGTGATCTGACGTTCGCAAAGGCCAGGGAAGTGCTCCAGCTCAAGCGCCTGCAGAGGCCTGCCATCCATGGTGGTGGGACGCACCCGACCAATGAAGATCGCCGCGGCCGCGGCATCCCCACTCCAGATCGCGAGCTGCTGCCAAGGATCAAAGGGATCCGGGCACACCTCCACACAACAACTGGTCATGCTTCAACCCCCCGTGAACGGTGGAAGGAACGCCAGCTCATCACCGGCCTGCAACCGCTGATTGGCACCAACCAACTCCTGGTTGACCGCGATGCTGATGCCCTCCAGCGGGCCAAGATCCAACTGGTTCCAGACCTCACGGGCCGTCGATACCCCTGGCGTGAAGGGGAGGGAACGCTCGGCCCAACCGGCGCGTTCTCGCAGGGAAGCGAACAGCAGCACCTTCAGCACCGCGTCCATGGCAGCTGGAGCGGTTCTAGCGTCCGAAGGCTCCGCCGCTGTGCCATGGGCCTGTCCATCGCCCTGCTCACCATCTCCGACACACGCACCCTTTCGGACGACAGCAGCGGAGATCAGCTGCTGCGCAGCCTTGAAGCCGCCGACCATCGGCTTCACGAGCGACAACTCTGCCCGGATGATCGCTATCAAATCCGCCGTGAGCTGAGCCGCTGGATCGCTGATCCCGCGGTTGATGTGGTGATCACATGCGGCGGTACCGGCTTGACCGGCCGCGATGGCACCCCTGAAGCCGTGGCACCTCTGCTGGACAAAACAATCGAAGGATTCGGAGAACTGTTTCGCGTGCTCTCGTTCGAGCGCATCGGCACCAGCACCCTGCAAAGCCGCTGCCTTGCCGGCGTGGCCAACAGCACCTTTGTTTTTGTGCTGCCGGGATCTCTGGATGCGGTGACTACAGCTTGGGACCGACTCATCCGAGCTCAGCTGGATGCCGACACCCGCCCCTGCAACCTGGCCCAGCTCCGGGCTCGCTTGAAGGAATAGAGCGGGGATGGTCAGAACGGAATCGGCATCGTGACCGCTGCCGGTGTGGGCATGCAGGCTTCAACCTGCTGATCAATCACCTCACCCACCACAACAATCGAGGGTGACTTGAAGGCTTGCGATCGGCATTGATCAGCAACGTCAACCAAGGTTGCTTTGAGGCAACGCTGCCCCGCCACCGTGCCCTGCTGGATCACCGCCACAGGGGTTGTCGCGGCCAAACCACCCGCCAGCAGTTCCTCCGCAATCCGGGGCAGGTTGTGCAGCCCCATGTAGATCACCAATCCGTCACTGGCCGCGGCCAAGGCACGCCAATCCACAGAGGGACGGCGCTTGTCGATTTCCTCATGACCGGTGACAAAGGTCACCGATGACCCCGCCCGCCGGTGCGTGACGGGAATTCCCGCATAAGCAGGGGCAGCGATGCCGGCCGTCACGCCCGGGACCACCTGAACAGAGATGTTCCTTTCCGCCAAGTAAGCCGCTTCTTCACCTCCACGACCAAACAGAAAGGGATCACCCCCCTTCAACCGCACCACCGTGCTGTGTTTCTGGGCCATTTCCACGAGCACGGCGTTGGTGCTCGGTTGCGGCACTGAATGATGCCCACGACGCTTGCCGACAAAACGGCGTTCGCAGGCATCAGGGACAAGATCCAGCACTTCCTCGGGCACCAGCGAGTCGTACACCAGGGCATCGCACTCACGAAGCAGCCGATGCGCCTTCAGCGTGAGCAACTCGGGATCGCCAGGACCGGCTCCCACCAGATAAACGGTTCCGGATTGTTCAGCGGTGCTCACGGCAGAGAAACAAGCAGATCGATCAAGGCCTGACGGGTGGGGGGATGCTCCAGCAGAGGAGGCAATCCACCAGCTTCGCTTAGCGCCTCCGTCATGCGATTCGGAGCTAGAGCCAACGGGAGTGGCCGGGCGCGGGGATGGCGCTGCTGGAACTCCGGCCAAGCATCGAAGGAAACCAACGGCAACGCCAATCGAGACGACAGCATCGTGAGAAACCGATCCGCCACACCTGGACGGAGAGGATGGTGCACCAGCACGGCATCACGGCGTTCAGGCAGAGGAAGCGCTGACAGCACAGCGTCCCACCAGGAGGTCCATGCACCAAGAAAGGGCAGCAAACGCACACTGGCCCCAACTCCATGAAGCCTGTCCCGAATTGCCGGCACGTCCGTTCGGGCGTGAGCTCCAGGCAGCAACAGCAAAGGAACGATCCAAGCGGGTTGGAGAGGAGGCGAAACGGCCTGTTCAGCTGTCAGCACCTCGAGCTGTACCGGCGCCGATCGCCGCTGAGCCAGAAGAGGCGGCAGGGATGCCAAACAGTCGGGAACAGCACCGCCACTGCGGCCGTGCACCACGAGATGCAAACCACGCCGTCTCCCATCGGAAGCGTCATTCCGTAGCAATTGCCACGGATCGATGACCCTGCCGGCTGATGTCATCGGGTTGTTCTGAACGTTGAGGAAGTCATGGCGCCCCGCCGTAATTTTGATCGTGCTCCATTGGACAGCCGCTCCTACCGCGAGCCTCTGGACGGAGGAATCGAGCGCTACGACGCCCGGAACGACCGCTACCGCAGGGGATATGACCCCAGGGACGCCCACTACGACCGACGTCTGGACCGCCCGACCGTGCCCTCCGAGCTGGACCAAGACTTCGCTGCGATGAAGCGCGTTTGGCAAATGCTCCGGGCCGGAGCGGTGCGGATGGTTGGCGAAATTGGACGCCAATACTGAGGCCTAAGCAGGTTGCCTTTTACGGCCTCACGGGAACCACCAGATGTAGCCGGAATTACAAATTGGCCAAATCACAGCCCTGCAATCGATCAACACCAAAAGTGTTCTCTTTGTTACGGACCAGGGCTGCCTTCGCGTTGTTAATTCACTCATCCCAACGCTCCCCTTCATTTTGAAGCGTTGCCGGTCTTCGGGCCATCTCGATTGATTCGCGCCTCGTCTTTGAGCAATCAATCCGCCCACTTTTCAATCGACTTATGACTACTAGCTCTCCCTCCAGGCCTTACCTGGATGGCAAGAAGCTCAACAAGATCGAGCAGAACAAGGCGGCCAAAGATGGCCTGTTGGTCGGTAGCGAGATTGAAAAATTCGCAGAACTCGGCTGGGAGCAGGTGGATGAGACCGACCTTCAACTGCGTTTGAAGTGGTACGGCATGTTCTGGCGTCCGAAAACGCCAGGCAAGTTCATGCTCCGCCTGCGTGTGCCCAATGGAGTACTGACCTCAGATCAACTTCGTGTGGTTGGTTCGATCGTCGAGCGCTACGGCGAAAACGGCAGTTGCGACATCACCACGCGGCAGAACCTGCAGTTGCGTGGTGTGCTGCTGGGCGACCTGCCAGAGATTCTTAAACGACTAACGGAAGCAGGTCTTAGCACGATTCAATCCGGCTTCGACAATCCCCGCAACGTCACTGGCAACCCAATCGCCGGAATCGATCCCAACGAGATCGTCGACACGCGGCCCTACACAACCGAGCTGCAGAACTTCCTCACCAACAACTGCCAAGGCAACCCGGAGTATTCCAACTTGCCCCGCAAGTGGAACACAGCCGTTGCAGGGGCGAAGGACAACTTCCTGCTCCACAACGACATCGTCTTCCACCCCGTGGAACGAGATGGGGTGATGGGATTTGGCGTGTGGATCGGCGGTGTTCTGTCATCGCAGATGAACGCCTATGCCGTTCCCCTGAACGCCTGGGTGAAGCCAGACGAAATCTGCAAGATGACCGACGCCGTGATCCGGCTCTGGCGCGACAACGGCGAACGGGACAAGCGCCCCAAAGGCCGCTTCCGCCTCTATCTGGATCAGGTGGGCCACGACGTGTTCCGCAGCCAAGTGGAAGAACTCTTCGGTCCGCTGACACCGGATCCTGGCTCCGTGTTCAACACCACGCCCCGCTCCCACTACGGATTCCACCCGCAGAAACAGGAGGGCCTGTCCTACGCCGGTCTGCACGTTCCAGTCGGCCGCCTGACCGCCCAGGATCTTCAGGATTTGGCCACCGCAAGCCTCAACTACGGCAGTGGTGAGGTGCGTCTTACCGAAGATCAGAACGTCATCCTCGTGGGCCTTGCGAACGACAAGCTCGACGCCCTGAAAGCCGACACCCTGGTGCAGCGCTTCCCGCTGGAGCCCGGCCATATCGCTGCCGGAACGGTGTCCTGCACCGGCAACACCTACTGCGGCTTCGCCCTCACCAACACCAAGGACCAAGCTCTCGAGGCGGCCAAAGAACTCGACAAAGAGCTCAATCTCCCCGAGGAGCTGAAGATCCATTGGACCGGCTGCCCCAACACCTGCGGACAGGCCTACATGGGTGCCATCGGCCTCACCGGCACCAAGGCAAAAAACAGCGAGGGAGTCATGGGTGAGGGCTACACGATGACCATCGGCGGTTCCCAAGGCGCCAACCCAAGCATCGGCGAAATCCACCGCAAGGCCATCCCCGCCGATGAGATCAAGGCAGCGCTGAAAGAGGTGTTGATCGACAAATTCGGGGCCACCCCGAAGGCCTGATCGCTGTCGTCGCCGTGACGCTTCCTTTCGAAGTCACGGCTCCAACGCAACGACCACTTCCCCCTCACCGTCATGGCCAACCGCAACGACGTGTTCTCTCGTTTCGTCAACTGGCTTAGTGCCAGTGGTCGCGACGGAGCCGCCATCAACCGTCAGGGCGGCAGCCCTGATCTGTTCTCCCGCCTGATGAACCGCATCAGCGGCTGACATCAAACCTTCGTCCAACTCTCAATCTCAACCGATGGACTACGTCCTACCCAATGAGCTTGTCGACGGCATGATTGCCGCCGGCGGCAAAAAATCAACGGTCAGCGTGAAGAACCTGCTGATCCGCGGCTTTTACTCCGGAGCCATTCTTGGCCTGGCGGTGATCCTGGCCCTGACCGTGGGCATCACCGTGAAAGCGCCCTTCGTCGGCTCACTTCTATTCCCCTTCGGCTTCGCCAGCATCGTGCTGTTTGGCATGGAGCTGGTCACCGGCAACTTTGCGCTGCTGCCGATGGCCACCTGGGCTGGCAAAAGCACCTGGGGCGCCACCTTCCGCAATTGGGTCTGGGTCTGGATCGGTAACTGGATCGGCACCGCAGTTGTGGCCGTGATCATGGCGATCAGCCTCACCAGCGGCACCATGGATGGCGCTGCTGACAATGTCGGCCCGCCGATCTGGGATGCCGTGGCCCAGAAGATCATGGCTCTCAATCAAATCAACGTTGAGAAGAAGTACGAGGCCCTGGGAAGCATGGGCTTTTTCCTCGCCTTCCTGCGCGGACTGGTGGCCAACTGGCTGGTCTGCCTTGGCGTAACCATGGCTCTGGTGAGCAAGAGCGTTCCTGGCAAAATCCTGGCCTGCTGGCTTCCGATCACGGCCTTCCAATCGATGGGCATGGAGCACATCGTGGTGAACCAGTTCCTGCACACCGCTGGGCCGATCCTTGGTTCAGGTGTCCCCTTCACCAAGGTGATCTTCTGGAACTTCCTGCCGGTCACCCTGGGCAACATCGTGGGCGGCATGGTGTTCATCGGCATGCTCTTCTACAGCACCCACCGCACACATATGGAGAACGTGCTGCCGACCGAGCACGATGAAAAGCTGGAGCGTGAGCTCGCTGCTGAACTGGGTGCCCGCTGATCCATCGATGAACGACGAAGCCGTTCTCTGGGAACGGCTCGCCCGATCACGACGCGCTCCTTTGGAGCCCGCTTGGCTGGGGGAGGTCTACTCCCCCAGCCTTTCTGTTGATCTGCAGCGAGCCCTCTGCGAAAAACTGGGGATGCAGGCCGAGCGGGGCTGGCCCGTCATCCAAGAACTCCTCGCCAACCATGGGGTTCTGCCTGATTTGGTCATGGCAGCAGGGCTGTGCCACCAGAGCGAAGCCCGCGATTGGTTGTTAGTTCAACTCGAGCAAACCTCGGACAACGAGGACGCCAACCTGCTAGTGGTTCAGGCTCTGGCCTGCTGGGGAGCCGAGGTTCCGGAATCAGTTGTGGTGAATTGCCTGCATCACCCAGGCCAACTGCACCGCCTCGCCGGTCTGCAACTGCTCAGCTTCCGGTCCCACTGCCTCGACGACGGCGAACTGCTGCAGTTCTGCCAAGAAGTCTTGAATGATTTTCGCGATCCAGTCGTTGTGGCCGCTATTCGGGTTCTGCAACGCCGCGATGGCGTATTGATCAGCGAAAAGCTGGCAGAACTGTGTCGCAACGGTTCCCTCCCTGTTGCAGAGGCAGCATTCCGCGCGCTGGGTTGCATCGCCACACCTGCCAGTCAGCGCTGTCTGCTGGAACTGAGCGAAGAACTGAATGACGACACTCGAAGGAAGATGGCAAGCACCCAGCTCAGCCAACAGTTCCGCCCATAAAAAAACCCCGCTTTTGCGGGGCCTTGATGTCTTTAATCAAGACAACTGGTTGTTCACCACTTTTTGTAAGGCAGAAACTTGCCGCACATGGTGATTTTGACCCGATCACCTTTGGGATCTTCCACTTTGTCGACATCGAGGGTGAAATCGATCGCGCTCATGATGCCATCACCAAAGTGTTCCTGGATGACATCCTTCAGAGGCATTCCATAGACCTGCATGATCTCGTAGAAGCGATAGATCAAGGGATCGGTGGGGATCACAGGATCAAGACTTCCCTTGGTGGGGAACTCCTGCAAAGCCGCAGTGATGGCCGGATCAAGGGAGAGAAGCGCAGCCAGCTTGTCAGCCTCTTCCTTGGAAGCCGTGGCTTGACCGTAGAACAATGAAGCAATCCAGACCTCATCAAGGCCCAAGGCCGCTTCCAGGTCGGCAAAGCTCATGCCCTTGGCTTTCTTGGCAGCCATCAAGGTGGCAGTGACGGTCTCCTGAGAAGGAGCTGACAACGACGGGGTCGAAGGAACAGCTGAAACAGTCATGATTAAACGAAAAGTTGTTATGGCCGCCTCAAAAACAGCGTCCCGAACCGGAACGTCTCAGCAGCTCAGAAACTGTTGCGCAAACACTGACTTAACAATGAAGCATCAACTACAAAACAACAGCCTGTTTTGAAGCAACAAGCACAGCCAACAGGGTCGTGCTGCGAGTGAAATCAACGTCAACGCAGGATTCCAATGAGCCAATTTTTTCAATCCATGGCCACCCTGCTCCAAGCGCAATTCCTTCCCGCGACCACAGCCCCCCAACTGATGCTCGAACGGCTCTATTACGCCGAAGGCCGCCATCACCCAGAGCATCCACGGCATGGCAGCTTCGAGGGGTTATCGCGGCTGAGCAGGCCCTGATCTTTCGTAGCAATTGCTACCTCTATTGGGTCAGTCGCTCCTGAAGACTGACCACAGCTTCAGGCCGGACCTTTGACGAGCGCAGTTCTCTCCGGCCGAGACCGCTTCAAACAGCACCTGCGCAAGGTGGGAAGCGGTGAACACACCAGCAAAGGCATGAGTCGCGAGGAAGCGGCTGATGCCATGGAGCTGATGCTGCAGGGCGAAGCGACGCCAGCACAGATCGGCGCCTTTCTGATTGCCCATCGCATCCGCCGGCCCGAACCCCAGGAACTCACGGGCATGTTGGACACCTACCGCGCCCATGGTCCGGTGCTGCAATCCGCAGGCGGCAATCGAGCACCGCTGTGTTTCGGCATGCCGTACGACGGGCGCACGCGGACAGCACCGATCTACCCACTCACCACACTGGTGCTTTTGGCCTGTGGCCAGCCGGTGGTTCTACAGGGCGGTGACCGGATGCCGATCAAATACGGCGTCACCGCTGCGGATCTGTTCCGCCTCCTTAATCTCGACCTCACGGGCCTGCCAATCAGCGTTGTTGCAGACGGCTTCCAGCAGAACGGCTTCGCCCTGATCCATCAACCGGATCACTTTCCCATTGCGGAAACACTGATCGGTTACCGCGAAGAACTGGGCAAGCGCCCCCCGGTCGCCAGTCTGGAACTGCTCTGGACTCCCCATCAAGGCGACCACCTTCTCGTCAGTGGCTTTGTACACCCCCCTACCGAAGCCCGCGCCTGGGAAGCCCTCAAGCAAGGCGGCGAGACCGATATCCTCACTGTGAAAGGTTTGGAGGGAGGAACCGACCTCCCGATCGGCCGGGCCTGCATCACGGCACGGGTGCGGAACGGTGAAGCGGAGCGGTTAATCCTGCATCCCCGCGACCATGGTTGCCATGACGCCGACGTCGAATGGGCTGACGAAAGCACCTGGGCCGAGCAGGCGCTGAACGCCCTGCAGAACAAAGGCCCTCTCTGCGATGCCCTGCGCTGGAATGCCGGCGCCTATTTGTGGTTCTCCGGTTGCAGTGAATCCCTGGAACAGGGCATTCAACGGGCGGAATCCGTCATGCAGACGGGCAAGGCCCAAGCCAGGCTGGATCAACTGTGCGCTTGGCGAAGCAGCTTGACCATCCGATAGCGCTCAAAAGGAACGCCTCCGATCAGGATCGTTTCCGGAGACTCCACCCGCCAGCCAAGGCGCTCCAGCAACGGTCGGCTGAACTGACTGGCCTCCGTGCGGAAATGACGGATTCCCGCCGCCCTCGCATCCGCTTCAATCTGATTGAGAAGTGCACTGCCATGGCCGCGCCGCGATGCCCGACCTCGGCAGTAGAGCAGCGACAGACGGTCTTCAGGATGACGGATCGCAAACGCTGAACCATCGGTGGTGAGCCATCCCGAGCCCTCACGGAACGTGGCGTCGAGCACGCCGGGCAACCACGCCAAAGCAGCCCAGGCCCTGACTTGTGCGTCGGTATAGAGAAGAGGCGCCTGCGATTCGATCGCGTCGGCATAGATCTCCCGCAGAAGCGCTTGATCCTCCGGAGCAATCGGACGCAAAGCCATGGCAGCCGCCTGTTGGAATGTGAGTCTCACCTGCGTGGCAGCCAGCTTGCAGCGTCCTCGGATTCCCACACTGCTCAGCGCATTCCTCACGCTGCTCAACGACCGACTCAGCGAGAGCATTGTTTTTCCACTGTTGCCATTTCTGCTGGCCCAGTTCGCTCCAGACGGGCGAACCCTTGGTTTGCTAGCGGGAAGCTATGCACTCGCTCAGTTCCTGGTCACCCCGTTGATCGGAGCGCTGAGTGATCGTTACGGGCGGCGACCCGTGATCAGCATCTGCGTCGCAGGCTCCGTGCTGGGACTCGGGCTGTTTGCGGTGACCGTTTCGCTGCCTTGGCCTAGCCAAAGCCTTCTGCCCCTGATGCTGCTGTTCGCAGCACGCATCATTGACGGCATCAGTGGCGGAACAGCTGCAACGGCCAGCGCAGTGTTGGCCGACATCACGCCTCCCGACAAGCGGGCCCGTGCCTTCGGATTGATCGGCGTGGCCTTTGGCTTGGGTTTCATCCTTGGCCCCTTCGTCGGTGGACAACTGGCCCGGGTGGCAGTGGCACTCCCCGTTTGGATCGCCACAGCATTCGCTGCACTCAACCTCTTGGTGGTGCTCAATCTGCTGCCGGAAACCCATCCCCAGGACTCCCGCAAAAGCCTTCCCAGAAAACGCGACTTGAATCCATTTGCACGGCTGAGCCAAGTGCTGATGAACCCAAGCGTGGGTCGACTCTGCGCTGCATTTTTCCTGTTCTTCCTGGCCTTCAATGGATTCACAGCCATCCTTGTGCTCTATTTCAAGCAGCGCTTCGGCTGGGGCCCTGAGCTGGCCACCACAGCATTCCTGGTGGTGGGGGTGGTTGCCACCGTGGTGCAGGGAGGGCTGATCGGTCCTCTCGTGAAACGGTTTGGTGAATGGCGCCTGACCTTGATGGGTCTGGGCTTGGTGATCATTGGATGCCTGCTGATCCCCAGCGTGGGCTCATCAGAGCGGGCCGGTGCGATTTTCACCGCCGTTGGAATCCTTGCGCTGGGCACAGGCCTGGTCACACCCAGCCTGCGCAGCCTGGTGTCGCGACGCCTCGGCCGAGAGGGACAAGGCAGCGCCCTGGGAAGCCTTCAGGCCCTGCAAAGTTTGGGCAGTTTTCTCGGCCCACCCTTGGCGGGGTTGAGCTACGACCTGCTCGGTCCGGTGAGTCCCTTTGCAGCGGCGGCAGTTGTGCTGGTGCTCGTGATCGGCCTGGTGGCCGGAAGCCCGCTCCCGGACATCTCCGACACACAACCAAGCGAATCCTGATTGCTACGTTTCAACCAACGAAACGAACGCCAGGCCGTTCAACCCATGTGCGCAGCAGCCCTTGCCCCGGAGCATTACATCAACCGGGAGCTGAGCTGGATCGCCTTCAACGAGAGGGTCTTGGCTCAGGCCCTTGATCCACGCACCCCCTTGCTGGATCAAGCCAAATTCAGCGCCATCTTCAGCAACAACCTCGACGAATTCTTCATGGTTCGCGTGGCGTCCCTGAAGTCACAGGTGGAGGCTGGCGTCAGCAAACCGAGTGAGGATGGCAAGTCACCCCTGGAGCAGCTGCTTGCGATCCGAGAGCAACTCATTCCCCTGCTGAAGCAGCAACAGGTGCATTACCGCCAATACTTGAAGCCGAAGCTGCTGGAACACAACGTTGCGCTGCTCGATTACAAACAACTGAACGACGACCAACGCAACTGGGTTGACAACACCTTCCAGACGTCGGTGTTCCCAGTGCTGACACCCCTGGCTGTCGATCCAGCCCATCCTTTCCCGTTTGTCAGCAACCTGAGCCTGAACGTTGCCGCGGTGGTTGTTGATCCAGAAACAGGTCAACGTCAATTTGCACGGGTCAAAGTTCCGCAGAAGAATCTGGCCCGGTTCATCGCCATCCCCTCAGAACTGAGCGGAACTGAGGACAAACCAGTTCACACCGCCATTGCTCTCGAGCAGGTGATCGCCTTCAACCTTGAGGTGCTGTTTCCCGGCATGACGATCGAAGGTCACTACTTCTTCCGCGTGACGCGGGATGCGGATCTGGAACTGAGGGATCTGGAAGCCGATGACCTGATGCTGGCCCTGGAACAAGGGCTGCGGAAACGACGGATGGGCGGTGAGGTGGTGCGCCTCGAAGTTCCCAACGAGATGCCCAGAGACGTTGTGGAGATGCTGATGACCGGGCTGAGCGTGGAAGAGGAAGACCTTTACGTGATCGATGGACCCCTGGGCCTGGACGACCTCTTCGGGCTGACCGGGCTATCACTGCCGAAACTCAAAAGTCGTACCCAGGGAGGCCAAACACCGGCTGTGCTTGCACGCAGTCAGCAGCACCTGGTTGAAGAGGGCGCGATCAAAGCGGATGAATTCGAATCGATCTTCTCGGTGATTCGCCGTCAAGACATCCTTCTGCATCATCCCTACGAGCTCTTCTCCACAACCGTCGAAGAGTTCATCAATCAGGCAGCGGACGATCCCCAGGTGATGGGCATCAAGATGACGCTCTACCGCACCTCCAAAGACTCTCCGATCATTGCTGCCCTGATCCGTGCTGCTGAAAACGGCAAGCAGGTGATGGCACTGGTGGAGTTGAAAGCGCGATTTGACGAGGACAACAACATTCAATGGGCCCGGCACCTGGAGCAGTCGGGGGTTCACGTTGTCTACGGCGTGCTTGGGCTCAAAACGCACACCAAGATCGTTCTGGTGGTTCGTAAGGAGAAAGAGAAGCTGCAGAGCTATGCGCACATCGGCACTGGCAACTACAACTCAAAAACGTCCAAGCTCTACACCGACCTGGGCCTACTCACAGCCAACCAAGAGCTGGGGCAAGACTTGGTGGAACTATTCAATTACCTCACCGGGTTTTCGAAACAACAAAGCTTCCGTCGGTTGCTCGTGGCCCCCGTCACGTTGCGAAAAGGAATGGAGCTGTTGATCCGCCGAGAGATTGAGCATGCCCAGCAAGGTCGACAGGCTGTGATCCGAGCCAAAATGAATTCCCTGGTTGACCCCAGCATCATTTCGCTGCTCTATGAAGCATCCCAAGCTGGGGTCGTGATCGAATTGATCATTCGGGGCATGTGCAGCTTGTATCCCGGTCGCCAGGGTCTGAGTGAAAACATTCGTGTGATCAGCATCATCGGCCAGTTCCTGGAACACTCCAGAATTTTTTCGTTTGCCAATGGCGGCTCTCCAGAGGTTTATATCGGCAGTGCCGACTGGATGAGCCGCAATCTGGACCGCCGCATTGAAGCGGTCACACCGATCGAAGATCCAGAACATCGCCAAAAACTGGAACGCCTGCTGCAGCTTTACCTGGACGACAACCAGGGCGCCTGGGACATGCAAAGCGACGGCACTTTTGTGCAGCGCAAACCAGAGAACAAGACCTCAGAACGCAATAGCCAGATTGATTTAGTCAAAGAATGGAGCAACGGCATCCAATCCGAATAATTCTTTGGGTTTTCACGCGTCCTGCATCTGTGACATCCGATACAACATTCCTTCAAAAACAAATCTGAAGCGACAACGATCACACCCGCAACAGTTATTTCGAAAGCAAAAAGATTCAGCTCCTGAAATTCTTCCGATTCGAGACAGTCATCGCTGTTGCTCGGTGCTAAGTTCAGCCCAAATTCATTCAGGAGACCAGGGTGATGGGGATCCCTCTGGAATCTTCCGGCACGACACAACAGTCGTCTCGGAAGGAACCTGCGTTGCCGTCCACTGGACGTCGACCATCTGCACGACAGGGAGGGCGGCTAGCGACCGACTCCATCGGTTTTTATCTGAGCAGCATCGGACGTATTCCTCTGCTGACAGCAGCTGAAGAAATCGAGCTTGCACATCATGTGCAAGAGATGAAGCAACTTCAAGAGTTGCCAGAAGAGGAGCAGACCTCCCGACATCGGCACAAAATCCGCATGGGCAAACGGGCCCGAGACCGGATGATGGCAGCCAACCTCCGCCTCGTTGTGAGTGTTGCCAAGAAATACCAGAACCAGGGCCTTGAACTGCTCGACCTGGTTCAAGAAGGTGCCATTGGCTTGGAGCGAGCGGTCGACAAGTTCGACCCCGCCATGGGCTACAAGTTTTCCACCTATGCCTACTGGTGGATTCGCCAGGGCATGACGCGGGCCATCGACAACAGCGCCCGAACCATTCGCCTACCAATCCACATCAGCGAAAAGCTCTCGAAGATGCGTCGCATCTCCCGGGAGCTATCCCATCGCTTCGGTCGTCAACCGAATCGCCTGGAGTTGGCGAGTGCCATGGGAATCGAACCCCGAGAACTGGAAGACCTGATCTCCCAGAGCGCACCCTGTGCGTCGCTGGATGCCCATGCCCGTGGCGAGGAAGATCGCAGCACCCTGGGCGAATTGATCCCAGATCCCAACGGTGAAGAGCCGATGGAAGGGATGGATCGCAGCATCCAGAAGGAACATCTGGGGGGCTGGCTGTCGCAGTTGAACGAGCGCGAGCAGAAGATTCTGCGGTTGCGGTTCGGTCTTGGCGGTGAAGAGCCTCTAACCCTTGCGGAGATCGGTCGTCAGATCAATGTGTCCCGTGAGCGCGTGAGGCAACTCGAGGCCAAAGCGATTCTCAAGCTGCGCGCCATGACCAATCACCAACAAGCCGCCTAAGCAACTTGCTTTCCATCACCGGACCCATCGCCATCCTCTCCTGGATGGCGATGGTGATAGCAGCTGCCGTGGTGTGTCGTCGCCTCAGGCCGAACCAACGGGAACTCAGTCGAAAAGTTGTGCACATCGGAACCGGGGCCGTGGTTCCTTTGGCCTGGGTCTTTCAGATTCCTTTCGTGGTCGCCATCCCTGTTGCGGTGGTGATCACCCTTGCCACGACGATCAATCACCGATGGCGCTTCATCCCCGCCGTTGAGGATATCAATCGCAACAGCTACGGCACGATCGCCTACGGGATAGCGATCACGACCCTGCTCCTGCTCTTCTGGCCAACCCGAGCCGATGCTGTTTCCGCAGGGGTTCTTGCCATGGCCCTGGGAGATGGCCTTGCAGGATTGATCGGCCGCGGCGTTGACTCACCAAAGTGGGTCCTCTTTGGTCAGACCAAATCAACTGTCGGCACCATGACCATGGCGTGTGTCACGGGCCTAGTGCTGATCGGTCTGGCGCATTGGTCAAGGGCTGACCTACCCCTGCCAGCAGCCCTCAGCATGGTGGCCATCGCAACCGGTCTGGAACAGCTCAGCTGGCGCGGACTCGACAACCTCAGCGTTCCCCTCAGCGTTGGAGTGATGTGGAGTCGACTGGTGGTCTGATCTCAAGCAGTGACCGTCTGTTTGCGACTGGCAACGGCCGCGGCCAGATCATCCAGCAGGGCTTCGGTGGTCTCGAGGCTGATGCAGGCATCCGTGACGCTCTGGCCGTACGTCAGCTGCGTCAGGTCGGCGCTGAGCTTCTGATTGCCTTCCACCAGATGGCTCTCAATCATCACGCCCATCACGTGGCTGGAGCCACCCCGCAACTGCTCGGCAACGCTGGCCAGCACCTCCGCTTGTCGGCGGAAGTCCTTGTTGCTGTTGGCATGGCTGCAATCCACCATCAGTCGATCCTGCAGACCGGCCTGGCTCAACTCCGCCGCGGCTGCCTGCACGGCCTCCAGGTGGTAATTGCTGCCACGGCTGCCTCCGCGCAGCACGAGATGTCCATAGGGATTGCCCGTGGTGCTGACGATCGAAGCATGGCCCTCACGATTGATGCCGAGAAAATGATGCGGCTTCGAGGCAGCCTGCATGGCATTGATCGCAATCGTGGCGCTGCCGTTCGTACTGTTTTTGTAGCCGATCGGCATCGACAGACCAGAGGCCATTTCGCGGTGGGTCTGACTCTCGGTCGTCCTTGCACCGATCGCGGTCCAACTGATCAGATCGGCGATGTACTGCGGAACCACGGGATCGAGCAGTTCCGTTGCAGCGGGCATTCCCTCACGCGCGAGATCGAGCAGCAATCCCCGGGCCCGACGCAGTCCCGTGTTGATGTCGTAAGAGTCATCGAGATGGGGATCGTTGATCAGTCCCTTCCAGCCGACCGTGGTCCGAGGCTTCTCGAAGTACACCCGCATCACCACATCCAACTGATCCTTCAGGCGCTCGCGAATGGGTGCCAAGAGCTGGGCATAGTCGCGGGCTGCTTTGACATCGTGAACGGAGCAGGGACCCACCACCACCAGCAGGCGGTCATCTCGACCGCTGAGAATGTCCTGGATGCGCTGGCGGGCGGATGCCACGGTCTCAAGCGCTGCCGCATCCATGGGCAGCTCCTGATGCAGCACCGCAGGGGCAACCAGGGGACGTGTCTCCACCACATGCAAATCGGAGGTGGTGGCCATGGGTGGACGCGAGACTCCGACCAAGGCTACGCACCCTGCTAACTGTCAACAGACACGGTCCGGAAGAATGGTGAGAGTCCCTGAACAGAGATCTCCATGCTGAGCGCTTACCGCGAGCTGGCCGCCGCCCGGGAAGCCCAGGGCGTTCCCGCTCTTCCGCTCAACGCCGAGCAGACCCAGGGACTGACCGCACTGCTTCAGAACCCGCCTGCCGGTGAAGAGGCGTTCCTGCTGCACCTGCTGAGCGAACGGATCCCCCCGGGTGTGGATGAAGCCGCTTACGTGAAGGCCACTTGGCTCAGCGCCGTGGCTCAGGGAGAAGCCACCAGTCCCCTGGTGTCACCGCTGGAAGCCACGCGGCTGCTGGGGACGATGGTGGGTGGATACAACGTGGCCGCCCTGATTGAGCTGCTGAAACACCCCGACGCTGCTCTGGCCGGCTGTGCTGCAGAGGGACTCAGCCGAACGCTGCTTGTTTACGACGCGTTCAACGAAGTGATGGATCTGGCGGCAGACAACCGCTTTGCCCAACAGGTTGTGGACAGCTGGGCAGCAGCCGAGTGGTTCACCTGCAAGCCCGAACTGGCCGACAGCATCACCGTGACGGTGTTCAAGGTCGAGGGCGAAACCAACACGGACGATCTCTCGCCAGCGACCCACGCCACCACCCGGCCGGACATCCCCCTCCATGCCCTGGCGATGCTCGAAACCCGCGATCCAGAGGGTCTGAAAACGATCGCGACCCTCAAAGACAAGGGCCATCCCGTGGCTTACGTCGGTGACGTGGTGGGAACAGGAAGCTCCCGCAAAAGCGCCATCAACTCGGTGCTGTGGCACACCGGGAATGACATTCCCCATGTGCCCAACAAACGGGCCGGTGGCGTGATTCTCGGCGGCAAGATCGCCCCGATCTTCTTCAACACGGCCGAGGACTCCGGCGCCCTGCCAATCGAATGCGATGTCAGTGAACTGAACACTGGTGATGTCATCACCATCCGACCCCATGCCGGCACGATCGAACGCGACGGCACCGTGGTGAGTCGGTTCGAGCTCAAGCCCACCACGATCAGCGACGAGGTGCGCGCCGGCGGTCGCATCCCCCTGATGATCGGTCGCGCCCTGACCGACAAGGTGCGCGCAAAGCTCGGCCTCAACCCTTCGGATCTGTTCATCCGCCCCTCAGCTCCGGCGGACACAGGCAAGGGCTTCACCCTGGCTCAGAAAATGGTGGGCAAAGCCTGCGGCCTCGCTGGCGTCCGACCCGGCACCAGCTGCGAGCCGCTGATGACCACCGTCGGCTCCCAGGACACCACCGGTCCAATGACGCGGGACGAAATGAAGGAACTGGCCTGCCTGGGCTTTTCCTCCGACCTGGTGATGCAGAGCTTCTGCCACACCGCCGCCTATCCGAAGCCGGTGGATCTGCAGACCCAGAAGGACTTGCCCGACTTCTTTGCCCAGCGCGGTGGCGTGGCTCTGCGGCCAGGTGACGGCATCATCCACAGCTGGCTGAACCGGATGCTCCTTCCCGACACCGTCGGCACCGGTGGCGACAGCCACACCCGCTTCCCCCTCGGCATTTCCTTCCCAGGGGGCTCCGGGGTTGTGGCCTTCGCGGCCGCTATCGGCGCCATGCCGTTGGACATGCCTGAATCGGTGCTGGTGCGCTTCAGCGGGTCATTGCAACCCGGTGTCACCCTCCGGGATGTGGTGAATGCCATCCCCTGGGTGGCCATTCAGCGGGGGCTGCTCACCGTTGAAAAGGCCAACAAGAAAAACCTGTTCAATGGCCGCATCATGGAGATCGAAGGCCTCCCAGACCTGAAGCTGGAGCAAGCCTTCGAGCTCACCGATGCCAGCGCAGAGCGCTCCTGCGCCGGCTGCACCATCAAGCTCTCCGAAGACACAGTGAGCGAATACCTGCGCAGCAATGTGGCGCTGCTCAAAAACATGATCGCCCGCGGCTACAGCGATGCCCGCACCCTGGCCCGCCGGATCAAGGAGATGGAGGCTTGGCTGGCAAACCCACAACTAATGAGCGCCGACCCTGACGCTGAATACGCCGAAATCCTCGAGATCAACCTGGACGAGCTCACCGAACCCGTGGTGGCCTGCCCCAACGACCCCGACAACGTGAAGTTGCTCAGCGAAGTGGCCGGTGACCCGGTGCAGGAGGTCTTCATCGGCTCGTGCATGACCAATATCGGTCATTACAGAGCCGCAGCGAAGATCCTGGAAGACGCCGGCCAGAACACAGCGCGCCTCTGGGTCTGCCCCCCGACTCGGATGGACGAGGAAACCCTGAAAGCCGAGGGCTACTACGCCACCTTCGAGGCCGCCGGGTCCCGCATGGAGATGCCGGGCTGCTCCCTGTGCATGGGCAATCAGGCCCGCGTGGAGGACAACACCACCGTGTTCTCCACCAGCACCCGCAACTTCAACAATCGCCTGGGCAAAGGTGCTCAGGTGTACCTGGGCAGCGCTGAACTGGCCGCCGTCTGTGCCCAGCTGGGTCGAATCCCCACTCCAGAGGAGTACAGCAGGATCGCTGCCGAAAAGATCGATCCCCTCTCCGACGAGCTCTACCGCTATCTGAACTTCGATCAGATCAGCGGTTTTGAAGACCAGGGGCGGGTGGTCAGTGCGGACGACGAAGCAACCGTTCTGGCTCAGGCCTGATCCCTGATCACCTCATCTGTGCCTGCCCTGAGCGAACCCAAACAACGACGCCACCTCCTGGGCTCCAGCCGAAGCATCAGGAGGTTGTTGGAGCGCCGCTGGCTGGTGGTGGTGCTGGCTCTGGCGCTCACCGGACTCGGAGCAGCCATCACCGGCCTGCTGTTCACCAGCGGCATCAACCTGCTGCGCGACTGGCGGCTCGATCTGCTCGATGAATTTCCCGCCTGGGTGGTGCTCCCCGCCCTCGGCGCCATCGGCGGGATGATCTCGGCCTGGCTGATCACCAACCTGTCCCCGGCAGCTGGCGGAGCGGGAATCACCCACATCATGGGCTTCCTGCGCCACCGATCGGTACCAATGGGGCTTCGGGTGGGTCTGGTGAAGCTCGTGGCCGGCATCATTGCCATCGGCTCAGGGTTTCCCCTCGGCCCAGAAGGCCCAGCTGTGCAGATGGGCGGCTCCGTGGCCTGGCAGATGTCCCGCTGGCTGCGGGCACCGGTGGCCTTTCGGCGGGTGATTGTCGCTGCGGGCGGCGGTGCAGGCATTGCCGCCGTGTTCAGCGCTCCCATCGGTGGATTCATCTACGCCATCGAGGAGCTGCTCCACTCCGCCAGGCCCGTGGTCCTGTTGCTGGTGATCATCACCACCTTCTCCGCCGACACTCTGGCGGATGTGCTCGGCTTCCTCGGTCTCAATCCCGGGGGCGGCGGACTCAACAGCACCATCGGCTTTCAACTGGAACGGGAATACACCCCCCTAGTGCGCTTCCTGCCTGTCGATCTGCTGTACCTGATCGCTCTCGGCATTGTGATCGGCGTGCTGGCGGAGCTTTACACCCGCTACGTGCTCACCATGCAACGGCAGGGCAACCGTTGGTTCGGTGATCGGTTGATTCTGCGCATGACCCTGAGCGGACTCGTGCTGGGCTGCGTCTATGCGGCCCTGCCCGACGCTTTCCACAACCCCAGCGAACTCAAACACCTGATCGGAGCCGGCAAGGCCGACATCAGCCTGGCCCTCGCCAGCTTTGTGGTGCTGTTCTTCAGCACCGGTCTGGCGGCGGGCTCTGGAGCACCGGGGGGACTATTCATGCCAATGCTGACGTTGGGAGGAGCCATTGGTTTGGCCGGCGGCATTGGCGTTGAGGCCCTCACTGGCCATGTGCCCACCACCTACGTGTTCGCTGGCATGGGCGCCTTCGTTGCCGGCTGCTCGCGAACCCCGATATCAGCCATGTTCCTGGCGTTTGCGCTCACCAAGGATCTGCTCATCCTCAAGCCCATCCTGGTGGCCTGCCTCACCAGTTTCTTGGTGGCCCGGTTGTTCAATCCGGATTCCATCTACGAGCGCCAGATGGGCATGGAGCTGGCCTCCGAAGACCGAATGCAACTGCGCTTGAACCGTCACCGTCGACCGTTTGAAGCCCCCACACCACCCAAAGGCCCTTCAGGAGATCCACTCTGAACCAGGAAACGCTGCTGTTTGAGCCGGCCTTGCCGGAGCCCGGAGCCCTGCAGGCCGTGTTGGCCTTTCCCAGCACCTATTCCGTGGGGATCACAAGCTTGGGCTATCAGATCGTCTGGGCCACGTTGGCGCAGCGCAGCGATGTGGACGTTCGGCGACTGTTCACAGACCAGCACGATCCCTTGCCCAGGCGTTGCGATCTGTTCGGGCTCTCCCTGAGCTGGGAACTGGACGGCCCTGTGCTGCCGGAGCTGCTGCAAAACCAGCGGATCCCTGTCTGGGCTCTGGAGCGGGGGGATGAGGACCCCATCGTGTTCGGTGGCGGACCGGTGCTCACGGCCAACCCCGAACCCCTGGCACCGTTCTTTGATGCCGTGCTGCTCGGAGACGGCGAACTTCTCTTGCCCGCTTTCATCGATGCTCTGCAGAGCTGCCGGCAGGCATCGCGGGAGGAACGACTCAGATACCTGGCTCAGATACCAGGGGTGTATGTGCCTTCGCTGTATGCCCCGCAGTACGACCCAGACGGGGAGCTGATCGGCATCGAACCGATCGATCCAGCGGTTCCGGCCCTTGTCGAAAAACAGACCTGGCGAGGCAACACCCTCAGTCATTCAACGGTGGTCACCCCTGAGGCCGCTTGGCCCGACATCCACATGGTGGAGGTGGTGCGCAGTTGCCCTGAACTGTGCCGGTTCTGTCTGGCCAGCTACCTGACCCTGCCATTCCGAACGTCGTCGTTGGATGACGGTCTGATCCCAGCTGTGGAAAAAGGCCTGAAAGCCACCAAACGCCTCGGCCTGCTGGGTGCTTCCGTCACCCAGCATCCCCAGTTCGCCGACCTCCTGCACTGGCTGGATCAGGACCGTTTCGATGACACCCGCGTCAGCGTCAGCTCGGTGAGGGCAGCCACCGTAACTCCCGATTTGGGTCGAATCCTGGCCAAACGGGGCAGCCGCTCCCTCACCATCGCCATCGAAAGCGGCAGTGAACGGATGCGCGACGTGGTGAACAAGAAACTCACCACCGAGGCCATCCATGAGGCGGCCCGCCATGCCAAACAAGGCGGCCTCTCGAGCCTCAAGCTCTACGGGATGGTGGGCTTGCCGACGGAATCGGATGACGACGTCGAAGCAACGGCGGATCTCCTGCTGGCTCTTAAGAAAGGAACCGCCGGACTGCGCTTCACGCTGGGGGTGAGCACCTTTGTCCCCAAAGCCCAGACCCCCTTCCAGTGGCAAGGGGTTCGACCAGAAGCTGAGAAGCGCCTCAAACGCCTGGCCAAAAGGTTGAAACCGAAGGGAATCGAATTCCGACCGGAGAGCTATGGCTGGAGCGTGATTCAGGCCCTGCTCTCCCGCAGTGACCGTCGCCTGGCCCCGGTGATCGCAGCCGTTGGCGAGAGCCGCGAAAGCATGGGGGGTTGGAAAAAGACTTACCGGGCTGCCCTCAACGGTGAGCTCCAACCGATGCCCGGACCAGCCCTACCGCTGCCGCCGCCATGGAGCACCGTCATCCACGAACCATGGGAGGCCTCAAAAACCCTCCCCTGGACCCACCTCAGGGGGCCCCTGGCTCCGGCGCTGCTTCGGGACCATCACGATCAGGCCTTGGCTCTGGAGTCTCCCCAACCTCCTGATTGAAGGCAGCCAAACCCGCCAACAATGTCCAGCCGAGAATGTTGAGGCGACTGTCAAAAAACGGCAGATCGGTGGCATGCATCGCCACCAGCACGAGCGTGGCAGTCCACCAGGCCCGTTCCATCGGCGCTTTCTGCAGGATTCCCCGCCGCAGGGCTACCACCAGCAACAGCAGAACCGTTCCAACAATCAACAGCATCACCGGAAGACCGTGGCTGATGGCCAACTCCAGGGGGAGATTGTGGGAATGGCCATGCCAACGCTTGGCCGCATAGATCGGATAGAGCACGCTGAAAGCGGCTGCCCCCCAGCCCAGCCAGGGACGGGCCGCAACCAACTCCAAGGCATACCCCCACTGGCCCAGACGGGTGTGTTTCCAGGCGGTGGGCCCTCCCCGCTCCAGAAGCCGCTCGAGAATCGGCTCCGGCACCACAGCCATGGCCAGTTGACGCCATCCAGGGGGGACACCGGGCAGCACCACCAAGAACAACGGAGAGGCCAACAACAACAGGAGGGGGAGCAACCAGAACCACTGCATCGGTCCCAGAACGAAGGGAACCGCCAAGGCCAGTGACCCCATCGCATTGCGCGACTGGGTGAGCAAAACAGCAAAAACCGTTGAAAGCGTGAGCACCAGAGCAGCACCACGCCGCCACCAACGATCCGGTCGCAGCACAGCCGCCAGCATCAACGGCCAGACCACTCCGAGCCAGGCTCCGGCGATGTTTGCGTAGTCAAACAAACCCGACAGGCGCCCTTGCGGTTCGCCACCGGGGGCAACGAACCAGATGATGGCGCCGCCTCCGAGTTGCCAAGGGCCCTCCCAACCCAGAAACATTTGCCCCAGGCCGGTGAGCAGCACCGGCAAGGTTCCGGCCACCAACATCCAGGCCGCCTGGCGGCGCTGCAGTTCACTGGCGAGATGGGGCCGAAAGGCCCAGAAAGCCCAGAAAAATGGCAACCAATTGCCCAAACCAGCCCAGGCAAGGGATCCTGTTTCGGCCCCCAGAGACCCCAGCAGCATTAACAGGGAAGCGACAAGAAACGGTTGCGTCCAGCGGTCCTGCCAAACAGGACAATCTCTGCCACGACTTCCGCTGACACAAGCTACGAAGAGACAGATGCCCGACAACAAAGCGCTGGACGGAAGCAGAAAGAGACCAAGCCGGAACGCCTGATGACCGCGATGAGACGTCATGCAAAAACGGCCGTTCGACCGCGATACACCATCACTTGACGGCGCAGATGCATGCGAAGGGCCCGCGCCAGAGCAAGGCGTTCGGTGTCACGGCCCTTGCGGATGAGATCCTCCACCTCGTCCCGATGACTGACGGGAACCGTGGTTTGCTCAATGATCGGCCCATCATCCAGATCCTCGGTGACGTAATGCGCTGTGGCACCGATCAGCTTGACCCCACGGTCCCAGGCCCGGTGGTACGGCTGAGCACCCTTGAAGGCTGGAAGAAAAGAATGGTGAATGTTGATCACCTGAGGAAAGCGCTCAAGGAAATCACCACTGAGAACCTGCATGTATTTGGCTAGCACCGCGAGCTCAACGGTGTTCTCCTCAAGCAGCTGCAGCATCCGCTGCTCCGCTTCCACCTTGGTCTCCCTGCTGACAGGCACACAAACGAAAGGAACCTCGAACGCCGCACACAGGGGTTCCAGATCCGGATGATTGGCGATGACCAAGGGAACCTGCATCGGCAGCTCACCGCTTTGAACACGCCACAGCAGATCCTGCAGGCAGTGGCTCTGCTTGCTGGCAAAAATCGCCACACGAGGAAAGGCGTCGGAAAAATGGAGCTGCGCCTCCCCACCAAGCCGTTCTCCCAGGGCCTGAGCTGCCTCGGGAAGCGCATCCCGCGGAATGCCAAAGCCCTTGAGTTGCCATTCAATGCGGCTGAGAAACAGCCCCGCTCCGGCGTCGGTGTGGTGATCGGCATGGCGAATGCTGCCGCCATTGGCTGCCACCCAACCCGCTAATTCGCTGACCAGGCCTGGACGATCAGGACAGATCATCTGGAGGATGACCGTGGCGTCACTCACAACAACCTTTGAAAAACAAATTCTCCCGCGCAGGAGGGGCTGGTTAAAGTCGCAGAAAATTTTTTGATCACCATGCTGAAGGCTCTGAGACGCCTGGCTGCGTTCTGCCTCTGCGTCGCGTTGAGCATGGGTCTGATGGCCCCGGCTGCTGTCGATGCTGCCGGCATCAATCCTGATGATCTGGGGGTGATCCGCCGCCAGGCCGCGGCATTTGAAGCCACCAAGTCTCGTCTGCCTGATCTAGCCCGGCTGGTGAGTGAAGAAGACTGGGTGTTCACTCGCAACCTCATCCATGGCCCGATGCAGGAAGTGGGCCGGGAAATGCTGTACATCAACCAGCGCTTGGATAAGAGCGACCGCAAAGCGGCCGACAAGGTGGCCCGCTCCTTGAAGGAAGCCATGGCTGATCTGGATGAAGCCGCACGACTGCAGGATTTCAGCCGCATGCAGAAGTCCTACAGCGCCGTGGCAGCTGGATTTGACGCCTACAGCGATTTGATCCCTGCTGAGGCCTTCAGCTGACCTGCTCCGTCGGTGTCATTGGTGCTGGGGCCATCGGCCTCGGCACCTCCTGGCATTTGGCTCAACAGGGTCATGCGGTCTCCGTTTACGACCCACGCCTGAACGCGCCCGTTCATCGTCGGGGATCAGCAAACGATCTCAGTGGCACGTCGGCATCCCTCGGGGTGCTGATGGGCCACGTGTTTCGCCGCAACAGCGGTCGGGGCTGGAGGCTTCGCCGCAGGAGCATGGAGCTCTGGCCCCAGTGGGTCAGGGCACTGAAGATCCACCAGCCTGAGCTCAAACTCCATCGGGGCCTGCTGCAAATCGCTGAAGACGAACAAGCGGCTCAGCGCATGGAGTGGCTCGCCGCCCAACGCGTCGAGCTGGGCCTGCAAACGATGACCAAGGAAGACTTCAGAACGGTCTGGCCGACAGCCACCCATGGTGGGCTTCACTCATCTGATGACGGTCGCATCGACCCACTGCTGCTCCAGCTGGCCCTGCGAGAGGCTCTGAAGGAACAAAGCGTGGAGCTGAACGCCACAGCAGTGGTCCGCCTGGAGCGCGATAACCACCACTGGCGTGTGCATCGAACCGATGGAGACAGCCAAATCCACGACGTCGTCGTGCTCTCCACAGCTCTGACCACGGACGCCCTGCTGGAACCCCTGGGACACGCCCGACCGATGACACCAGTGTTGGGTCAAGCGCTTTCACTCCAGCTGGAGACGGGACCAACGAACTGGAGCAACTGGCCCTCGGTGCTGGTGGACCAGGGCTTCAACCTGATTCCCACGTCACCTGGACAGTTGCTGCTCGGGGCAACCGTGGAACCGGGTGATTGCGCTTCGGCAGACCCTCTGATCTTGATGCGCAGCCTGAATGAACGAGCACCGGCATGGCTGCGCACTGCCACCGTGGTGAGCCACTGGAGCGGCCTGCGAGCCCGACCCGTGGATCGCCCTGCACCGCTGCTGGAGGAGCTGGAGCCTGGACTGATTCTTGCCAGTGGCCACTACCGCAACGGCGTGCTGCTCGCACCTGCCACAGCGGAATGGGTCGCCGCTGCACTCGAGCAGCCATGAAAAAAGGGCCCCGCAGGGCCCTTCACATCGATGGGTCAACCGATCACTTGGTCTCGGTGAACTCAGCGTCGATGACGTCGTCACTCGCGTCACCACCACCAGCACCGGCACCGGCATCAGCACCAGGAGCTCCAGCACCAGCTGCTGCCCCTTCCTGCTGATAGACGGAAGCACCAACGGTATAGAGCTCCTGCTGCAGTTCTTCCAGCAGGGTCTTCATCGCGTCGTAGTCGTCCTTCTCGGTGGCTTCCTTGAGCTTGAGGCGCTTCTCCTCCAGCTTCGCCTTGGCGTCAGCATCGACCTTGTCGCCGAGTTCGCCCATCTGCTTTTCAGCTTGATAAACGAGGGTTTCGGCCTGGTTCTTGAGGTCGATCTTTTCGCGCTTCTCCTTGTCAGCGCTGGCGTTGGCCTCGGCGTCCTTCACCATCTTGTCGACCTCGGTGTCCGACAGGGTCGACGCACCGGTGATCGAGATGGACTGTTCCTTACCGCTGCCCTTGTCTTTAGCGGTGACGCTGAGAATGCCGTTGGCGTCGATGTCGAAGGTGACCTCGATCTGTGGCACACCCCGGGGAGCCGGAGGAATGCCATCGAGACGGAAGGTTCCGAGCGACTTGTTGTCGGAAGCCATCTCGCGCTCACCCTGGAGCACGTGAATCTCCACGTTGGTCTGACCATCCACAGCCGTGGAGTAGGTCTCGGTCTTCTTGGTGGGAACCGTGGTGTTGCGGGTGATCATCTTGGTCATCACACCGCCGAGGGTCTCCACACCCAGGGAGAGGGGCGTGACGTCGAGCAGAAGGATGTCCTTCACCTCGCCGGCCAGCACGCCACCCTGGATGGCAGCACCGACAGCCACCACCTCATCGGGGTTCACCGTCTGGTTGGGATCTTTTCCGGTGATGCGCTTGACCAGCTCAAGCACAGCCGGGATGCGGGTGGAACCACCCACCATCACGATCTCGTCCAGCTCACCGGAGGACAGCTTGGCGTCCTTCAGCGCCTGCTCCACAGGCATGGCGCAGCGGTCGATCAGCTTGGAGGCCAGTTCCTCGAACTTGGCGCGGGTGAGGGTGAGATCCAGGTGCTTGGGACCCTCAGGCGTGGCCGTGATGAACGGCAGATTGATCTCGCTCTGGGTGGCGTTGGAGAGCTCAACCTTGGCTTTTTCAGCGGCCTCGGTGAGGCGCTGCAGGGCTTGCTTGTCCTGACGCAGATCGATGCCTTCGTTGGCTTTGAACGTCTCGGCCAGGTGATCAACGATCACCTTGTCGAAATCGTCACCACCGAGGTGAGTATCACCAGCGGTGGACAACACCTCAAACACGCCGTCGCCAACTTCCAGCACAGAGACGTCGAAGGTGCCGCCGCCCAGGTCGAAGACCAGGATGCGCTCATTGCTCTTCTTGTCGAGGCCGTAGGCCAAAGCCGCAGCGGTGGGCTCATTGATGATGCGCAGCACCTCAAGGCCAGCGATCTTGCCGGCGTCCTTGGTGGCCTGACGCTGGGAGTCGTTGAAGTAGGCCGGAACGGTGATCACCGCCTGGGTCACCGTTTCGCCGAGGTACTTGCCGGCGTCCTCAGACAGCTTGCGCAACACCTGGGCGGAAACCTCCTCAGGCGCGAATTGCTTGTCAAGAACCGGGCACTTCACCTTCACGTTGGAACCGGCCTTCTCAACGCCGTAGCTCACTTCCTTTGATTCCTCGTTCACCTCATCAACCCGACGGCCGATGAAGCGCTTGACGGAATAGAAGGTGTTGTCTGGGTTCATCACCGCCTGACGTTTGGCGATCTGACCCACCAGCTGATCCTGGTTCTTGGTGTAAGCAACCACGGAGGGCGTCGTGCGGAAGCCCTCGGCGTTCGCGATGACGGTGGGCTTGCCGCCCTCCATCACGGAAACACAGCTGTTCGTGGTGCCAAGGTCAATGCCGACAACCTTGCCCATCGGTGCCCACCTCCTGAAATGTTGATTTGAATGGGCTCATCCTCCACAGCAGACCCGGTGGGAGGCGAGGTGTGGTTCCCGAACAGGCAGGCTGGTGAAGCAATCCGGCCCTGGCAATGATCAACGGCGGCACCAGCCTTTTGGGCCTGCTTGGCAATCCAGTGCGCCACTCACTTTCGCCGGTGATGCACAACGCTGCTCTCAAAACGATGGGGCTCAACTGGCGCTACCTGGCCCTGCCCTGCGAAAGCGAGAGCCTTGAGCTGGTGCTGCAGGGTCTCAGGGCCGTTGGCTGCCATGGGCTCAACGTCACCATCCCGCACAAACAGGCCATCGCCGCACTCTGCGAGGAGCTGAGCCCTCTGGCGGAGAGGCTTGGTGCCGTCAACACCTTGGTCCCCGGGGCAGGCGGTGGCTGGTACGGCACCAACACGGACGTGGAGGGCTTTCTGGCTCCACTCGGTGCCAATGAAGCCTGGGCCGGACGCCATGCCGTGGTGATTGGCTGCGGTGGATCTGCTCGAGCGGTTGTCGCCGGTCTGCAGAGCCTGAACCTCAACTCGATCACCGTCGTGGGACGGCGACGCGAGGCACTGCAGGCCTTCATCACGGATCTGCGACAGGACAACGCCCCTTTGACGGCCTGTCTCGACAAGGCGGCCCAGCTCAAAGACGCCGTTTCTGGAGCGGCTCTTGTGGTGAACACCACCCCGGTGGGCATGGCCCAGCATGGCGATACCAAGGCCATGCCACTGGGTGCGGAACTCTGGTCAAGCCTGCGTGCCGAAGCGATTCTGTACGACCTCATCTACACACCAAGGCCCACCAGCTGGCTCGCTGCCGGGCAACGCCAAGGCCATCGCTGCATCGATGGCCTCGAAATGCTGGTGCAGCAAGGTGCTGCGTCACTGCGGCTCTGGAGTGGGCACGATGACGTTCCAATCGAAGCGATGCGAAGCGCCGCCTTGACTGCTCTTGCGACCTAACGTCGCAGCAATTCCAAGCTCCACCGTGCAGATTCCCCTCTGGCAGCGGCTACTCGCACCGCTGGTGTACCTGCTCCCCTGGAGTGACGCCATTCCCTTTGGCCTCGGGGCTGACGGCGTGTTCAACCAGATCCCGTTGCTCAGGCTGCTGATCGTTCCAGCCGTTCCTCTGATCCAACTGGATCGAGGGGTTCCTTTCGGTGGTCTTCTGCTCTTTTTCGTGCTTTTCCTAGCGGTGGTACGCAATCCAGCTGTTCCCTACTTCCTGCGGTTCAACACCCTGCAGGCCCTGCTCACCGACATCGTGATCGTTGTTTTGAGCTTCGCTTTTGGAATCCTGCTCCAACCGCTTGCTGGAGGCAGTCTGCTGATGAGCACCCTCTCCAGCACGATCGTTATCGCTGTGCTGGCAATCCTGGTGTTCGCCCTTGTGGAGTGTGGGAGAGGCCGTGAACCAGATCTGCCAGGCATCAGTCAGGCCGTGCGCATGCAGCTCTACTGAAGGTTGAGGGTCACGCCGGGGGATAAGGTGTTGGATCCGTCGCTCACGCTGGTGAGCCAGAAGCCCCTTAGGAGCTGCCCATGACGCTCGATCCGTATTACGAAACCATGTACATCCTTCGTCCGGACATTCCGGAGGAGGAAGTTGAAAGCCATCTCACCAAATACCGCGACATGCTCGTGGAAGCCGGTGCCGATGTGCTGGACAACCAAATGCGCGGCAAGCGCCGTTTGGCCTATCCGATTGCGAAGCACAAGGAAGGCATCTACGTGCAACTGAGCCATAACGGCGATGGCCAGCACGTTGCTGTTCTCGAGAAGGCCATGCGCCTGAGCGAAGACGTGATTCGCTACCTGACGGTGAAGCAGGAGGGTCCTCTCCCCGCACCTCGGGTGATGCCTGGCAGTGAAGCCGCCCAGCCCCAAGCGGAAACAGCAGCACAAACCACTGAATCCTGAGCCTGATCAGGCTTGTTCCATGCATGGGCGGGCGATAGCGTCCGCCTATGAATCCCTTGGATCAGCAACATCAGGCCCCAGAGCCCCAGTGGATCCAACCGGTTGAACCGGCTGATCAATCGAGCGTTTATCTGCGTCGGATCGCAGAACTCGAGCAGCAGGTCGAAACCTATGAAGCATTGCTCGATGAACTGCCGGATCTGTTTGAGCGAAAGTTTCAACAGCGATTGGAACCATTGATCGAGCGCTATCGCTTGTTGGCGGATGCAAGCGGACACCCCAATTGGCTCGAAGCAACTCCAACACCGACGGGAAGGGGAAACGTCATTCGCTTCCCCCACTTCGAGCTGCCGGGCTTTCTCAAGACACGGCAGCGTTCAGCCTGAGCGGCGGTGAGACGCTGACCAGAGTCGGGTAGGCAAACCCCAGACGTAAATGAAGCCCTCCGCAGCGCGGTGATCGAACTGATCCTCACTGCCGTAGGACGCCATCTCAGGGACGTAAAGACTGCTGTCTGCTGAGCCCCGACCGGTGACCGTGGCCGTTCCCTTTTGAAGCCGGAGACGGACGACACCATTGACGGTGGTCTGGGTGCGGTCCATGAAACCGTCCAGAGCATCCTTGAGAGGACCGAACCAAAGGCCCTGATAGACGAGATCGGCCCACTGCATCTCCAGTTGCCGCTTGCTGCGCAGAACATCGGCGGCCAGGGTCAGGCTTTCCAGTTCCTGGTGGGCCTGAATCAGAAGCAACAGTCCAGGCGTTTCGTAGATCTCCCGAGATTTAATTCCCACCACCCGGTTCTCGATCATGTCGAGTCGACCAATGCCGTGGGTGCCCGCCAAACGATTGGCTTCACGAATCAACGCCACGGGGTCCAAACGCTGGCCGTTGATCGCAACGGGATTGCCCACTTCAAAGGCAATCTCGATCTCTTCCGAGGCATCGGGAGCATCCTCCACCGAACGGGTCATCGCGAAGACCTCTTCCGGCGGAGCCACCATCGGATCTTCGAGAGGTCCAGCCTCGATGCTGCGGCCCAGCAGATTCAGATCAATTGAGTAGGGCGACTTCTTGCTTACCGGGGCGGGCATCCCAAAGCGTTCGCCATAAGCGATGGTCTCTTCTCGGCTCATGCCCCACTCACGGGCTGGAGTGAGGACCTTCAGATCCGGAGCCAGCGCTGCGATGGCGACATCAAATCGCACCTGGTCGTTGCCCTTGCCTGTGCAGCCATGGGCGACAGCATCAGCACCCACTTCCTGGGCCACCTCAACCAGGCGCTTGGCAATCAGAGGCCTGGCCAGAGCCGTAGAGAGGGGGTAGCGGCCTTCGTACAAGGCATTGGCACGAATCGCCGGAAAAGCGAAATCCTTGATGAACGGCTCGATCAGGTCTCCCACCAGCGACTGACTGGCACCGGCATCGAGGGCTTTCTGACGAATCGGTTCCAGCTCATCGCCCTGGCCGAGATCTGCAGCGAATGTGATCACATCCTCCACACCCCATTCCTGCTTGAGGTACGGGATGCAGACACTGGTATCCACTCCCCCGGAATAGGCGAGTACCACCTTCTTGGCGCGGCCCATCAATGGGTCTCCTGATCACTTTCTTCTGATTCTCTCGTCTCGCCGGCCGCATCTTGAGGTGAGGTCACAAGCAGCCATGCAGCCAAGACAGCAGCAGGGGAAAAGACCAACAACAGCGCCAGGCTCCAGGAGGGCTGCAACGCTTCAGGACGCTGCAGACCCCACCAGTGCAACCCAGCACTGATCATCAGAGCCAGACACCACATCACCACCAGAAATGCAGGTTTGTTCAGCTGGAGGACAAAAACAGCACGTGGTTTATCTTGGTTGATTGGCCTGCGTCCCTCCCTGCATGAGCGCTCTGGTTGATTTAAACGCCCTGGACAGCGTCAACCCGTCCCTCACCCGCTACGGGCGCCGTGATCCAGCGCCCGTGCTGCCCTTGCGAGAGGAGCCCGATCTTCTGTCGTGGCTGGAGACCAGCGGCCGTCTTGTCGCCGACGAAGAATCCGGTTCACCCGAAGTGAGCACTGTCGAAGAGGAAGAGCTCTCAGCGCTCATGGGTGAGAAAGAGGACTACAACAAGGATGATGAGCAAAATGAAGAGCAATGGGAGGACTGACGTCCCCCAGCCACTAACTGGTCGTCTCTAAGCGACTCATTTAGGGTCCCAGCGACCAGTCCAGTACTGCCTTGCAATCCACGGATTCGACCCATCGTCCTTGGTGGGAAAGCGGCTCTCTGAGTGCCTGCTTGCTCATGCTGGTGGTCTTGGCCACCAGCTTTGCAGCTGACAAGTGGATTCCGAATGCGCAGCTGAGCCTGCCTCTGTTGATTTCAACGGTCTGTGCAACGGCTGTCGCAGCCTTGGGGATACCCCTTTTGCGTGGCCTGAAGATGGGGCAGTTCATCCGCGAGGAGGGACCGGAAGCCCATCGGAGCAAAGCAGGAACGCCAACGATGGGAGGCCTGCTCGTGGTTCCCATCGGGGTCATTCTCGGCAGCCTGATCACACGGGATCCCGTGGCGTCGCAACAGCTGCTCAGCTTGGCGTCGCTGACGTTGGCGTTCATGGTGATTGGGGGCATCGATGACTGGAGCAGCCTCACCAAACACACCAACACCGGCCTGACACCTCGTGGAAAATTGCTGCTGCAGGCCATTGCGGCTGTGGCCTTTCTGGCCATCGCGGCCTGGCAGGACTGGATCAACAGCAGCATTGCTTTGCCCTTTGGTCTTGAGCTTCCGCTGGGGATCCTGATCTGGCCTTTGGGGTTGTTTGTCGTTCTGGCAGAGAGCAATGCCACCAACCTCACCGACGGCCTGGATGGTCTGGCCAGCGGCTGCGGAGCACTCGTCTTTACGGGTCTCGCGCTTCAGATGATGCTGCGAGGTGACAACGGCGATCCAGCCCTAGCTGGATTTTGCATGACCATGGCTGGGGCATGGCTGGGGTTTCTCATGCACAACAGGAACCCGGCTCGCGCCTTCATGGGCGACACGGGATCCCTGGCGATGGGTGCAGCCCTCAGTGGTGTTGCCCTGTTGTCCAACAGTCTGTGGCCCCTGCTGGTGATGGGAGGCGTGTTCTTGGCGGAATCACTCTCTGTGATTATCCAGGTGTGGGTGTTCAAGGCCACGAAGGGCGCTGATGGACAGGGCCGGCGCGTGTTCCGCATGGCGCCACTCCATCACCATTTTGAGCTGGGAGGCACCGACGAAAGAAGTGTGGTGCCTGCGTTCTGGCTGGTCACGGTAGGGCTTGTCCTGCTGGGACTCGTTCTACGTCCCTGAGGACGAATTAGCTGTAGGGATCGATAACCAGAACATCTCCGGAGCCTTGATCTTGAACCGCCAGACTCGATGGAGCTGTATCCCAAGGAAAAGGCACATCAGCCCAATCCTCAAACTTTCAACTAAAGAAATCAGTTTTATTCAAGCTGCATCAAGGCGATATGACCAGAAATCCATTCAACGTTAATAACATTAAAGCTTGAATTTTCTTGAAAACCCGATACACACAAGCAGCTAACTCGGTCAAGAAAACACGATCATCGATACAAAAAATTAGATCTTCAATACGCATGTTTTGAATCGATCTCAAGACCATCATCTGCGAATATTTGATTGAGTCGATGTTCTTGTCGAGCAATGTGTCGCCCGAAAGACGATTGATGGTTCAAGAAAGCAAGAGGCGATCACAGCAGAAAAACCCCGGGAATAGCGGATCTCAGCTGACAAGCCGATGATGAACAGATTTGCATCTCCGGCAAGAAAGCTCGCTGCAGCTCACATCCCTTAAGGTTGTGCTTTCGAGGCATCAAGGCAGGATGACCTACTTCACATGGCGTGAATCCGGTCTCACAGCTGACTGTTCAAGCCTCGAGGCCATGGCTTCCCGCTTCGAGGAGTCAGCCAGTTTGATGCGACGCATGTCAAGCGAAGGGTTCCAACTGGAGCGACATGGAACCGAGCAGCGCATCACCCATCCCGATCCCACAGTGTTTGAAGCTTGGGGATTCGTCAGCGAAGAATCGCCGGTCCGCCAACTCACGCTGATCCCGGATCTTCAGAACTGATGGAGAACTTGCTTGCCAAAACCGCTGAGCTGCTGGCCAATGCAGCGGCGGATCCCGATCGGGTTCTGCGTTGGGTGCTGATCTATTTCGGCCTGTCGTCGCTGGGGTTCATGGGCGTGTGGTTGATCGGAGAAGTGCGACGTCAGAGCAACGCCGATTCGAACTGAACCCTCAACGACTCGCTTCCACAGAACGCTGACGCCACTGAGGTGACTGCTCCATCGATTTCAGCTGCTCAGCGCTGGGGCGTTCAAGCGCATCCAGAAGATGCAGTGGTTCCGCTTCAAAGTGAAGGTGAGGACCAGTCGACCAGCGACCCGTGTTCCCACAAAGACCAATGATCTGGCCCCGGTTGTAGGAGCCAGCGGGATCCCAAGGGGTTTCGGCCTCCTGGAGGAACCAGAGCTCCAGTGCCTGGATGCCTCCAAACGGGATTCACCGTCTTGAACACCACCCGATGCTCTCCAAGAGGCGTTTCCCAACCTTGGGTGCCGACAGCGGCAGGCACACGCAGACGAAGCTGACCATGCTCCAGCAGGATCAGCTGACGGCTGGAGCGATACAGCACAAGCTGTTTGGTGGAACGGGAGCGGACGGCAGCCGGCAGCAAGGCGAGCGCCTCTGCATCACTCAGCCAAGGAGCAACCGGAGGAATCGGATCAGCGGGCCTGGCTCTAACCACCCCGAGCTGAAGACATACTCCAGCGAGAACCGCCATCCATGTCGCCCGAAGCACTGGACTTCATCAAGAACGCATCCTTGACGTAGCGGCACATCGAGCCCTGCACTCCCAGGCTGCGGAAAGTCTCAGGACTTGCGTTGATTGATGATGCGGCCAGCCATTAAAAGATCGCCATGCCGTCGTTTCCTCGCACCGTGATGCTGCTGGGCAGTGGGGAACTGGGGAAAGAAGTCGCCATCGCTGCCCAACGGCTCGGCTGCCGGGTGATCGCCTGTGATCGCTATGCCGGTGCTCCGGCCATGCAGGTGGCTGACGATGCGGAGGTGCTGCCAATGACCGATGCCGATGCCTTGCTGGAGGTGGTCAGGCGCCACCAACCCGATGTGGTAATCCCGGAGATCGAAGCGCTCGCAGTTCATGCGCTGGCGGAACTCGAACAGGAAGGGATCACCGTGATTCCAACGGCCCGTGCGACGGCCGTCACCATGAATCGAGACCGTATCCGCGACCTAGCGGCAGGCGAACTTGATCTCCGAACAGCACGATTCGCCTATGCCTCCAGTGCTGAAGAACTCAAAAAAGTGGCAGAACCCCTGGGCTGGCCGGTCGTTGTGAAACCGGTGATGAGTTCTTCGGGCAAAGGCCAGAGTGTGGTGGCCAGTGCAGACGATCTGCCCAAGGCCTGGGATGCCGCCATGGCCGGGGCTCGGGGCACCTCAACTCAGGTGATTGTGGAGGAATTCCTCCACTTTGATCTGGAAATCACCCTGCTCACCATTCGTCAGCGCAATGGCGAGACCCTGTTCTGTGCACCGATCGGCCACGAACAAGAAGGTGGCGACTACCAGTGCAGCTGGCAGCCAGCTCAACTCACGGACCAACAACTGCATCAGGCCCAGGCCATGGCAAAGACCGTGACCGACAACCTCGGCGGTGCAGGACTCTTCGGTGTTGAATTTTTTCTCTGTGGTGATGAGGTGATCTTTTCGGAACTCTCTCCGCGCCCCCACGACACCGGTCTGGTCACATTACTAAGCCAAAACTTGAATGAGTTCGAGTTGCATTTGCGGGCAGTACTCGATCTTCCGATTCCAGAAATCACGACCGCTGATGCGGCTGCCAGCCGAGTGGTTCTGGCAAACAATCACATGGAAAGCGTGACTCTCACAGGAGTAGAAGAAGCCCTTCGGGAACCTGACACCCAGCTGCTGCTGTTTGGAAAACCAACAGCACGGCCAGGACGACGCATGGGAGTTGCTTTAGCCCTCGATACAGATGTGGAAAGAGCGAAGGCAAAAGCCGACCGAGCAGCAGCCTGCGTCAAAGTAAAGATAACTCAATAAAAAAAAGGCCGACACTTGCAACACAAGTGTCGGCCTTATTAAACGTATATGCTACCCATGCATATGCAAAGCATGAGCTTTATCAACATACTCACTTCCCTTAACATCAACAGGATTTTGAAGATCGATATTCCATTCAATAGCAGTTCCCCCATTTGCGAACCCAGGAACAAACATATTTACGGCCTGAATCAATGTTTTCTGCAAAGGACCCTTCTGAATACCGGAAGGATCACCTTGAAGTCCGTCAACATAATAAGAACTAAATATATTTTCAATATCCCCACCTCCATGAGCGCTTTTTTCGATTCTGTCCAAAGCCAAGAGACCACCTGAACCCGAAGCATCTTCAATAGGAATCAACGCAGCATCTTCCTTGGAAATCGAAATCTCCTTACCAAATATCTTTATATCACCCCAAAACTTCCATGCCAAGTCGTCGGCATACCACGTACCCTCGCCTGTCAGAGGATCAATTTTACCGCCAACCTGTCCAATCTCAACCTCAGATAAAATGGAACCAGACGCAAATGTGTTATCAATTTCCTGTGTGTTTTGGGGACAGAGAACTGAGATCACATTACCGTCATCGTCGATTCCTACAGACACCCTATAATTTTTTTTATATTCAAGCGTGCCAGGCCCTGGCTTACCATCAAGCACAGGCTTTGGCTTGTATTGAAAAAGAACATCTTCAGATGTCAAAGATTTAGTAACGTCGGCATCTCTAGAGTGGTTTTCAATTAAACCCTTATCAGTCACAGCTTTAAAAGTTGACTTCCGCAACTCTTTCTTTGACAATCGGCCATTGCCATTATGGTCCATAGCAGCTATAAGATATTTGATATCCTCATCTTCTACATCAAGATAAGGCTTTCCATTTAAAATATCTATCTGCGCTTCAAAATGAACATTTGGTGACACAGATAAACCAGATTCACCGTCTCCATTCTTTCGACCTCCTCTAGCTTTTCCAGAAGTTTTAGTGATAAGCTCAAACACCATTCTAGAACCCGTCAGGGATCCTATTGGATCAAATCTTATCGACTTATTTTTTCCAAATTTTACCTTGAAATCAGGAAAAAGATTGCCAACTGGACCCAAATAACGACGCGGATTAACGGAAAGACCGATCGACACAGGAAATACTCATTGCAAAAGAAGCTTATTCATAAATTCTTCATCATATTCACTTTTAAGATTTAAATAATTTTCCTGATGAAAGAAAAAACTGTCTTTTCAAAAACTAGTTTTAAATTTGAAATGATCTATCCCGTCCAATACAGCTCCAACACTGGGTCTCTTAGAGATGAAGACCCGCTGCTGATGACGCTGGACCAGCAGACAAGGATCGTGATCTGCAGGCAAGACTGTGGCGGGTAAACCGTCCAATAACTCTCCATCACCCTGCTGACTGGCCACCACCAGAACCCGCTCCAGGGAGAGCCCCCAGGACTGGGCCAGGAAACGGATGGCCTCACTGCGGGACGCGCGCTGCGGCAAAACATCCAGGAACCAGTGGCAGCGGAGCTGGGGTTCCGCCTGCAGGCCATGGCGCCGCAAGCACTGACGGGCCAACCCGATCAAACCGCCGTTGGAAGCACGCAACAGATAGCTGACCTTGAAACGACTTTGATGATCAAGATCCTGAAGCTTGATGTGTTCCTGAAGTTGCCCCATTGCTGCAAGAACAGCATCGCGATCCCAGGCCTGGCTGATCCGCTGCGCCCAGGCGGAATCCTCTATGCAATCCACCGCGTGGTGAATCTCAGTTCCAGCGCGGCAGATCCAGGCCTTGGGAGCGGGAAGATGCAACTCCTGATAGCGCTGACGCGCCTGACCCAGGGAGCGCCCCGTCAGGATGACCAACCCGGTCGTAGCAGCAAAGGGTTCGGCTTGTAGCCGATCGCGCAGATGCGCGAGGGAGCGTTGCTCCGGCAAGTCCAAGCTGCTGTCAAGATCCAACGCCAGCATCCTGGAAACAGGGCTCGGCCGCCGCACCACCGACAACGCTCGAACGGGTGACAGACGGATCTTTTGCTGCATCAGAGCGAGGTACTGGCACACGTGGGCATCCCAGCTGAAATAACGGCTGATCGCCTCGACCCCGTTGTCACTCCAACGTCGCCAACGGGATGCATCACTGCCAGCCAGTTCCAGGGCTTCCTGAAGTGCCCCAGGATCGGTGACGTCTGCCAAAAGACCGTTGTCGCAACGGTGTTGGATATCCCGTGGCCCCCCATCGTCGGTCGCCACCATCGGCAACCCACAGGCCGCGGCCTCCAGCAGGGTGAGTCCGAAGGGTTCCGTCAACGCCGGATTCACAAACAGACCTCCACGCCGCGAAGCCCAGCGATACAGGGCGGGAATCTGGGCACGACTGTGTTGTTTGGGATAGGCCACCTGGCCATAGAGATCAAAGCGATCCACCAGATCGAACACCTGCTGAAGCACATCGCGCTGCTGCTTCTCGAGCTGACGCGGGTCATCCCGACAGCCCAGCACAAGCACGAGGTTGTGACGCTGCCGCAGCACCGGTGACTGGCCATAGGCCTCCACAAGCGCAGGAATGTTCTTGCGACGAACCGCACGGGAAATCGCCAGTAAGGGCGGACGATCTGGCTCCCTGAGGAAAGGCTGCAACAGGCTTTCCACAGCAGAGCATTCCTGCGAGGAACCGTGCGGATGGAACCGTGTGGCATCGACCCCGGGGGGGACCACCTCCGCCTGAGCCGCCTGAAAGTGGCCGTAGCGCGAGTACTGCTGATCAGCTTCCTGACGGGTGCTGGTGATCACCAGATCGGCTTGCGCCAGAGCGCGCTCTTCGGCGTCGATGCGTCTGCTGATGGCATAGGTCTGCTCAATCTGAGATCGATCCAGACCACCGGCCAAGAGGCGTCGCTGTTTCTCCCGACCGAGGGAATGGCCGGTGAACACCAGCGGAATGCCCAGCCGCTGACTGACCAAGGAACCCACCAAGCCGGCATCGGCGTAATGGGCATGAATCCAATCCACCCTCTGGCCGGGCTGGCTCAGATGTTGGACCAAATGATCCGCCAACTCCTCGAGATGGGGCCAAAGCAACTCCTTGCGCAGATACCGCTTCGGACCGAATGGGAAACGCAGGATGCGGGCACCCGGACAAATGGCCTCCTCCGGTTGGCTGTAGTCGAGCTCAACGCGACGGTCCTGAATCAACCGCGTCACCACATCAACCTGCTCGACCTCCGCCCGCTGCGCCAGGCTGCGCGCAAGCTCGAGGACGTACAGCGTCTGGCCACCGGTGTCAGCATCCCGTCCCAGTTCGAGCTCATGGGAACGAAACAGACCGTGAAGATGCAGATGCAACAACCGGATCCCCATTCGCTCACCTCACAAACAACAACGGAACACAAATTCAGTGCCGTTGGTTTTTCTTTAGAGGCGGAAGAAGGGCTAAAAAATGAAAAAAACCTTAGAAGCCACGTAAATCAAACTGATTAAAAAAGCTGAGTCTCCCTCTCCTGCAGGAGATCTGAGCTCAAGAGACTACGGTCATACCGGCGGTTGTATGTAACAACCCGGCAATGTCAGAGGCGATCACTGACATCAACAAGGCTGCCCTGTTCGTCGCCCCAACCACCCTTGGAGAAGGTGATCACGCCATCCACTTCAAGCTGCTCATTGATCCAGCCGAGGATGACCGGCGCAACCCGTGCTGGAGACGCTTCATCACGAAAACTGCGGAGGCTGAAGTGGTCAGCACCCTGCACCAACACCAATCGATGCCCCCACTGCGCTGCCTTGTTATCGCGCATCGGAGCGATCGCTTCCGGACCCGAAGGCACCACCCAGTCGCGCGTGCCGCTGATCAGCAACACCTTTGCTGGAAGGGTCTCCAAGCGACTGCCATCAAACAACAAACGCAGCGGCGGACTGACGGCCACAACAGCCTTGACCCTTGGATCCGAAACAGCGGCTTGATTGATCCCCGATAGCCAACTGCACTGGAGCACCCAGCTGATGTTTCGCTCCGGATGCTTCAGGTCGTTGCACCGGGATTTGAGTCTGGAATCGGTGGGAACACCACCAGCCAATTGAAGGCTGGTGGTGCCTCCCCAGGAATGACCCACCACCGCAACGGCATTGGTGTTCAACTTGGCGCCTGCCAGAAGACGCCCTGTGCTGACGCCATCCAGCAAAGCGGACACATCAAGGGGTCGGAGCCGCAGTTCTTCAGGGCCTGGGGGCGGCGCAGCACCGGCGAGCATCGCCTTCTGCTGATTGAAATCACTGCCTGGATGGTCCGGCATCAACACCGTGTACCCATGGGCGGCCAGCACCTCGCCCCACCCCTCAAAGGATTCCGGATCGTCCCAAAGCCCATGGGAAATCACGACCAGACGACCATTGGCCGACGATGCAGGCTGAAGGATCAAAACCCGCAGGGTTTGCGGGCGGTGGGGCACAGAAACCTGAACCACCTCACGGGACCAGCTGGAGCGGAGTGGAACACGCATTCCGGCCGTCACAGATGCGGCTTCAGTGGAATTCGCCAAGGCAACCCCGTTCTCAAGATTGGTTTTGAGCCGGTTGGCCACCTCAACAAGGCGCGACAGATCGATCGACGCCTGCTCTCCCGGCAACTCCCTCAAAAAACCAAGAATGTTGGGTTGTCCTCTGCGTTCAGAACGGAGCAGGGCATCCGTCAGCATCCGTCCACTGACATCCGGTTCAAAGTCCTCAAGTTCGACCAGCTGCGTCGCTGCATGGAGAGCCTGCTCCAGGAGAGGCTGACCGGTCGATCCCGCCAGCAAGGCTTTTGTTTCCAGAGGCAGTGGTGTGAGGAACACCTGGCGCAGGAAGTCCATCAACTTGCCACCACTGGCCAATTGCAGATCCTGCAGATCCGGACTGGCCTGGATCAACTCCTCAGCGGACTGACCACCGGAGAGATTGATCGTGACCTGAGTTTCCAGAAACGGCAGTCGCAGCACAAGGCGCTCCAGGGCTGAAGCGGGCCCCCCGGTCAAGGCCAAAGAGAGACCGACACCCAGGGCAGCCAGGTGTGTGCGAAGTCGAGCCATCAAGCTGCCAGGGGAACAGGAAGTTCAGGGGGATGCTGCTGCAAAACCCGGCTGAGGTAGCGCCCTGTGTGACTGGTGGGGTGCTGGGCGACGTCCTCTGGAGTCCCCGTCACCAGAATCTCGCCACCCTTGTCACCGCCTTCAGGGCCAAGATCGATAACCCAGTCACTGCAACGGATTACATCGAGATTGTGCTCGATGCAGATGATTGAATTGCCCTTGTCCACCAACCGCTGCATCACGTCCATCAGCTTGTGCACGTCGTAGAAGCTGAGGCCAGTGGTGGGCTCATCAATCAGATAAAGAGTCTTGCCGGTGGCACGCCGCGACAGTTCCGTGGCCAGCTTCACGCGCTGGGCTTCACCCCCCGAGAGGGTTGGCGCCGGCTGGCCGAGCTTGACGTAACCCAAACCCACATCCACCAGCGTGCGCAACCGATCTGCCGCCTGAGGAATCGCATCAAACACCTCAGCGGCTTGCTCCACCGTCATCTGAAGCACATCCGCAATGGTGTAGCCCTTGTATTTCACCTGCAGGGTTTCACGGTTGAACCGGGCGCCCTTGCAAACATCGCACTGGACGTAGACGTCCGGCAGGAAATTCATCTCAATCACGTTCACGCCCTGACCACGGCAGGCCTCACAACGGCCGCCCTTCACGTTGAAACTGAACTGCCCCACCTGGTAACCGCGGGCCTTCGCCTCCACCGTGGCGGCAAACACCTGACGGATCGGATCAAAAGCACCGGTGTAGGTGGCCGGGTTGGATCGGGGGGTTCGTCCGATCGGGCTCTGGTCGATCACGATCACCTTGTCGATCGACTTCAACCCCCGCAGCTCGCCCACCCCCTGGGGGAAGGGGACTTTGAGACCGAGTCCGTTCTCCAGAGCGGGATGCAGCAACTCATTCACCAGAGTGCTCTTGCCGCTGCCGCTCACACCGGTGACGGACACCAGCCGACCCAAGGGGAACTCAACCGAAACGTTCTTGAGGTTGTTGCGGTTGCAATCGATCAGCTTGAGGGAACGTGAGCCGCTCTGCCGGCGTTCGGCCGGCGTTGGAATCGAACGCCGGCCGCTCAGATAGGCGCCAGTCAGGGATTCGCTGCTTGCAACCAAGTCATCGAAACTTCCCTCAGCCACGATGTGGCCCCCATGGACACCAGCACCGGGACCGATGTCCACCACGTGATCCGCAGCGCGGATGGTGTCTTCATCGTGTTCCACCACCACCAGGGTGTTTCCGAGATCCCTGAGCCGCACCAGAGTGTTCAGGAGACGATCGTTGTCCCGCTGGTGCAGGCCGATGCTCGGCTCATCCAGCACATAAAGCACCCCTGTGAGGCCAGCACCGATCTGGGTAGCCAACCGGATGCGTTGGGCTTCACCACCGGAGAGCGTCATCGCCGGACGATCCAGGCTGAGGTAATCCAGACCGACATCCAGCAGGAACTTCAAGCGCAGGCGGATTTCCCTGAGCACGAGATCACCGATCTGAATCTGACGGGCGCTCAGCAAAGGATCAGAGCCCTCATGGGCACCCACGCCCATCAGTTTTTCAATCCGTTCCAGGGTCTGACCGACGCTGACGGCCGTGAGTTCTGGAATCCGATACGGACCCACCGTCACCGCTAAGGCCTCAGGTCGGAGCCGCTGACCGGCACAGCTGGCACAGGGAACCAACTCCAGATATTTCTCCAGTTTCTGGCGCTGAGACTCGCCGCTGGCATCACGCAGCTGCCGCTCAAGGATGGGGAGAATGCCCTCAAACGGGCGGGTGTAACCCCCTTTGCCCTTGCGATACCGGCTGTCGGCCTGAATCAGAATCGGTTCACGGCTTCCGTTGAGCAGCACATCCCGCTGTTCATCAGTCAGCTCATTCCATGGGGTCTTGATCTCAAAGCCGAAGGCTTCACCAACCGAGAACAACAGGGAGAAGTAGTAGCTGTTGTCTTTCTCCGCCCAAGGAGCGACCGCGGAATACACGGGCTGACTGGGATCTGGAATCACCCGGTCCACTGTGAATTTGCGCAGATGGCCGATGCCATGGCAAGCCTCACAAGCACCGTAGGGACTGTTGAACGAAAACAGCCGTGGCGACAGTTCCTCCATCACAGCGCCGTGAACGGGGCAGGCGAAGTTCTCGGAATAGAGACGTTCCCGCTCAACGCCGTCGGGAAGCTCCTCGCCTTTCTTGGGCACTACCTCCACAAGCGCCAAACCATCGCCGCGTTTGAGAGCCGTGCGCAACGAATCGGTCAAACGTTCCTGGACCCCCTCACGGGCCACAAGGCGATCGACCACCACCTCGATGTTGTGGCTGTGGTTCTTGTCGAGTTCAATGTTGTCGGCCAGTTCGCGCACCTCACCGTTGATGCGCACCCGGGCAAAGCCCTCAGCCGCCAAGCCACTGATCAGCTTGGTGTGGGTGCCCTTTTTGCCGCGAACCACCGGCGCCAGCAACTGATAGCGGGTTCCCTCCGGCAGGAGAAGGATCTGATCGACCATCTCGTCGATGCTCTGCGGCTTGATCGATCGCCCACATTTAGGGCAGTGGGGTTCGCCAGCCCGGCCGAACAGCAGACGGAGATAGTCCTGAATCTCCGTAACGGTGCCCACCGTGGAGCGTGGGTTGTGGCTGGTGGATTTCTGATCAATCGAGATCGCAGGGGACAACCCTTCGATCGCATCGACATCGGGTTTGTCCACCTGCCCCAGGAACTGCCGGGCGTAGGCCGACAGACTTTCGACGTAGCGACGTTGTCCCTCCGCGAAAATCGTGTCGAACGCCAGCGAACTCTTGCCGCTGCCACTCACCCCGGTGAACACCACCAGCTTGTTGCGAGGGATGGTGACATCGACGTTCTTGAGGTTGTGCTGCCGTGCACCCCTCACCCGAATCACGTCGTCCTGAGTCGCCAGCGGGCCAGCTGAGTCAGCGATCTTGGCAGCAGTTCGCGCCATCAGGACCCGTTGGAAAGCTCATGAGCTTAGGAAGAACTCAAGCCTTCAAGCTGTTCGCTGGTCCAGCAGGCTCGCTGCATAGGCATCGGCCTGATCTCCACCAGCGAGATCAGCCAGCTCCTGGCGTCGTTCCTGAGTGTCCCGCAGTCGGGACACTCGCGAATGGGTCACGCCGCCCTCGACATGCTTGCTGACCCGGAAATGGTGATCGGCCACCGCCGCCACGAGCGGTTGATGAGTGACGCAAAACACCTGGCGCTGACGGGCAAGAGTCTGGAGAAGATCCGCCATCGCTCCACTAACGCGTCCACTGACGCCGGCATCAATCTCGTCGAACAAAAGCGTGCTGGACCCATCCACTGCGGCCAGGGTCGTCTTAAGCGCAAGCAGAAAACGGGACATCTCACCACCGGACGCCACCTCCGTCAGCGGTGCCATCGGTTGGCCGGGATTGGCGGAGAACAGAAATTGCACAGCATCCGCACCATGGTCAGCGGGATCACAGACAGTGAGATCCACCTTGAAGCGCACATTGGCCAAACCCATGGGAGGCAACAGCTCAAGCAATGACGCCTCCAGAGCCGCAGCCGCCTTGGAACGCTCATGATGCAAGGCCGCATTGGCTTGATCACGCCTCTGGCGTCGGTCGTTCTCGTTCTGATGCAGGCGAGCGAGTTCAGCCGCAAATCCTTCGGCACCCAGACGATGCAGCAAATCATCGCGACGCTGAATCAAACCAGCCAGATCGAGGCCATAACGACGCTGCAGGCGTTTGAGAACCGACAGACGGTCTTGGATCCTCTCGAGATGGTCCGGATCACTCTCAAGCGCCAGACCGTATTGATCGAGGGACCGCAACAAGGCCTCAACACCAGCTTCGAGATCCAGAGCCTGATCCCGCAGCGGCTCAAGCGAACCATCCAGCTGGGCCATGGCCTGCAGCTCCTGGATGGACGCCGCGAAATGATCCTGCAAAGAAGGACTCTGATCAGCGCCATCGCGGAGACGCCCAAACAACAGGGCCAGACCCTCAAGAAGCCGAACCCCATGAACGAGGCGATCCTGATCCTGTTCCAACCGCTGCTGTTCGTCTGGGTCATCCAGATCAGCAGCTTGAAGCTGCTCCAGCTGCTCTTCTTGTTCAGCCTGCTCCTGCTCGGAGCGTTGCTGTTCCCGCTCAAGAGCCATCAGAGCATCTGCAGCCACGCGCCAGTCCGCCCAGGCATCAGCCACCTTTGACTTGATCTCTGCCAGAGAGGAACCACCAAGACGGTCCAGCCAAAGCCGTTGCTGCCCCGCTCGCGACAACAACTGGGTCTGGCCCTGAACGGTGAGGTCAATCAGCAGGGGTCTGAGCTCAAGCAACTGCTGACGATTCACCGTGCTGCCATTCAGACGACAACGACTGGAGAAGCGATCACCCTCCTGCCGTTTCCATTCACGACTGATCAGAAGCTCCTCTTCGGGATCAAAGTCCGCCGCAATCAACCACTGTTCAAGGCCAGGGCTGAGTTGAAAGGCAGCCTCGATCCTGGCTCGATCAGAACCACTGCGCAGCAGACGAACGCCACTGGCCCCCTGCCCTCCCCCAAGAACCGCATCGAGGGCATCAAGAAGAATCGACTTGCCTGCGCCGGTTTCACCAGTAAGCACCGTGAAGCCGGAGCTGAACTCCAGTTCAAGACTCTCGATCAGAGCGATGTTCTGCAGCAGCAGACCGGTGAGCACATCCAGCCCTGTGGTGATGCCGACCGTAGCGGCGGCCTGGGTCGTTTAGAAGGGGGGTCGCACATCCCTTTTATTGATGGCGCAAGAGCTCGGGGATTTCATCGAAGCCGCGGGGTTGCTCGAGTACGACCCCGCCGCCATCACGCGGATTTATGCAGGCCATCCCCAGCGGCTGATCCGACGGCTCTGGCAAACCCTGGTGCCCATCGGCTTGTTGCTCCTGGGTGTCATCTTCGACTGGATGTTCCAGTTGCTGAAAGACGAGCAACGGGCCCGGGGTCGAGCCCGCGAATGCGCTGAACTGCTGGTGGATCTCGGCCCCGCCTTCATCAAAGCCGGCCAGGCTCTGTCCACACGACCCGACATCGTCCCCCCGCTGCTGCTTGAAGAACTGGCCCAGTTGCAAGACCAACTGCCTGGCTTCGACAGCGGCCTGGCCATGGCCTGCATCGAGGAAGACCTGGGGGCAACGGTCGATGAAATTTTTGAACAGCTGGACCGCGATCCGATTTCAGCCGCCTCCCTTGGTCAAGTGCACAAAGGAATCCTCAAGGATGGGGCCAGGGTGGCTGTGAAAGTTCAACGCCCAGGCCTACGCGAACAGATCACCCTGGATCTGTACATCGTGCGCAACATCGCAGCCTGGCTCAACAGCAACATCGGACTGATCCGCAGTGACCTCGTCGCCTTGATCGACGAGCTGGGGCGACGGGTGTTCGAAGAGATGGACTATCTCAACGAAGCGTCAAACGCCGAAACCTTCGCCGAACTGCATCAAAGCAATCCTCGAATCGCCGTTCCGAAGATCTACCACAGCGCAACAAGCAGGCGCGTGCTGACGATGGAGTGGATCGACGGGGTCAAGCTCACCAACCTGGATGCCGTTCGGGAGCTCGGTGTGGATCCAGACGACATGGTTGAAGTGGGCGTGAACTGCAGCCTTCAACAGTTGTTGGAGCATGGCTTCTTCCATGCCGACCCCCACCCCGGCAATCTCCTGGCACTGGAAGACGGACGCCTTTGCTATCTGGACTTCGGAATGATGAGCGAAGTCAGCCGCGAATCACGCACGGGTTTGATCCAAGCGGTTGTCCATCTTGTGAACCGGAACTTCGGGAAGCTCTCCAAAGACTTCGTCACCCTTGGATTCCTTGCGGAAGACGTGAACCTGGAACCCATTGTTCCAGCGTTTGAGAAGGTCTTCAGCCAAGCCCTTGAAGCCGGCGTCAACCGCTTGGACTTCAAAGCGGTCACCGACGACATGTCCGGTGTGATGTACAAATTCCCGTTCCGGGTGCCGCCCTATTACGCCCTGATCATCCGATCGCTGGTCACCCTCGAGGGCATCGCGCTGAGTGTGGATCCGAACTTCAAGATCCTCGGTGCGGCCTACCCGTACTTCGCCCGGCGACTGATGGAAGATCCCGATCCCCAACTGCGTCAGAGTCTCAAGGAGATGCTGTTCGACGGGGACGCCTTCCGCTGGACCCGTTTGGAAAACCTGGTGTCCAGCGCTGCAAGTCAAGCTCAACTGGACCTGGAAGCACTATTGGATCAACTGCTCGACTTCCTGTTCTCCCACAAGGCGGGACTGCTTCGGGATCAATTGGTGACCGCCGCCGTGGACCGAATCGATGCTCTGGGCTGGTCCACGATGCAGCGCCTCGGTCGACGCCTGCCCAAACGACTGCAACCCTCCGCCATCGCCCAGACGCCCCCTGGGCTCTCAGATCCACTGATGCAACTGGAACCAGTCCGAGAATTAATTCAGGTGTTGCAGTCATTGCCGGGGTTCAAACCGGAACTTCTGCTCCGACGAATGCCACGTGTGCTGAATGAGCCTGACACCCGCCGTATGGGATTCCAGGTGGCTCAAGGGCTGGCCGAACGTGGAGTTGTCCGCCTGGTGCGGGTCGCCGCTGGAGTTCCTGCCTAAGTTCCTGAGAACACCCTCAGCGTGATGCGTCTCAAGCCCTTCACCCGTTCCTCAATGCTTGCCGTAGCGGCAGGACTAGGACTCGGTTGGAGCAGCGTCATGCAACCTCTGCATGCCGCCACGGATGTGGCCCTTGTGAGTGGTGCCTTCCGCCGCTCAATTCCCGTCAAGGAATTTGAACACCTGGCTGAGACTGGTGAAGCCATCGGACTCTTGGGCGATCTGCTTGAACTCTCCGGGCAAGAGCCTCAGGAGGTGTCGAAAATGCTCAATCAAAGCCTCGAGCTTCCACTGGTGCTCACCAGCCGTTTAATCAACACACGAATCGGTGAAGCCATCCTGCGTCGTGCTTCACGCATCATCTACCCGATCTACACACCAGAACCTGAGGTCAGTGTTCCGGCGATCCGTGCCGGGGTGATCAATGGATTGCAAAGCGAAGAAGGTCTCACCGCGGTGAGCTTTCTCAAGGGCTATCCCAATGCCGTGATGGCGGTGAACCTGCCAGCCCTGTTTGGGGTCATTGAGAAAGCGGAATCAATTGCTGGCCTGGTGCAGTTTTTCTCCGACTCCCCTCTGGACGGGATGAAGGACGCGCAACCCTGACTATTCCCTGAACGGACGCCGCCTAGATTCCGGAAATCCCCCCATCCCAGCCGGTGTCCCTGTTTCAGAACCTCCGTCGGCGTTTCACTGCCACCCCTGTGATGCAGGACTGGCCAGGACTGATCGAGGCCTATCGCAGCTGGCTTCCCGTCTCCGATGCAACCCCGGTGATCAGCCTGCGGGAGGGAGCCACGCCTCTGATTCCCGTGCCATCGATTGCGGAGCAGATCGGCAAGGGCGTGAAGGTGTTCGTGAAATACGACGGCCTGAATCCCACAGGGTCCTTCAAGGACCGGGGCATGACCATGGCCATCAGCAAAGCCAAGGAAGCCGGTTGTGAAGCGGTGATCTGTGCAAGCACAGGCAACACCAGTGCTGCCGCAGCGGCCTATGCCCGCCGGGGAGGGATGCGGGCCTTCGTGTTGATCCCCGATGGCTACGTTGCCCAGGGAAAACTTGCTCAAGCACTGGTCTACGGCGCCGAGGTCTTGGCAATTCGCGGCAACTTCGATCGCGCCCTGGACATCGTTCGGGAAGCGGCGGAGAAGTACCCCGTCACTCTGGTGAACTCGGTGAATCCCTACAGGCTGCAGGGGCAAAAGACGGCTGCCTTCGAAATTGTGGATGCCCTTGGAGACGCACCCGATTGGCTTTGCATTCCCATGGGCAATGCAGGCAACATCACCGCCTATTGGATGGGTTTTCAGGAATATCAGCAGGCGGGCCAGAGCCGGAAGCTCCCCCGAATGATGGGCTTCCAAGCCAGTGGATCAGCTCCTTTGGTGAACGACACCACGGTGACGGACCCGGAAACCATCGCCACGGCCATCCGCATCGGCAACCCGGTCAACCGAGCCAAGGCACTGGCAGCACGCGAAGCCAGCAAGGGTGCGTTCCTGGATGTCACCGATGCAGAAATCATTGCGGCCTACAAACTCCTGGGCGGTCAGGAGGGGATCTTCTGTGAACCCGCCAGTGCTGCCTCCGTGGCAGGTCTGCTCAAACGCAAAGATGAAGTACCTGCTGGCTCGACGGTGGTCTGCGTCCTGACCGGCAACGGCCTCAAGGATCCCGACTGCGCCATCAGCAACAACGACGCCTCCTTCCACACCGACCTCAATCCTGATCTGAGCACCGTTGCCAGCGTCATGGGCTTCTAGAAAACGGGTTCCATCAACGGACTCAGCCCCCGAATGGGGGTTTTTTCATGGCCATTTGGCCCAACCAAACAACAAAGCGGCTGCGGAAGACGACCAAAAAACCCCTCAACACACTGTGGAAAACAAACGAAAACACCCCCTTCTTCACAGCCGGCGGTTTTCCACCTGCTGTGAAGACGTGGAAAACGAGCCATTGCTCCCCATCCTCTGAAAAATTTTCCTCAACCATGATCAACCCAGAATCTCTGTAATGACTGGTT